>VBEZ01000122.1 GCA_005882255.1 Chloroflexota bacterium | reverse complement strand
TCCTCGCGGACGACCTTGTTGTCCTCGTACACGGCCCCGACCGGCGCGCCGGGATCGACCAGGTTGGGGATGTGGAGAACGAGCTCGTCGCGCTCTGATTCGAGTGGGCCGAGCTCCGCCTCGATCGCTTTGATGCGCTCGCCCACCTCGCGCATTCGGGTCTTGACCGCGTCGCTTGGCGGACCGCCCTTGCTTCCCTTGTTCCGTTCGGCGCGCAGCTGCTCGACTTCGGAGCGCAGTGCCCGACTTCGGGTGTCCAGCTCGACGATGCGACCCAGCGGTGCGTCGAAGTGGCGCAGCTCGAGCATCGCGCGGACCGCGCCAGGTTGCTCGCGGATCAGCTGGAGCGGATTCATGAGCGTGTCATTATCGCGTTCGTGTTCCACGTCGTGCTCGTCGCGTTCGAGGGACCGGACCGCTATTCGTTCGTCGGCGGTCTCGCGACGCGCATGACAGACCTCTCCGGTGCGCTGCTCGACCGCGGACATCGCGTGCATCACCTCTTCGTCGGCGACCCGTCCCTGCCTACGCGCGAGGAGCGCTTTGAGGGTCAGCTGGTGCTCCAGCGCTGGTCGCAGTGGATCAGCCGCTATCACCCGCGCGACGTGTACGACGGCGAAGACGGGAAGTACCTCGACTTTTCGCGCACCGTGCCGCCGCATCTCGCGAACGTCGTGATCCCGGCCGCAACCACGCGGGGCGAGCGGAGCGTCGTCTTGTTCGAGGACTGGCAGACCGCCGCGGCAGCGATCAACACCGCAACGCTCCTGTCCGCACGAGCCGATCGCTCCGCGGCACTCTTCTGGAACGCGAACAACACCTACGGCTTCGGCCGCATCGACTTCCCGCTCCTGCGCCGCGCCGTGTCCATCACGACGATCTCGCGCTACATGCGCATGGAGCTCGCGAAGGTCGACGTCGAGGCGGCCGTGCTGCCGAATGGCATCGCCGATCGCTACCTGAAGCCGCTCGCGGCGACCGACGTGACCGCGATGCGCAAGGCGTTCGGCGACCGACCCACGTTCGTGAAGGTCGCGCGGTTCGACGTCGACAAGCGCTGGCTCTGGGCCATCGACGCGATCGCCACGATGCGCGACGCCGGCATGCGGCCACGTTTCATCATGCGCGGCAGCCGCAGCCCGTACGCCGAGACGGTCGGCGATCGCATCTTCGGGCGTGGACTCACCGTCGAGCGTCTCGCGCTGCCGCAGGGCGCGTCGTCGCGCGACCTCGCCGCCGCGATCGCGACGACGAACGCGGAGGTCGTGTTCCTCGACTTCTTCATCGACGAGAAGGCGCTGCGCTCCCTGTACGCCGCGGCCGACGGCGTGCTCGCGAACTCGGAGAAGGAGCCGTTCGGACTCGTCGGTCTCGAAGTGATGGCGTCCGGCGGCATCGCGTACCTCGGCCGGACCGGGGAGGACTACGCCGTGCCGTTCGGCAACGCGATCGTGGTGCAGAGCGACGATCCCCGCGAGCTCCTCACCTCATACCTGACGCTGCGCGAGCGTCCGGAGCTCGGACGCTCGATCCGCACCGACGGGCGCGCGACCGCGAAACGCTTCGCGTGGCCTCGCATCCTCGAGGGCTACGAATCCGTGTGGGAAACCGCCTTCGCGCTGACGAGCTAGAGCCGCTCGAACCGCTCGTGGCGCACGGCGCGCCGGATCGCCCACGGGTCCTCGTCCCAGCGTCTTCGCGTTGCCGGATCGACCATCCAGCGAACGCGATGCACGAAACGCGCGTGGTCGTCGAGGTAGCGCTGCAGCGTGGGCCGATCTTCGAAGAGCACGCGGTGCCAGAAGCGGCCGGCACCCCGCGAGCGGAACCAACCACTCGTCACGGCCGTCGCGACCGCGTCGTCCGAACTGCGGTCGTTTACGAGCTCCTCGTGCGAGGTCGCGATGACCCCGGCCTGACGGTACGTGCCGGTCGCGGCGCCGTGCTCCGCGTACGCGACGACGCGTGAATCAGGCCGCGCGTCGACGAGGATGCCGCGCGGCCGCAGGATCCTGCGGGCTTCCCTGAGGGCATCGACCATGCCCCATCGTGGGACGCATCAGAGCGTCCACGACAGGATCGCGACGTCGAAGTAGCCATCGGCGAACGGAAGCTCCTGAGCGACGCCGACCTTGAACTTCACGTTCGCGGCGCCCAGCTCGCGCGCTTTCGCGCGCGCGAGGCGGATCGCGGACGGATCCGGGTCGACACCGACGACCTCCGACGCGTGGGGCGCGCACCCGAGGGCCATACGCCCATCGCCGCAGCCGATATCGATGACCCGTTTGCGCCGGACGAGGGCGACGCCACCATATTCGCGAAGCTCGCCCGCCGGCGGTGGTCGCAGCAGCGACGATATCGCCGGCAGCAGACGTCCGACTGCGCTAGTGCTCGTGGCCATAGACAATCGGGACGATACAAGGAGGAGCGCCACGGTGGATCGAAGTCACGACATAGAGACCGATGCCGAGCGCGAGCGCCTTCGCCGGCTCGTCGCGCTTCTGAGCGACGACGACCTGCGTCGATCGATGCCGGGCGGCTGGACGGTGTCCGCGGTGCTCGCGCATGTGGGCTACTGGGATGCGCGAGCGATCTACTTCCTCGACAAGTGGGGGCCGGACGGCGAGCCCTCGGTGTACGAGCCCGAAGACACCGACGCCGCCAACGATTCGGCCAAGCCGCTATGCCTGGCACTGCCACCGCGGATCGCGGCGCAGCTCGCGCTGCGGCTGGCGGATGAGGCGGACCGCAAGGTCAAGGCACTGAGCGACACGATGCTCGCGAAGATCCGCGCGAAGGGAAATCCGCCGTTCAACCTATCGCGCGCGATCCACCGCAGAGAGCATCTGGACGAGATCGAACGCGTTCTCCCGCCCAGCTAGCACGCGCCGAAGTCAGCGCGCGGCGTTGAAGAGTGCGCCGACCCAGTACCAGCGCCCGTCGATCTGGTCGAACACGAGCTGTACGTTGCTCTGGGGTGTCGCCGGGGTGCCGTAGGCCGACCACGTCGACCAGACCCAGAACGATCCCGGCATCGGAGGATCGGGGCGGATGGGCCGCGGCTCGACCGTGACCTTGAGCCCCTGCGAGAACGAGGTGCGGAGCCGCGCGGCCATCTTGTCGCGGCTCGTCGCAGCGCCCTCGGATTGGTAATAGCCGGAGTTGAACCAGCACGTCGGCTTCATCAGATCGCGCAAGCGGTCCGCATCAGAAGCCACGAAGGCCGCGGCGACGGCATCGACCGCGTTCTCGACCGCGGCGCTTACGTTTGGCGCGGGTGTCGCCGTCGGACGCGCGGCGGGCGTCACGAGTGTCAGCGAACGTGCGATCGCGTCGAACGTCGCGTTCGGGAGCTGAGGCGGACGCGGGTCTGCGCCTGGCACGACCGTGATGCCATACATGCGTCCCGAGGATGCGACGTAGTAGCCCAGTGATTCGTCCGCGGCGCCGAACTGTCGTGCCGCGGGTTTGCCATCGATCGTCGTCGCCTGCACTTGGCCGCCGTTGCCACCCGCGCGCGCGGTGGCGAACTCGATGGGCGTCTGCGATGAGGTCTGCGCCTCCACCTCCACGACCCAGGCGAACGCACCGGACGGCCCGGTGCCGCCTGGCACGCCGAGATCCTGTTCGTCGGCCACCGTGCGCCACGTCAGCACGTCCTGACCGAGGAACACCGGATCCTGCACCGCGATCCGGGAAAGGCAGTCGCTGACACGCCACGACGGCGGCAGGGTGACGGCGTATCCGAGCGCGGCGTTCACGAACCGGCCGGGTGCTGTCGCTGAAGGAGTCGCGGTCTGGAGCGTCGATGCTGGTGTCGGGCTCGGCGCGACCGACACGCTCTCGACCGG
>VBEZ01000121.1 GCA_005882255.1 Chloroflexota bacterium | reverse complement strand
ACGGTCTTTTGGTTCCAAGAAAGAGACGGGAGAACGAAGTGGCCACGCTGACAGCGACCCGACCAGAAGTCTTACGGACGCCCGGCCGCGACGCGCTCGTGGCCGAGGCGGTCACCAAAACGTTCAAGTCGTCCCGCGAGGGCGTCCGACGCGCGGTCGATGCTGTTTCGCTGCGCGTCGTGCGCGGCGAGATCTATGGCCTGCTCGGCGCGAACGGCTCCGGGAAGTCGACGCTTATCCGGATGTTCTCGACGCTCCTCACGCCCGACGAGGGGACGGTGCGCGTGTTCGGGCTCGATATCCGGCAGGACGAGGACGCCGTGAAGCGGCTCATCAACCGCGTCTCGGTCGAGGCGTCCTTCTTCAAGAAGCTCTCGGCCATGGAGAATCTCGTTTACGCCGGTCGCCTCTATGGCGTCGCCCCGGACGAGTCCCGGGCGAAGGCGCTGGCGATCCTGCGCCGTCTCGGCGTCGACATCGACCGGGTCAACGAGCCGCTCGAGAAGCTCTCCCGTGGGATGCAGCAGAAGGTCGCGATCGCGCGCGCCTTCCTCACCGCTCCGACGCTGCTGCTCCTCGACGAGCCGACGACCGGGCTCGACATCCGCAGCAAACGCGAGGTGCAAACGTTCGTGCGCGATCTTCGCGACGAGCACGACGCCACCATCGTGTTGACGACGCACGACCTCGACGAGGCCGAGCGCCTCTCGGATCGCATCGGGATCCTGCA
Organism: Chloroflexota bacterium; assembly: GCA_005882255.1. GTDB lineage: Bacteria > Chloroflexota > Limnocylindria > P2-11E > P2-11E > CF-39. Next base: position 2,750 of record VBEZ01000121.1, on the reverse strand, counting down.
TGACGGGCGCCTCGTGGCCGAGGGCACCGCGGACGAGCTTCGGGCGCGTCACGGCGCCAGCGCGCTCGAGGACGTGTTCATGTCCGTGACCGGCCGGCGTCTGGACGAGGCCGATGCCGTGGCCGAGGACAAGACCAAATGATGACCGCCATGGGCGGTCAGCTCGGACTGGCCTACGCATTCGTCGAGCGCGAGATCGCGCTCTCGAAGCGCTATTGGGCGTGGGAGCTGGTCTGGCTCGTCTACGGCATCGTGACGTCGCTCTCGGTCGCGTACATCGGTCTCGCAGCGCCGGCGATCAGCGGCGGCGTCGTCGATCCCGCGGCCGTATCGCACTTCGTCCTCTATCTCCTCGTCGGCACGATTGCCTGGCGTTTCCTCGGGATCATCTTCGAGAACATCGGCGAGGTCATCGCGTGGGAGCGCTGGGAGGGGACCATCGAGTACACGTTCATGTCGCCGGTGCCGCGCTTCACGCACCTCATCGGCATGTGCGGCGCGACGCTGGTGCGCGCGACCGCGTTCAGCGTCGCGATCCTCGGCGCGGTCACGCTCTTCGTGCCCGTCGACCTCTCGCGCGCGAACGTGCTCTCCGCGGTCGTGCTGCTGCTGGTGGGAGCGATGGCGTTCGTAGGACTTGGCATCGCGTCGGCGTCGTTCCCGCTGTTGTGGACCGAGAAGGGGCTACAGATGGCGTACATCGTCCAGGCCGTCGTGCTCCTGGTCTCTGGCGTCTATTACCCGGTCGACGTGCTGCCGAGCTGGATGCAGGCGCTCTCCACGATCTCGCCCGCGACCTACGTGATCCGGGGCATGCGCGCGGCTTTGCTCGACGGCGCCGACCTGACCACGCTGTGGCCCGAGGTGTGGCCCGCGCTCGTGGTCGGCGTCGTCTCGGTGCCGCTCGGACTGCGGCTCTTCGTCGAGGTCGAGCGGTACGCGAAGCGCACCGGTCGTCTGAAGCGGAGCGGATGACGAACGGCCTTCACTTCCGCGACGCGACGCTCGACGACGCGACCTTCTACGCGGACGTGTTCACCGCCCTGCGACCAACGCGGCCGACCGATCCGGTCGTGGAGCGGTACTGGTGGGAGCAGCCGGACGACACCTATGTTTCGCGTCGCTGGGTCGTGCAGCGCCACGGCCGCGACATCGGTGTCGCGACCTTCGATCACCCTGCGTGGGCCAGGCTGCGCGTGCCGCACGGCGACATCGGTGGCGACCTCTCGCCGGATCGGCGCGATCGGGCGACGCTCGACGCACTTCTCGCGGAGATGGAGCGTCGACTCGTCGCAGAGGGCGCCAGGCGCGTCGCGGTCCGCGCGAACGAGGACGACGAGCTGCGCATCGCGACGATCCTGGCTCGCGGCTTCCACGAGGACCGCCGCCACCGCCGCTGGCTGCTCGATCTGGGCGAGAACGGGACGCGCATCGCGGAAATGGCGACCGAGAGCCGAGCGCGCATGCGCGCCGAGGGCATCCGCGTTCTGACGCTCGATCAGGACGCCGATCCCGACACGTACCGCAAGGTGTGGCGAATGAACGAGGAGGCCGTGCAGGACGTGCCAACGACGCTACCCAACGTCGAGGAAACCTTCGAGGACACGATGCGGTGGCTCCGCGCACCGGACATGCACGAGGATCGGATCTGGCTCGCACGCGAGGGCGATGACATCGTCGGCGTATCCGTGCTCGGGTATCCGCCGGTCCGCGGCGTCGTCGGTACGGCTTGGACGGCCACCGCGCGGCGCGTGCGTGGCCGGGGTATCGCGCGCGCGCTGAAATGCGAGACACTCGTCCAAGCGATCGCGCTCGGCGTCGACCGCGTCCAGACCGGGAACGACGGCGCGAACGACCCGATCCTCCACATCAACGCGTCGATGGGCTATCGCCGATGGGTCGGCGCGATCAACTTCCTGAAGGATGTGCCCGCGGGCTAGCGCTCCCGTCACCATACGCGCTGGCACGGCGACTGCGGCACGGAGGAACGACGGGAGGTCTCATGCCAGAGATCGACGCAGGGATAGCGCTTGCTGCCTTACGAGTCGTCGCCGGCCTGGTGCTCGTTGGCCACGGCGCGCAGAAGGTCATGGGCGCCTTCGGCGGACCGGGGTTCGTCAATTGGATCGGCGCGGCGCAGCGCATGAGCTTTCGCCCACCACGCCTCTGGGCGTACGCGTCGGCGTGGGGCGAGCTCCTCGGTGGGCTCGCACTCGCGGTCGGCTTCCTCACGCCCCTCGCGGCCGCGGTCCTCGCCGTTGACATGCTCGTCGCGATCTGGAAAGTCCATTGGGCCAAGGGGTTCTTTGTGACGAAGGGCGGCTATGAGTACCCGCTGGTGCTGTTCTGCGTGTTCGCGGTCGTCGGTCTCTCCGGCGTGGCCGCCTACTCGGTCGATGAGCTCCTCGGGCTCGCGATGCACACGCCCGTCCTATTCGTCGCGGTCTTCGTCGTCGGGCTCATCGCCGCGGTCGTCGGCGGAATGACGCGCCGCGAGGAGCGACAGGGTGAGGCGGGCCGTCTGACGCCGCATTAATCTCAGCGGATGCGTGTGTTGCCGCCGCCGCCGACGCCGCGTGAAGAGGTGGCGGACGAGTGGCATGGCGAGCGCGTCATCGATCCGTACCGCTGGCTCGAGGACACCGATAGCGAACGCACGCGCGCCTGGACGGAAGCGCAGAACGCGCGTACCCGGGCGGTCCTCGACGCGCTGCCACAACGACGCCACTTCTCGGCTCGGCTGCGCGAGC
>VBEZ01000049.1 GCA_005882255.1 Chloroflexota bacterium | reverse complement strand
ATCCTCTTCGGCGGCCGCCGCTCGACGACCGTTCCGCTCGCGGTCGAGTCCTTCAACTGGACGCACGGCGTCTATCTCGGCGCGACCGCCGGCGCCGAGACGACCGCCGCGATCACCGGCGCGGTCGGACGCATCCGCCGCGACCCGATGGCGATGCTCGCCTTCATCGGCTACGACGCGGGAACGTACTTCGCGCACTGGCTCTCGATGTTCGGACGCATGTCGCGCCCGCCGAAGATCTTCCTGGTGAATTGGTTCCGGAAGGGCGACGACGGAACGTATCTCTGGCCCGGATACGGCCAGAACATGCGCGTGCTGAAGTGGATCATCGACCGCTGCGCGGGCCGCGCCGGCGCGATGGAGACGCCGATCGGCTATACGCCGCGCGTGAGTGACCTCGACCTGCGCGGCATCGACGCGACGCGTGAGTCGATCGCGGCCGCGCTGCGTGTCGACCCCGACGAGTGGACGAAGGAGCTCGAGGCGCACGCCGATTGGTTCGAGAAGCTCGGCGGCACGGTGCCGGAAGCGCTTCGGCTGCAGCGCCGGCTACTGCTCGCATCCCTCAAGGCGGAGCTGACGAACTAGCAAGCCGTAGTCTCGATCCCGATGGGACCATTCGATCGCTTCAACGACCGCGCGAAGCGCGTGCTCGCTCTCGCGCAGGACGAGGCGATCCGCTTCAACCACAACTACATCGGCGCCGAGCATCTCCTTCTCGGACTCGTGCGTGAAGGCGAGGGCGTCGCAGCGCGCGTGCTCGATTCGCTGGGCGTCGAGCTCTCAAAGGTCCGCGCAGCGGTCGAGTTCATGATCGGGCGCGGGGACGCGACGACGTCGCCGAGCGAGATCACGCTCACGCCGCGCGTCAAGATGATCATCGAGCTGGCGACCGACGAAGCTCGCAAGCTCGGTCACAGTCACGTCGGCACCGAGCACCTCTTGCTTGGCATCGTGCGCGAGGGCGAGAGCGTCGCGTCCGCCGCGCTGCAGTCGCTCGGCGTGAAGCTCGAGACAGTGCGCCATCAGGTGATCGCGGCGTTGGGCCGCGAGGCTAGCGGACCCGCGCCTGGGCCATCGGTGGCGACGCGCCTATACACCGCGAGTTCGCTCGAGCGCCTCGACGATGCCGCGAAGCGCGTGCTGGCTCTGGCGCAGAACGAAGCGTTCGGCTGCGGTCATACCTGGATCGGGACCGACCACCTGCTGCTCGGTCTCATGAGCGCGAACGGAACGGTGTCGCAGCGCGTCCTCGGCGAGCTCGGTGTGACGCTCGATCGCGCGCGCGAGACCGTGTCCAAGGCGGAAGCCCCCGGTGTTGAGTGGCAGATGCCCGGCGTCGGTCTGACGCCGCGCGCAGTGCGGCTCGTCGAGGCGGCCGACAGGCTCGCGGGTGCAGGTGCGATCCGACCGGAATGCTTGCTGCTGGCCTACGCCGCGGATTGGGACGCGGCGGGCTCGAAGATCCTCGCCGCGTTCGGCGCGACGCCTGCGGCGATCAGGGATCTGGTCAACAAGTTCAACCAGCCGGGGTGACCCGGGTGCTTACGGGCGGACGGTGATGTCGGCCTGACCCTCTAGCGCCGCGGTGACGCGCGCCTGCGCCGTCGCGCGGTCCGCGGCCTTCACCAGTAGCGTCACGTGATACGTCTCCTCGAGTCCCGCGGCCGCGAGCGCGGCACGGTCCGCGCGCACGAGACGAAAGTGCCACGCGAGCGCGACCGCCCCGACCGCGGAATCGACACTGAAGTGCCAGAGGTCGTGCCATAGGGCGAGATCGAAGTGGAGCGCCAGCAGACCCTTCAGCAGGTTGAATAGCAGCGCCGAGCCGAACACGAGAACGGCGGCAACGCTGCCGAGGATCGCGAGGTAGAGGTACACCCGCCGCTGCAGCGATCGGCGTTCGTCGTCGTCGATCCGCCGCTGCTGCGCGCGCCAGTGGAAGGCCCACGCCGGGCCGCCGACGAGGACGAGCGCGATCCATGTCGCGGTCTCGCGCGCGTCGTGATTCATGAGACCGAGCCAACCGCTACCGATCGCGCCGATCGCGCCGGCGGCGCCGATCGCCATCATCGCGAGACCGATCGCCGCTACGAGGTAGTAGTAGGCGCGGCGGATCCCCGCGCGACCGGCCTCGGTCTCGCTCGCAGCGTCGCGCTCGACGACGCGACGGTGGTACCACCATACGATGGCGAAGACGACCGCGAACGGAATGGAGCTGCCAAGGTCGCGGCCCAGGCTCTGGTCGGTGCCGCGGTCCCCGAGGGCGCGCGCGATGACGAGCGCGATCGCCGACGTGAGGCTGAAGAGCACCGCCAGCGCCGAGAACGCGATGACGAGATACACCGCGATCCGGCGCACGGTGGGTGCCGCTTCCCGGCCGGCGCGGACCGCGCGCTCGGCGCGGAACCACGCCGCGGTCCACAGCGCGACACCCCCGACGATGACGGGGAGCGAGCTCACGATGTCGAAGCGCACCATCTCGTCCACGCCGGGCCGCGGTGGGATCGACTGCGGCAGTCCGGGCGGGATGGGCGGCTCGGCGAACGGAAAGAGGACCTGCTGCCAGAGCGTCGCCAGCAGCGAGGCGAATGAGAACGTGAAGAACGCGAGGCCGATGAGCGCCAAGGCGTAGCGCACGAGGTGGCCGAGGTCGGCCGCCCGGCCGGAGAGCGCGCCGGTCGCGCGGTCGGCCGCGGCGAGGCGAACGTGGAATACGAGCGCGCCCGTTGCTGCGATCACCATCGCCAGCGCGCCGGCGGCGCGCGCCACCCAGCTCGGCTCGAGACGGATGAACGTGCTGTCGCCCACCAGCGCCGCCTGAAGGACGAGGAACAGCACGCGCTGGCCGTACCCGAACACGAGCAGGGCGGTGACGAGCACGACGATCTGCAGGTACGCGCTCCGCAGCGCGCTGCCGCGCTCCACCAGCGAGCGGCGAGCCGCGGCATCCGCGGCGCGGTAGTGGAGGTACCACGCCGGTACTGCGACGAGGAGCAGGGCGATCGCCAGGCTCGCCTGCTCGCGGTATTGCTCGCGCGGGCGGCTGAACTCCGCGAACACGAACGGCAGCCCGGTGAAGCCGCCGCTCGGCGCGCCCAGCGCGATCTCGGCACCCACACGCAGGAGATTCGCGACGCCGAGGACGATCATGTGGATCGCGACGAGCAGCACGACGTAGAAGTACGCGCGCTGCACCGCGGGCAGCGGCCGGTCCTGCGCCACGGGTAACGACAGACCCTGCACGCTCACCATCGCATCATGAGGGACGCGGCAAGACCCGCAGCAGCGCGTTCGCGGTCGGTGAGACTTCCGCGCCGGCTCGGGTCATGACATGGATCGTGCGCTTGGGTGCTGGATGCCCTTCCACACGCAGCGCGACGAGGTCACCCCGTCGCAGCTCGTCGTGGATGGCCATCTGCGGCAGGAAGGCGGCGCCGAGTCCGGCGAGTACGACGCGCTTGCAGGCTTCGGTGTTGTTGAGCTCCATCAGGATGCGCGGCGCGGTGCCGGCGGCGGCGAAGTACGCGACGGTGATCGCGTGGAGGTACGCGCTTGGATCACGCATGACCAGCCCCGAGCGCGCGAGGTCCTCGATGCCGACGCGGCCGCGAGCGGCGAACGCATGAGCGCGCCCGACGACCGCGGGCACGGACTCCTCGAACAGCGGACGCGACGCCAGCTCGGGCAGCGCGACGAGCTGGCTGACCAGCGCGATCTCGATCTCGTCGGCGCGCAGGGACTCCGCGACCGCGTGCGACCGCCCGCTTCGGACGCTGATCTCGACATCCGGGTGTGCGCGCGCGAAGCGCGCGAGTGCCGTCGGCGCGATGTAGAGCGCGAGATCGGTCGCGAGGCCGAGCGCGAGAACGCCCCCACGCCCTTCGCGGGCAGCCTTCGTTTCGGCCACGCCCCGCCGGACCGCCTCGAGTGCCGCCTGAGCGCGGGGCAGAAATCGGCGCCCGGCCGCCGTGAGGCTCACGCCCCGCCGGCCGCGAACGAGCAACTGCGCCCCCAGCTCCTGTTCCAGACCGCGGAGGCGCGCGGTCAGCGTCGGCTGCGTGAGCTCCAGCGCGGCTGCCGCGCGCGTGATGCTGCCGCGTCGCTGGGCCTCGACGAAGGCCTCGATCTGGCCGAGCTCCATGCTCAAAGTATAGAAGCCATCTATGGGACTACATCAAGGACAAGGCTGTTCTATGGGGCGTCCGCGAGCGTACGATGCCAGACGGCCGCAGGCGAAGGGGAGACCGCACTGACGCATCGCATCACGCTCATCCCAGGCGACGGCACGGGTCCGGAGATCGTCGACGCCACCCGCCGCGCCATCGAAGCGACCGGCGTGCAGATCCAGTGGGACGTTCACGACATCGGCCTACCCGCGCTGCAAAAACTCGGCGATCCGTTCCCGAAAAGCGCCCTCGATTCGATCCGACGCAACAAGGTCGGCCTCAAGGGCCCACTGACCACGGAGCTCGGCACCGGGATGCGCTCGGTCAACGTCGCGCTGCGCAAGGAGTTCGACCTCTACGCCAACCTTCGTCCGGCGAAGACCTACCCCGGTGTCCACGCGCCGATGGGCAACATCGATCTCGTCGTCGTGCGCGAGAACATCGAGGACCTCTACGCCGGGATCGAGTTCGATATCGGGACGCCGGAGCTCGCGAGGGTACGCACGGTCATCGAGAAGGAGGCGCACACCAAGATCCGCGAAGACGCTGCGATCGCGATCAAGTACATCAGCGTCATGGGATCGACGCGCATCGTGAGGTTCGCCTTCGACTATGCGGTCGCGAACGGCCGCCGCAAGGTGACGGCCGTACACAAGTCCAACATCATGAAGTTCGCCGACGGACTGTTCCTGCGCATCGCGCGCGAGGTGGCGCAGGAGTATCCCGACATCGAATTCGAGGACCGCATCGTCGACAACATGTGCATGCAGCTCGTCCAGAAGCCCGATCTGTACGACGTGCTCGTGCTGCCGAACCTCTACGGTGACATCGTGAGCGACCTCGTGGCCGGTCTCGCAGGTGGACTGGGCGTCGCGCCGGGCGCGAACATCGGCGAGAACGGCGTCGCCGTCTTCGAGGCCATCCACGGCTCCGCGCCCAAGTACGCCGGCCAGAACAAGGTGAACCCGATGGCGCTCATGCTCGCCGGCGTCCTCATGCTGAAGCACATCTCCGAGCGCGACGCGGCCGACCGGCTGGAGCGGGCCGTCGCGGCCGTGGTCGCCGAGGGCAAAGATGTCACGTATGACCTCAAACCTGAGCGCGACGACCCGACCGCGGTCGGCACCCGCGAGTTCGCAGACGCGGTCATACGGAGGATGAAGGGCTGATGCCACTCCAGGATCCGAACAATCCTCGCCGCTACCTCCACTCGACTTCGACGAAGTACGAGTTCCAGTTCGGGTACTCGCGCGCCGTACGCCACGGGCGCGTCGTCCGCATCGCGGGCACCGCCGGTCTCGACGAGAACGGTCAGGTCGTTTCGGATGACGTGGTCGACCAGATGCGCCAAGCGCTCGAGATCATCAAAGGCGCGCTCGAGGACCTCGGATCGTCGCTGGGCGACGTGATCATGACGCGCATCTACGTCCGCGACGTCCAGGACATCGACCGCGTGGCGGTGGTGCACGGTGACGTCTTCCGCGACATCCGCCCGGCGACGACGATCGTGAAAGTGGAGTTCATCGACCAGAGGATCCTGGTGGAGATCGAGGCGGAGGCCGTCTACGGTGGCGCCGACGCGAAGGACTCGTGAGGCCAACATGAGCACGACGGTGCGTGTCGTCGTGACCGGCGCGACCGGTCAAGTTGCGTACGCGCTCCTGCCGCGCATCGCCGCCGGCGCGATGTTCGGCCCCGACACGGACGTCGACCTGCGGCTCGCCGACATCCCACCGATGATCGACAAGGCCAAGGGCGTCGTGATGGAGCTCGAAGACGGCGCTTATCCGTTGCTCGCCCGAGTGAGCGCGAGCGCCGACCGCGCGGAGACGCATCGGGACGCCGACTGGGTGCTGCTCGTCGGAAGCGTGCCGCGCGGACCGGGTATGGAGCGCGGCGATCTCATCCGGAAGAACGGTCCGATCTTCGTCGAGGAGGGCAAGGCCATCGCGCGGCACGCCGCGCAGGGCGTCCGAGTCGTGGTGGTCGGCAATCCGTGCAACACGAACTGCCTCATCGCTCGCGCGAACGCGAGGAGCGTGACGAACGACCGCTGGAGCGCGATGACGCGGCTCGATCAGAACCGCGCGCGCTCGCTCCTCGCGAACAAGGCCGGCGCGCGCGTCAAGGACGTGAAGAAGCTCGCGATCTGGGGCAACCACAGCGCGACGCTATATCCCGACTTCACCAACGCCACCGTGAGGGGCAAGGCGGCGTCCGAGGTGATCGACCGCGGCTGGCTCGAGAAAGAATTCATTCCAGCGGTGCAGCAGCGCGGCGCCGCTGTGATCGCCGCGCGGGGGGCGTCGAGCGCGTTCTCCGCGGCACAGGCGCTCGTCGATCACGTGCGCAGCCTCGTCACCGCGACGCCACCGGGCGATTGCTTCAGCGCTGCGGTCGTTTCCGACGGCAGCTACGGCGTACCGAATGGTTTGGTCTCGTCATTCCCGCTCCACTCGAAGGGCGACGGCGGCTACGAGATCGTCCCTGGCGTGAAGCTCGACCGGTTCGCGACAGAGAAGCTCGGCGCGACCGTGGCGGAGCTCGAGAAGGAGCGCGATCTGGTGAAGGATCTACTGACATGACCGAGATCAAGAGCGCCGCGTTGTCTGAGACGCAGCTCCGTTACCTCCCGCTCTCGCAGGTCGGCGACGTCTCGCGTCTCCCAACGACGGTGAAGATCCTGCTCGAGGGCGTGCTGCGCGCCGCCGCGCGGGGCGATGCGGCCGAGCGCGACGCGGTCGCCCTCGCGAAGTACCCCGCTTCACCACCCGCCGACGCGTCGGTCCCGTTCCGCCCGTCGCGCATCCTGCTGCAGGACTACACCGGCGTCCCGGCCGCGGTGGACCTCGCCGCGATGCGCGCCGCGATGAAGCGTGCCGGCAAGGACCCCGCGAAGATCGAGCCGCAGATCCCGGTCGACCTGATCATCGACCACTCGGTCCAGGCGGACTTCTTCGGCGCGAAGGACGTCTACGAGCGCAACCTCGAACGCGAATACGAGCGCAACCGCGAGCGCTACGCGCTCCTCCGCTGGGCGGGCCAGGCGTTCAAGACCTTTCGCGTCGTGCCCCCGGGCGCGGGCATCTGTCATCAGGTGAACCTCGAGCGGCTCGCGGAAGTCGTCGTCGTGCGCGATGGGGTCGCGATGCCGGACACGCTTTTCGGAGCCGACTCGCACACGACGATGATCAACGGCCTGGGGGTGCTCGGCTGGGGCGTCGGTGGCATCGAGGCCGAGGCCGCGATGCTCGGTCAACCGACCTACCTCCCGTGGCCGGTCGTGGTCGGCGTGAAGCTGGTGGGCCAGCTGCCGATCGGCACGACCGCGACCGATCTCGTGCTCACGCTCACCGAGCTCTTCCGGAGGAAGGGCGTCGTGAACAAGTTCATCGAGTTCGCGGGCGAGGGCCTGTCGTCGCTCGCGGTCGCCGAGCGCGCGACCGTCGCGAACATGTGTCCCGAGTACGGCGCGACGAGCGCGCTCTTCCCCGTCGATCGGCAGACGCTCCGCTATCTCGAGCAGACCGGGCGGCCGCGCGAGCTCATCGCGCTGGTCGAGCGCTACACGAAGGCGCAGGGCATGTTCCGCTCCGACGGCGGTCCGACGCCGGCGTTCGACGAGCTCATCGAGGTCGACCTCGGCTCGGTGAAGCCATCGGTCGCCGGGCCGAAGCGGCCGCAGGACCGCGTCGACCTTCCGATGATCTGGGACTCGTTCACCGGGCCGAAGCCGACGACGGGCGTGACGCTCGTCGGTAACAGCGAGGGTCCGAAGCCGATCAACGACGCCGCTCAGACGATGGTCGCGACCGCCACGCCGGAGACCGCGGCGGTCGCGCACCGGCCGCGCACACTTCAGGTGAGCGACGGCTCCGTTGTCATCGCCGCGATCACCAGCTGCACGAACACCTCGAACCCTTCGGTGATGATCGCCGCGGGCCTCCTCGCCAAGAAGGCGATCGAACGTGGCCTCGCGGTGAAGCCACACGTGAAGACGACGTTCGCACCCGGCTCGCGCGTGGTGACGCGTTATCTCGAAGCCGCGGGTCTCACGCCTTATTTCGAGCAGCTGGGCTTTTACCTCGTCGGTTTCGGTTGCACGGTCTGCATCGGAAATACGGGACCGCTCGCGACGCCCGAGATCGAGCAGGAGGTCAAGGATCACGACCTGAATGTCGTCTCGGTCCTGAGCGGCAATCGCAACTTCGAGGGCCGCATTCACCCGCTGGTGAAGTCGAGCTATCTCGCGTCGCCACCACTCGTCGTCGCATTCGCACTTGCCGGCACCGTCCACATCGATCTCCAGGACCAGCCCATCGGGAACGACAAGCAGGGCAAGCCGGTGTTCCTGAAGGACATCTGGCCGACACCCGATGAAGTGAACGCGGTCGTCGGCAAGGCGATCACGCAGGAGATGTATGCGACCGAGTACGGCAAGATATTCGAAGGCGACCGCTTCTGGAAGACGATGCCGTCGCCGACCGGGCTCTCCTATCAATGGGACCCGAACTCGACCTACGTGCAGGAGCCGCCGTTCTTCCAGAACTTTTCCGCGACACCGCCCGCGAGGATCCCGGACATCGTCGGCGCGCGCGTGCTCGTCTCGGTCGGCGACTCGGTCACGACCGATCACATCTCGCCCGCGGGTGCGATCCCCGCTGCGAGCCCGGCGGGTCAGTACCTCGTCTCGAAGGGCGTGAAGGCTGTGGACTTCAACCAATATGGAACGCGCCGCGGAAACCACGAGGTGCTGATCCGGGGAACGTTCGCCAACATCCGCCTGCGCAACAAGCTCGCCGACAAGGAAGGCTGGTGGACGCGCCACATCCCGTCGGGCGACGCGATGACGATCTACGACGCGGCGGTGCGCTATCAGAAGGACGGCGTGCCGCTCCTGGTGTTCGCGGGCAAGGAGTACGGCTCCGGAAGCTCGCGCGACTGGGCCGCGAAAGGACCGAACCTGATGGGCGTGCGCGCCGCGATCGCCGAGTCATTCGAGCGCATCCATCGCTCCAACTTGGTGATGATGGGAGTCCTGCCCCTCGAGTTCACCCCCGGCGAGACGCTGGCTTCGCTCGGCCTCACCGGTGCGGAGACGTTCACGATCCGCGGGCTCGACAGGCTCGCGCCGCGCGCGAAGCTGACGGTCGAGGCAGCGTCAGCGGATGGAAAGAAGACGTCGTTCCAGGTGCTCGCGCGGGTCGACGACCCGACCGATGTCGAGTACGTTCGCCAGGGCGGGATCCTTCAGCAGGTCCTGCGGGAGCGGATCGCGGCGAACTAGCGGTAGTGCCTCGAGCAGCGAAGGAGGATCTTCTTCCCGTCGCCGTCACGCAGGAATTCGATCCGGAGGTCATCGGTCGCGCTCGCCGACCAGACGCCTGCGAGGTCACCTTGAAGCTCGTGGACACGCAGCGACGGGTGGCGTTCGTCCACATCCAGTAGGCGCAACGCCTTCGCGAAACGCTTCTGATCAGCAAGCCGGAAAGCCATCAGTGAGTCCACGAAATCTGCGGTGAAGAGAAGCGACCGGTAGCGGTAGATCCGCTATCGCTTCGCGCGGCGTGCGGCTGCTTTCCGCGGTGCGCGCTTCGGGTACTTGCCTTTGAGAAGCTCGCCCTCGGTCAACTGGAAGACGTAGCCTGCTTTCACATCGGCGAGCGCGCGCTTCAGCGACGCGATGGCTTCGGGCGCGTAGGCCCAACGGTCCTCCGCCGTGATAACAGTCGCCGGCCTGAGTGTGACCTCGTGATCCTGCACGGTTACTTCGAGCTGCGTGCCATCGCCGATACCGAGCTGGCGGCGCACGGCAGCGGGCAGCGTCAACCTACCTTGGTTATTCACGGCAACAAGTGTTCGCGGCATCCCAACATGCTAGGCGCCGAATCGTCACAGTGTCAATGTGACACAAGTGCTCCCGACCCGCCGACGGCCGCCGGCATGAGCGGCACCGCTAGGCCGGCCGCGCCAGGACGTGAGGTGCGCCAAATCAGGTCTCCTCCCAAGGAACGCTCGAGCAGGTCGAGTCCAAGGCGCGCGCGACGAACGCGTTCGCGGGCGAATCCCACCAGCTGCGCAGTCAGATGCGTGCCCGCGGGATAGGGATCCGCGGTGCCCCGGAGTCCGAACTTCAGGTAGACCGGCGCGGCCACCCGGATCAGCTCCGGGATCTCGTGATACCGCATGAACCCACCGAGGTTGTCCGGACACTCGACGTAGACATCGAGCGGCACATCGACGACCGCGCGGATCGCTGCGATCTCGGAGAGAGTGAGGTCGGTGGGCAGGTTGATCGTGCTGGCGCCCAGGTCGGCGACGACGCGGGCGCTGGCCGGATTCGCGACGGGCAGCATCACCGACACCTTCGCCTGCATGTCCGCTGGAAGCTGTCCCGCGCGGCGCAGCGCGCCGAAGACGGAGAGGACGCCGATGTCCTCGATAAGGACGCTGCGGATCCCGTGGTCGGCCGCGCGGAACACATCATCCATGACGGCCGCGAGCTGATCGGCGCCGTGGGCGACCGGGGCGACGAGCGGCCCCACCGTGGATCGCGCCATCGCCGACGCGCTCCACCCCGCGTTGGGTCGCGCGAACAGGCTCGCCTCGATACCCGCATGCGCGCTGACCCGTGCGATGTCATCAAGCTCGCCGTCGGTGCACATGAAGACGCCGCTGCCCTGTGAGATGCGCGTCACGGGTACGTCGAGGCGCTCCGCTTCCTCCAGGACCGCCGACAGGCCGGACGGACCTTCGGTGCTCGGGATCTCGATTCGGTAGTGAGCGCCGTCGGGAAACGTTCGACGCGAATCGGGCAGAGCGCGCAGGTCCGTCGCCGGAAGGCCAAGCGTCCCCAGGGCCGCCGTGGTCCGGTCAGTCACGAGCGGCGCCCTTCGTGTACAGCACGGGACGATCGCGGGTTGGGACGAGGACCGCGACGGGCAGCTCCTCACGGCCGACGAAATCGACAAGGTGGGATGGATAGCCGCGGTTTGAGGCGAACGTGTCGTAGTGCATCGGCACGATGACCTCGACGTCGGCGTCGGCGGCAAGGCGCGCGGCTTCGCGGTGATCGAGGTTTCCGACGATCCCCGCCGTCTCGCGGAAGTGATCGCGTCCGTTGATCGGTAGGAGCGCGATGTCCACGTCGAGCGCGCGCAGCCGTTCGGCCTGTCCGTCGTACGCGATCGTGTCGCCCGCGTGATAGACGCGAGCCACGCCGTCGTCGACGACGTAGCCGAGATAGCGATAGAGCCCGCCGGACAGCTCACGGCCGAAGGTGTACGCATCGGCTATCCCGACGCCGTGACGCGCCGGAAGCGGGTGCAGCGTCACACCGTCGAGGCGGATCCGCTCGTCGGGTTGCGCGCCGACGATGCGCTCGCGCGGCACGCCGGCGGCGGCGACCGCATCGACCAATGGACGCGGTATGACGAAGCGGGCTCTTGGCGAGGCCTGCGCGATCGCGGGAAGCGACGCGAGATCGAGATGGTCGTAGTGCTCGTGCGAGCACGTGACGACGTCGACATCGACCGCGTCTTCAGGTTCGAAGGCGGGCGGCGACACACGCTCGGCCATCGGGGCCAGGAATGGATCGAGCAGCATCACCAGGCCGCCTGCGCGCACCGCGAAGCCCGCCTGCCCCAGCCACCAGAGCGCGACCGTTCCCGGCGCGAGCTGGAGGGCACGGAGGGCTGCTGTCGGGCTCGCGGTCACGCGCGTCATTTCGCCGCGGCCTCCGCACGCGCCACGTGGTGCGCGGCGATCAGGTCGCGATACCAACGGCCGCTCGACTTGATCCGCCGTCGCTGCGTTCGGTATTCGGTATGGACGATGCCGAAACGTTTGCTGGTGCCGTGCGCCCATTCGAAGTTGTCCATCAGCGTCCAGATGAAGTAGCCCCGCAGGGGCACGCCGTCGCGCACGGCGTCAGCCGCGGCGGCGAAATGGCGCGTCAGAAATGAGACCCGCGCCGGGTCGTCGACTCGGTCGTCGTCGAGCACGTCGTCGTACGCCGCGCCGTTCTCGGTCACGAACATCTCTCGCGGCGCGTAATCGCGTTGGACTCGCGTGAGGATCTTGTGGAACGACGACGGATGGACCTCCCATCCGAGCGCCGTGCGCTCCGCGCCCTCCCGCTCGACGCGATCGAGCTGCAGCGGGCCGTCGCCGGCTTTCGCGAGCCGCCGCGTGTAGTAGTTGACGCCGAGGAAGTCGAGCCGGCCGTGATAACCGTCGAGCTCTCGCGCTCGGTCGAAGTACGGCGCATAGAGCGCGACCATGTCCTTCGGATAGCCGCGGCCGTAGAGCGGATCGAGGAACCACCGATTGAGGTATCCGTCCGCGCGCGTCGCGGCTGCCGCGTCTTCGGCTGAATCCGTCGCGGGCTCGCACGGCGAAAGGTTGAGCGCGATGCCGACACGTGCTGTCGGGCGCGCGGCGCGGATCGCGTCCGCGGCGGCGCGGTGGGCCAAGAGCAGATGGTGTGAGACCAGAACGGCCTTCCCGAAATCACGGATGCCCGGCGCGTGAACGCCGACGTGGTGGCCCGCGAAGGCGACGACCTCAGGCTCGTTCAGTGTCATCCAATCCTTGACGCGGTCGCCAAGTCGCCGCGCGACGAGGTCTGCGTACGCCGCGAACTGATCGACCACCGCACGCGAGCCCCAGCCACCCTCGTCCTGCAGCGCCTGCGGGAGATCCCAGTGATAAAGGGTGACGAACGGACGGATCCCGTTCGCGAGCAGCTCATCGATCAGACGGTCGTAGAACGCGATGCCCATCTCGTTGGGCGCACCGGCCCCGGACGGGATCACGCGCGGCCAGCTGATGGAGAGGCGGTAGGCCCCGAGCCCGAGCTCGTGCATGAGCGCGACG
>VBEZ01000048.1 GCA_005882255.1 Chloroflexota bacterium | reverse complement strand
AACGTGTCCCAAATGGATGGCCCTTTCCCGTCGGCATCGTGGCCGCCTTCGATCTGGTAGGCGGCGGTGGCCGTGCCGAACAGGAATCCGGGAGGAAAACGGCGCGCGAGCGTTGAGATCTGGCTCATCGGCGCGGCTCCGCGTCTTCCCACGCCAAACCCATGCGCGCGTTGATGCCACCATCCACGTAGAGAAGCTGCCCGGTCACGTAGTCGGCAGCGGGCGACGCGAGGAACGCGACCACCCGCGCGACATCAGCCGGCTCGCCCATCCGACCCCACGGCACACGCC
>VBEZ01000120.1 GCA_005882255.1 Chloroflexota bacterium | reverse complement strand
ATGTCCGCGATCGTGCCGTCGACGTCCTGTACGCGCATCTGGCCACCGGCGGGCGAACGCATCTCCTTGCCAAACGCGATCTTGATCACGTCGCCCGTGTCGAGCAGCGCGAGCGAGCCGGCGCTCGTGGTCACCCGGGCGTCCAGCGCGCGCGGAGGCGCCACCGGCAGCGGCGGATTGTTGACGACGACGCGCTGGCTGTACCCGAAGGCGACCGTTCCCGACACGGGATCCGTCGCGCCGACGCGATAGCAGTACGCGCCGACGGCGAGGTCGCGATCGACATAGATCGTCGAGTTGCTGCCACTGGCGATCGTGCGGAGCGTGATCTCGCCGTACGCGGCTCCGGGGTCGCATACCGCAGCGACGCTGAACGTCGCGGCGCGCTGGATGCTGTACGCGATGGCGTCCGCGTTCGTCGCCGGCTCCGTGATCCGAAGGCCCACGTCCTCCTGCGTCGGTCCGCCGTCCCAGCTGTCGACGGTGGCGTCGACCGTGGGCGCGTCGCGCCCGAGGTCGAGCGTGATGTTGAAGGTCGACGGGTCGATCTCTTCGGCCTGATAGCTCACGGCGAGCGTGTCACCGCGCGAGATGAGCTGCTCGAACTGGGTGAGGCCGATCGCGACGCCGGAACGCTGAAACGTGTCGTTGCTGTCGTACCGGTAAGTCGCCGCGGCGCCGGCGTCGGTGAAGTAGTGCTCGGCCGTGCTGACCGCGAAGACGGTGACCGTGTGCGCGCCAGTGGTCGCTTCGAGCGGGATGAAGCGCACCGTGCCGCCCAGACCCCACGGCTCGGTCGGCACGAACGTGGTGCTGACGTCGAGCGCGTTGTCGTTGTTGAGGTCGCGGAAGACGACCGGACGGACGGTCGCATTCGGCGTCGTGGAGCTCACGACGAACGTGACGGTCTGATCCGCGAGCGGCGCCACGCAGTGGACGTAGCTCGTCCCGTTGAACGCTCCGTTCACGAGCGTGAGCGACGCCGCGGTCGACAGATCGGCTCGGCCGTTGGCGTCCACGTCGGCCAGGCCGCCGCCGTCGGATGTGGCGGGGTACGACGCGTCGTCGATGAACGCGAGATCGACGCAGCCGGATCCGCCGACCGTGGCGGTGTACGCACGAGACGCCCCGACCTCCACGGAGGCGGCGGTCGCAGGCGCGACGGCGATCGAGCCGACGGAATCCGCCTGCTTCACCGTCACCTGCCAGTAGACGCCGTAGTCCTCCATCCAAGTCGCGCCTTCGATGAGCGGTCGGATGTACAGGAGGTACGTCCCAGGCGCGTTCGGCGCCAGGATCGTGAACTGGAACCACGCGACCTGCCCGGGTCCGACGTAGTCCGCGGGCTGCGCGGCGACGCGGTTGTTGCTCGGCCATCCGGTGTCGGGCGAGATGCCCCCGCCGTGCCCACCGAGCTGGCTCGGCTGATCCTGGCCGGGGCTCGGGTTCGACGTGCCGAGGAACGCCATCTCACCCAGGCGGCCGCGCACCCAGCCGAACGAGCCCGAGTTGTAGTAGGCGACGGTCGCGGTCGATCGCTCGCCGGGGCAGAGCGTCGGATATCCGGACTGGCCGTACCACGCCGCGTGGAATCCGGGGATGCCCGAGGGCGGGCTCGTCGGCGGCGCGATGCCCGGCCCGACGCTCGAGGTGCACGCCGCTGCTGGTTCCGCCGCCCGCGCGACCGGAGCGGATGCGACGACGAACGCCGCACCGCCGCACAGCGCCAGCGCGAGCAGGAAGCACTTCACCGCCGGGACACGATACGAGTCCTCGCGCTAGGGAGTGGGACTGGGCGTGGGCGACGGCGAGGCGCCCGGTGATGCGGCCGGCGAGCCGCTCGCGGACGGGCTCGGTGACGGCGATGGCGACGGCGTCGGCAGCGGCGGACAACCGGGACTCCCGGGCGTGAGCTCGACGGTCTGGAGCACGCCCACCACGGTGACCTCTTTGGCCTGATAGCCGTCCGCGCAGACCATCACCTTGGCGTTCTTCCCCGGATGCGGCGAGACGACCGCGTTCACCGCGTCGTGGGTATTCGCGAGCTCGGTGTCGCCCTGCCGGACGCCGGCGTTCTTGACGAACTTGTCGGTCGTACCCGCCTCGACGACCTGCACCGTCCAGGACGTCGGCGTCATGCGGATCTCGTCCTGAGTGGTCGGCACGCTGGTGCGCAGATATGCGTTCGCGTCGACCCGCATCCGGGACTGACGCGGCAGGTTCAGGAAGTCGAAGCTTCCGTTCACGTCGGTGCCGACGACGCGCGAGCCGTGCGTGACCGAGGCGTTGATGATCCCGCTGTCGGTGAAGTCGTCGACCACCCGGCCGTGCAGGTCGATCGTGTTCACCCAGCCGCCGATCACGGTGGCGATGAACAGGACGAGGATGGGGAGCACCGACGCGTTGCGGTGCCTCAGGAGACTTCGGATGAGAAAAGGCTAGCGGATTCAGCCGGCAGGCACGCCTCGGCGATCAGTCGGAGACCGCTCAGCGGATCTCCCGGCCGAGGAACGCGAGGACGTGCTGCTCCCACTCGACGGTGTGCGTGTCGAAGGCCTTCACGTGTTCGCAGCCAGGGACGAGCCAGAGCTCGGTGCCCGGATTCGCGCTCGCGGCCTTGAGCTCGACGCCGTGATGCCGGAACACCGTCGTGTCGTTCTCGCACTGGATGAAGAGCCAGGCGCGCTCGGGATGATCGCGGACGACCTCGGCGGGTTTGATCAGGGACAGATCGAGATCGAAGAAGATCCGCGCCATCAGCACGATGCCCGGCGTGAACCACCCCGGCAATCCGGTGTAGTTCGGTGCGACCTCGCTCACGACGGTCGTGCCGTCGGCGAACGCGGAATCGGTGATGACCGGACCGATCGTCGGATCGGCCTTCACGGTCATGATCGCGCTGCCGCCGCCCATCGATTCACCGATGATCGCGACCCGCTTCCGATCGATGCCCGCCTTCGCCTGCGCGAAGTCGATCGCGGCGACGATGTCGCGCGGCTCGTACTCGCCGAGCGAGTAGCGAAGGCCTTCGCTCTCACCGTGCCCGCGCAGGTCGAACAGGAGGACTGAATACCGATTCGCGAGAAGGAACTGCGCGATCTTCTGCGGATCGAATGACGACTTGATGCGATTCGCGCCGCGGCCGTGCACGATCACGACCGCACGGTCGGCGGAAGGCACAGGGAACCACCAGCCCTTGAGCGTCAGCCCGTCGGTGCTCTTAAAGGAGACGTCCTCATAGGTCGCGGCAACGCTCGCGGCCGGTGGATCGAGCGGCTGTCGCGTCGGTTTGGTGAGGCCGTCGGCGACGCGATAGGACACGCCGGCGTACGCCAGAAGTCCTAGTACGAACGTCGCGGCCGCGGCGCGGGCCGCCCAAATACGCCACTTCCTCACGCCAGGGGACGAACTGTACGCCGGGCGGACCTAACGTCAGCGGCCGGTCTCTCGTTCGACTACCAGCAGGAGGTGTCTGTCTCAATGTTCGAGAAGCTCTTATCTCTTCTCCTCCACGCCAAGGGTGGCGCGGTAGCGACCGTGCTCGTCCTTGGGGCGAGCGGGGCGCTCGTCACTGCGACGGTCCAGAACGGCATGACCACCGTGACGATCACGCAACCCAGCACGACCACCGATACGACCACGGGGTCGGCGACGACGCCGACGACCACGACGAACAACACGGTCACGCAGACGGTCCTCGCGCTCTTCAACAAGAAGGGTGAGGACGACCCGACGGCGCCGGCGACGGGCAACGGCTGCTCCGACGCGGCTCACGCCACGAACGAGCAGGTCCAGCGTGTCGACGCGGCATTCAAGACGGATAACGCGGCGGTGCTCGCTCTCAGCAAGACCGCCCCGAAGACCGACGCGGCCAAGACGCTCGTCAAGACCGCCGACAACAAGATCAAGGGCTTCCGTCAGGTCGCCGTGAAGGCGATCCACGAGCTGTTCAAGTCGGAGGCGCCACGGGTGCCACGGGCACGACCGGCACGACGGGTACGACCGTCGCGATCAGCGGCCCGGACGCCAAGGCGATCGCCGACGCCGCGATCGCGGCGATGGACAAGCAGGTCACGGATCTGAAGACCGCACTCGACGCGCTGCCGGCGGTGGCTCCGGCCACGACGCAGACCGACAAGTCCAAGTCGGCCAAGAGCACCAACAGCACCAAGGGCAAGGGCCACAGTGAGGGCAAGAGCCACAACAGCGAGGGCGAGGACTAACTCAACACCAAGCCCCCTGCGTCAAGCGGCCCGCCGGCAACGGCGGGCCGCTTCTTTGTCTCCCCCGAATGGGTGCGTTGCAGTGCGGTGTCCCGCCTACGCGCAAGGCGACGACGTTCGTTAGGTGAGTGAAGACCAGTTACTCAAGTCCCTCCCTCGAAGAGGCGCCCGCCCCCGGGCGCCTCTTCGTTTGTTAACAGGCCTCGACATCAGAGCCGGCGCGTACGCTCGCTTCATGCACCGGGAATCGGACAAGCAGCCGGAGGAACCCACACCCGCGTTCCTCGCGCGCGAGGGCGACGATTTTGTGGAAGCCGAGCGTCTGCTGCGACAGTCTCTCGCGCTGCGTCCCGATGAAACTGCACTTCAACTCGGTCTGGCGGACGTGATGCGAGCGCAAGCGAGGTACGCCGAGGCAGAGTCGCTAGCAAGGCGAATACTTGATCGACTTCCGGAAATCAGCGCGGGCGATTCTCAGGCGGCACTTGCCGCGACGAACATCGTCGGTCACGCACGGCTTGCATGCGGAAGTCCGCGTGACGCGATCCAACTGTTCGAACGTGCTGTCGCTCTTGGCGTGCGACTAGGCCCGTCCATGAACCCGCACCTCGCCGAAGCCTGGTTAGGCCTCTGCGAGGCTCATGACGAGAACGGCGACTCCGCGGGACTTGGCGCAGCGCTGGGCCGCGCTCGCGCCGCGGTCGACGAGCTCGGGGCAGACCATCGTCTCCAGGTCGATGTCAGATATTGGGAAGCGATCCTTGCAGCGACCGCCAGAAGGCTGGCTGAGACTGAGCGCGCTCTGGACCGCGCGCTCGCCATCGCGAAGACCGAGTCTGCTTACGACCATGCGATTCAGCTGAAGGTCCGGCACACGCTGGGCACCCTATACCGCGCCCAACAGCGCTACGACGAAGCCGAGGCACTCTTCGAGTCACTCCTGCCCGAGGTCGCCAGGCGCTTGAGCTTGCGACATGAGCGCTACTCGCTAGTCCTTCACAGCTTCGCGCGTGTACGGCGCACGCAGGGGCGATGGAGAGAAGCCGAGGCGATGCTCGCTGAAGCCCTCGAGGGC
>VBEZ01000047.1:14265-20087 GCA_005882255.1 Chloroflexota bacterium | reverse complement strand
TGCGCGACAATCGGGGGAGTCGGGGGAGCTCCAGCCGTCACCGAACATCTGTTCTAGAATGAGGCGCCCGTGCCCAAGAGCGACATCCTTCAAGTTCCGATGGACAAACCGAGCGGACGCGCTCCGTTCGACCTCGTGCTGCCCTGGGATCTCGCCGGAGATCAGCCACGGGCAGCCGAGGCGCTCACGCGCGGTCTCCGCGAGGGAATGAAGTCTCAGACCCTGCGTGGTGTCACCGGTTCGGGCAAGACCGTAACGATGGCGAAGGTCATCGCCGATGCCGGGCGCCCGGCCCTCGTGCTCGCTCACAACAAGACCCTCGCGGCGCAGCTGTACGGCGAGTTCAAGGAGTTCTTTCCCAAGAACGCCGTCGAGTACTTCGTCTCGTACTACGACTACTACCAGCCGGAGGCCTACATCGCGCGCAGCGACACCTACATCGAGAAGGACTCCTCGCGGAACGAGGAGATCGACCGGATGCGCCACGCGGCGACCCGGGCGCTCTTCGAGCGCCGGGATGTCCTCATCGTCGCGTCGGTCTCCTGCATCTACGGTCTCGGGGCTCCCGTCGACTACGGTGCGGTCACGGTGCGCCTCAACAAGGGCGAGCGCGTGCGGCGCGATACCGTCCTCCGGCATCTCGTCGACATCCAGTACGAGCGGACGAACAGCGACCTCGTGCGCGGCAAGTTCCGCGTCATGGGTGACACGCTGGAGGTCCAGCCGTCCTACGAGGAGCTTGCGGTTCGCGTCGAGTTCTTCGGCGATGACGTCGAGCGGATCACGGAGCTGGATCCGCTTACGGGCGAGGTCCTCGCGGAGCGGGACCGTATCGACATCTATCCAGCCCGCCACTTCGTGACGCCACGCGAGAAGCTCATGGAGGCGATCCGCGACATCGAGGCGGAGCTCGTCGAGCGTCTGGCGGAGCTCGAGGCGAACGGTCGACTCCTGGAGGCGCAGCGCCTTCGGCAGCGGACGAACTTCGACCTCGAGATGATGCGCGAGACCGGCTCGTGCGCGGGTATCGAGAACTACTCGCGGCATCTCGCGCGCCGACCCGCCGGGAGCCGGCCCTGGACCCTGCTGGACTACTTTCCGCCCGACTTCCTCATGTTCGTCGACGAATCGCACATCAGCATCCCGCAGGTCCATGGCATGTGGGGAGGCGATCGTTCGCGCAAGCAGATCCTCGTCGAGTACGGGTTCCGCCTCCCCAGCGCGCTCGACAACCGCCCGCTCACGTTCGAGGAGTTCGAGGCCCGGCTGGATCAGACGATCTTCGTCTCGGCGACCCCGAGTGCGTACGAGGTCCAGCGCTCCGGCCAGGTCGTCGACCAGATCATCCGGCCGACCGGCCTCATCGACCCCGAGATCGAGGTGCGCAAGACCGACGGCCAGATCGACGACCTGCTCGCCGAGCTCCGCCTGCGTGTCGATCGCGGCCAGCGCGCGCTCGTCACGACGCTCACGAAGAAGATGGCGGAGGACCTGGCCGACTACCTGCGCGAGATGGGCGTGAAGGTCCAGTACCTCCATTCGGAGGTCGAGACCATCGAGCGCGTCGAGATCCTGCGCGACCTCCGCCTCGGCGTGTTCGACGTCGTCGTGGGCGTGAACCTCCTGCGTGAGGGCATCGACCTGCCCGAGGTCACGCTCGTCGCGATCCTCGACGCCGACAAAGAGGGCTACCTGCGGTCGGAGGGATCGCTGATCCAGGTCATCGGCCGCGCGGCGCGGCACGTCGAGGGCCGCGTGATCATGTACGCCGACCGTATGACGGCCTCGATGCGAGCGGCCATCGACGAGACGGAGCGCCGGCGCGAGGTCCAGCTCGCGTACAACCAAGAGCACGGCATCGACCCGCAGACGGTGGTCAAGGCGATCCGCGATGTCGGCATGCGGCTGCGCCAAGTCGCGGAGGTCGAGGGCGCCTACGAGAAGGGCGGCCGCCCGATCGCGGCAGGTGAGCTGCCAAAGGACGAGCTGGCGCGTCTCATCAAGGACCTCGAGCTCCAGATGAAGACGGCGGCGAAGGAGCTCGCCTTCGAGAAGGCGGCGGCGCTGCGCGACGAGATCGTGGACCTGCGTGGCCTGCTGGTGTTGCAGAGCGGACCGGAGGGGCTCGACGATTCTGGGATGTCGACGGGTCCACGGACCACGAAGCGGGTCATGAGCCGTCGCCGGCGGGGCGGCTGATGCTGAGTTTGCTGCTGCCGGTCGCGATCGTGGCGATCGTCGTCATCGTCGGCGTGCTCGCGTTCCAGCGCGGCCGCGAGGGCTTCGATCTGACGGGCAACAACCTCCTGCGCGCCTATCTCTACCTCGGTCTTTTCGCCGGGGTGCTCGCGATCGCGTTCGGCTTCTCAGCCCTGCTGAACGCGGCCCTAGCCACCGCGGTTGGGAACGAGTTCGTGTATGGCGGCGTTCCCGCGATCCCGCCTTGTCCGGTGGGCGTGGACTGTCCGCAGCCATCTGTTCAGATCCTCGTACCCGCGGTCGAGGGGCTCGAGCGGCGACGCCTCGAGGACATCGTGCGCGGCGCTACGTTCGCGTTCTTCGGTGTGCTCTTCTATCTCGCGCACCGCTGGGCGTTCGGCGCGATGTACGGGCGCGCCGCCACATTGGGCCAGCACGACGGCCTGCGACGCGCGTACCTCTTGGTCGGCACGATCGTGTTCGGGATCGGTGCGATCGCGTTGCTCCCGATCGGCGTCTACCAGATCGTCGCGAACGCGGTGCTACCGCGATCGACGAACTTCTACCAGCCCGGCGTCGCCGAAAGCCTGACCGGCGGCCTGGTGTCGCTCGTCTTCTGGCTCATCTACCTTCGGGCGGTCGTGAGCGACGCGCGTGGTGGGTCACCGCGGTCCTACCGCGCCGGACCGAGCGGGCCGCCCGCCCAGCCGGCGCCGGTCGGAGCGCGGATCGGACCGGGTCCGGGCGTGCGATCGGCTGGCGCCGAGGCGCAGCCCCCGCAGGAGTTCCGTGGCATGCGCATCGTTCGCATGCAGCACAGGTTCTACCGGAAGCGCGACTGATGCCCGTCACCCACATCCACGTCAAGGGCGCGCGCGAGCACAACCTGAAGAACATCGACGTCCAGATCCCGCGCGACAAGATGGTCGTGATCACCGGCCTCTCGGGATCAGGAAAGTCGTCACTCGCGTTCGACACGATCTATGCCGAAGGCCAGCGCCGCTACGTCGAGTCGCTGTCCGCATATGCGCGGCAGTTCCTCGGCCAGATGGAGAAGCCAGACGTTGACTTCATCGAGGGGCTCTCACCGGCGGTCTCGATCGATCAGAAGGGCACGACGCGGAACCCGCGATCGACTGTCGGGACCGTCACGGAGATCTACGACCATCTTCGTCTGCTGTTCGCGCGCGTCGGCGTGCCGCACTGTCCGAACCACGGAGTCCCGATCGTGGCGCAGACCGTCCAGGAGATAGTCGACCAGATCCGCGAATACAAGGAGGGCTCGCGTCTCCTGATCCTCGGACCGCTGGTCCGGGACCGGAAGGGCGAGCACCAGCAGCTGCTCGTGACCGCGCGCCGCGGCGGCTTCGCGCGCGTCCGCGTAGACGGGAGCGTCCGCGACCTGAGCGAGGACATCACGCTCGACAAGATGAAGAAGCATTCGCTCGAGGTCGTGGTCGACCGCATCGTGCTGAAGCGCGGTGAGGACGGTGACGCGGACCGCTCGCGGCTGACGGACTCGATCGAGACGGCGCTTCGACTCGGCGAGGGCCTCGTGCTGGTGGCGGATGCCGATGGCAAGCAGCCAGAGCGTCTGTTCAGCCAGCGTCTGGCGTGCCCCGAAGGCGACTTCTCGATCGGCGAAATCGAGCCGCGGATGTTCTCCTTCAACTCGCCGCACGGAGCTTGCCCGGCGTGCACCGGCCTCGGCACCAAGCTCGAGCCCGACCCCGACCTCGTGCTCGCGAACCCCGACCTGTCGTTGAAGCAGGGCGCGGTGCTCCCATGGCAGAAGTCAGGCGGCACGGCACAGTACCGCATGGCGATCATCGAAGGACTCGCGCGCCGCTTCAAGTTCTCGCTCGACGCTCCGGTAAAGGATCTTCCGAAAAAGGCGCTCGACGCGCTGCTACGCGGGACCGAGGAGCCGCTGAAGCTTTCGTACGAGAACCGCAGTGGGCAGCGCCGCTCCTATGAGTACGAGTGGGAGGGGATCATCCCGTGGCTCGAGCGTCAGCACCGTGACACGACGTCCGAGTTCATTCGGGCCGATATCGAGAAGTACATGAGCGAACGGCCCTGCCCGGTCTGCAAGGGCCGCCGTCTCAAGCCCGAGGCGCTCGCGGTCACGATCCTCGGCAAGGACATCGTCGACGTGACGAGCCTCACCGTGAGCGAGGCGCTCGACTGGGTGGGCGGCCTCGAGCGTGAGAAGGGCGGCCTGGGGAGCCGCGACCGCCAGATCGCGAAACAGGTCCTCAAGGAGATCCGGACGCGTTTGGGATTCCTGGTGGACGTCGGCCTCGACTACCTGACCGTCGATCGCTCGGCCACGACGCTGTCCGGTGGCGAGGCGCAGCGCATCCGCCTCGCGACGCAGATCGGCTCCGGCCTGATGGGCGTGCTCTACATCCTCGACGAACCGTCGATCGGTCTCCATCAGCGCGACAACGCGCAGCTGATCCGCACGCTTCTCGGCATGCGCGACCTCGGCAACACGATCATCGTCGTCGAGCATGACGAGGAGACGATCCGCACCGCGGACTGGGTGATTGATATCGGTCCCGGCGCGGGTGAGCATGGCGGCGAGGTCGTCGCCGAGGGTCCGCTCGAGGCGATCCTGCGGGAGCCGCGTTCGCTGACCGGCGCGTATCTCTCGGGCCGGCGACGCATTCCGATGCCGGCGCATCGGCGGTCGGCCAAGGGCGATGCGATCGTCGTGCGCGGCGCGCGCGAGCACAACCTGAAGAACATCGACGTGCGGATCCCGCTCGGCGTCTTCGTCTCGATCACCGGTGTGTCCGGGTCGGGGAAGAGCACGCTCGTGAATGAGGTGCTCTACCGGCGCCTGGCGCAGGTGGTCAACAAGGCCAAAGAGCGTCCGGGAGCGCACGACAGGATCGAAGGCATCCAACACATCGACAAGGTCATCGACATCGATCAGTCGCCGATCGGCCGCACGCCGCGCTCGAATCCAGCGACCTACACCGGTCTCTTCACCCCGATCCGCGATCTGTTCGCCGCGGTCCCCGAGGCGCGGCTGCGCGGCTACAGCGCCGGCCGCTTCTCGTTCAACGTGAAAGGCGGCCGGTGCGAGGCCTGCGCCGGCGACGGGATCATCAAGATCGAGATGCAGTTCCTGCCGGACGTGTACGTTCCGTGCGAGGTCTGCGGCGGGAAGCGGTACAACCGCGAGGCGCTCGAGATCCGCTACAAGGGCAAGACGATCTCCGATGTCCTCGAGATGACCGTGGAGGAAGGCCTCGCGTTCTTCACCAACGTCCCGGCGTGCGAGGCAAAGCTGCGGACGCTCAACGACGTCGGCCTTGGCTACATCCATCTCGGTCAGCCCGCGACGACGCTCTCCGGTGGTGAGGCGCAGCGCATCAAGCTGTCGACGGAGCTCTCGCGCCGTGCCACCGGCCGCACGCTGTACATCCTCGACGAGCCGACGACCGGTCTGCACTTCGCCGACGTCGAGCGTCTGCTCGAGGTGCTGCACCGTCTCGTCGACAACGGCAACACCGTCGTCGTGATCGAGCACAACCTCGACGTCGTGAAGACCGCGGACTGGATCATCGATCTCGGTCCGGAGGGTGGGAAAGCCGGGGGCGAGGTGATCG
>VBEZ01000047.1:0-14120 GCA_005882255.1 Chloroflexota bacterium | reverse complement strand
CGATCAGGAGTGGCACGAAGAGCAGTAGAAGGCCTGGCGTGCCGAGCGTGAAGAGGATCAGGATCCCGAGCACGCCGATGCACGCGCTCAGCGCCCAGAGCATCAGGTCGGATGATGACCGCATCGTGCGCTCATTGTGGCCGTTCTCACGCCTTACGATTCGAACGTCGTGAATCTCCCCTTCTCGCCGATCGACGCCGCGATCGTGCTGCTCATCGCCGCGGCGGTGTTGGGTGGTTATCGATCGGGATTCATCGCGACGACGTACGGGCTCGCTACCTGGGTCGTGTCGTTCGCGGCGGCGGTGGTGTTCCAGGTCGGCGCTGGTCAGCTGGTCGAGAAGCTCGGCGTACTCCCGGCGACGGCGCGGCCGATCGGGTTCATCGTCGTCCTCGTCCTCGTCGAGGGGCTTTTCTCACTCGCCGGGTTCTTCGCGTTGACGCCGGTCGTGCGCGCGATCCACCGCGTGCGATCCATCGAGGTCGCCGACCGCGTGCTCGGGATCTTTCCCGCGGCGGCGCGGGCGCTGTTCGTCATGGCGATCGTGCTCGCGGCGTTCGTCGTATCGCCGGTCAGCAGCGATCTCAAGGCCGCCGTGGAGAGCTCTCGTATCGCGCGCGAGCTCATCGATCAGATCAGCGCGCTGCAGCCGACGCTCGCGAAGCTTTCGGGCCAGCTGGGCGAGACCGTCCCGCTCTTCGTCACCAAGCTCGGCGAGGACCAGAGCGAAACGCTGGATCTTCCGAACGATCTCCAGCTCTCGCCGGACCCCGCGGCCGAGCGTCAGATGTTCGATCTCGTGAACGAGGAGCGGACCGCCGTCGGCCTTCGCGCGCTCATCTGGGACGATCGCCTCTTACCGGTCGCGCGCCAGCATTCGGAGGAGATGTTCAGGCTCAAGTACTTCGCGCACCAATCGCCGGTGAGCGGCTCGCCGTTCGATCGCCTGAAGGCGGCGGGCATCACGTACTCGCGCGCGGGCGAGAATCTCGCCTACGCGCAGTCGGTCTCCGTCGCGCACCGCGGTCTCATGCAGAGCCAGGGACATCGCGAGAACATCCTGCGGCCCGAATTCACGAATATCGCGATCGGCGTGATCTCCGCGGGTCCGTACGGACGGATGTTCACGCAGATGTTCGTGACGCCTTGAGCGAACCGGCCGACCAAAAGAGCGACGCGCTCGATGCCGCGGCGAGCGGTGCGCCGGGCGTCGCGGCCGTCGTGGCGCAGCCGCCGCGAACGCGGTTCACGGCGCTCGATGTGCCGGTGTTCCGCTGGTACTGGATCGCGAGCTGGATCTCGAGCACCGGCGACGGCATGGAGAACGTGATCCGCAACGTGCTCGTCGTGCAGCTCGCGGGTGCGGCCGCGCCGTTCTGGCTCGGGATGATGGTGTTCGCGCACTGGCTGCCGTTCACGCTGTTCTCGCTCTACGGTGGCGTCCTCGCCGATCGCTACGACAACCGCAAGGTGCAGATCGTCGCGCAGGTCCTGCTCATGGCCGCCGCTCTTGGCGTCGCGTGGGCGACGCTGGCCGGATTCGTCACGACCTGGTGGATCTTCGGCCTCCTCCTGTTGCACGGATTCGCCGGCGCGATCGGCAATCCGGCGCAGCAAACGCTCATCCATGCCATGGTCGGGCCGTCCAAGCTCCTGTCCGCGGTCAGCCTGAACTCCACCGCGCGACAGTTCTCGCAGGTGATCGGCCCGGCGGTGGCGGGTTTCATCGTCGTGGCCTTCGGGCCCGGCACCGGCTTCCTCATCAATGCGCTCACGTTCGTCCCGCTGCTCGTGCTGCTCGCCGTGATCCGCGTGCCGCGCCTCGGCGCGACGGTGCGCCAGCCCCTTCTCGCGTCGCTGCGCGCTGGACTCGGCTTCGTTCGCGCGCGCCCGCTCATCGCCGCGCTCATCAGCGTCGAGATGATCAGCGTCATCTTCATCGGCCATACCTTCAACTCGTTCCTCGTCCTCTTCGCGTATGACGTGCTGCATGTCGATGCCCTCGGGTACTCGTTCCTGTTGGTGGGGAGCGGCATCGGCGCGGTCGCCGCCGCCGTGTATCTCGCGTACGCGCGCGGGCGTCGCCACAGTGGCGTGTTCATCGTCGTTGCCGCGATGACCGAGATGGCCGCGATCTTCCTGTTCGCGTTCTCGACGAGCTACGCGCTCTCGTTCCTGCTCCTCCTCGTCGTCGGCGCGAGCGCGGTGCTCACGCAGTCGCTCACGAACACGAAGATCCAGCTGTCCGCGCCGAACGAGCTCCGCGGCCGCGTGATGGGCGCGTACACCTTCGGCACGCAGGGCATGCGCGTCCTGAACGGCCCGATCCTCGGTGGTGCGGCGATCGCGTTCGGCGCTCCGGCCGCGGTCGCGGGCGCCGCGGCGACGGTTTTCGCGGCGCTGGCCGTGATCCTGGCGCGCGTGAAGCAGCTCCGGGAATCGTAGTGGCGACGCTGACGCTCGCCGACCTTGT
Organism: Chloroflexota bacterium; assembly: GCA_005882255.1. Taxonomy (GTDB): domain Bacteria; phylum Chloroflexota; class Limnocylindria; order P2-11E; family P2-11E; genus CF-39. Next base: position 11,647 of record VBEZ01000047.1, on the reverse strand, counting down.
CGCGAATGGCACCATGTCGTCCGAGATCGCGGCGACGCTGCGGGCCACCGCGAACGGACACCACTCCTTCTTGGTCTGCGCGATACCGCGGCTGGCCGGAAAGAGCACCGTGATGGGCGCGATGCTCGCGCACGCGCCGAAGGGCGCTGCGGTGAAGACGGTCGGCGATGACGGCCTCGACATCGAGGCGCTCGCGGCCGCGAGCAAGGGCGGGTACCTGGTGATCCCGGAGATCAGCGAGTATCCGGTCATGCCCGGCTACATCTGGGGCGCCCCGGTGCGTAGCGTTTTCGCGCATCTCGGCGACGACGTCGCGCTCGCGGCGGCGCTGCATGCGCCCGGGCCCGACGAGGCGATCGACATCGTCTGCCGCGGCAACGGCGTGCCGGATGAGCAGGCTGCCCGGATCGCGATCGTCGTGTACGTCCGCTCGCTGGGGCGGGACTGGCGGAAGCCGACCGGCCGGCGGGTCGCGACCGTGCACGAGATCGTCGCGGTGCGGGGCGGCAGGGCCGAGACCCGCCTCCTCCACCGCTGGGACGAGCGCGCCGACCGCTTCGAGACCGCCGCGCAGCCGCGGCGCTTCGCGGCTCGCCGAGCGCCGCGTTAGCATGAGGCCCGGACCGACAGCCGAAAGAGGTGTGGCGATGATCGAGATGACACCGGTCGCGGCCGAGAAGCTCCGCGAGCTCCGCGGCACGGACCCGTCGCGAGCCTTCCTTCGGATGTATGTGGCCGGCAAGAGCTGCTGCTCCTACCAGTACGGCCTCGCGTTCGACGCCACGCCTGACGAGAAGGACACGGTCAGCGACGTCGCGGGCATCCCGCTCGCGGTGGATCCGGTGAGTCAGCCGTACGCGGACGGCGCGATCATCGATTTCGTCGAGGGTCCCGAGGGGACCGGCTTCCTCGTCAAGAACCCCACGCTCGGCGGCGGCTGCGCGTGCGGCGGCGGCGGCTAGTCCAGAACTAGTCCGGCGCGGCGAGCGACTCCCACAGCACCTCGGCCAAGTGCCGAACCTTGACGCGCTGGCTTCGCGCATCGAGGCCGCCCCGCAGATGTGTGAGGCAGCCTGGGTTGTCGGTGATCACGACGTCCGCGCCCGTCGCAGCGATGTTCGCGAGCTTCGTCTCGAGCACGAAGTTCGCGACGTCGGGATGCTCGAACGAGAAGGTCCCCCCGAATCCACAGCACACCGCTGAATCGACCATCTCGGTGAGCTGGACGCCCGCGACGCGCCGCAGCAGCTCGCGCGGCTCGTCGTGCAGGTTGAGCACGTTGGCCGACTGACACGCGTCGTGATAGGTCGCGCGGAGCGCGAGCGGGCGGCCGGTCGCGCCCCGTTCGATCGCGAGGTCGTACGCGAAGCGTGTGAACGAGACGATGCGCTCACCAAGGCGCCGCGCGCGCTCGGCCCACTCGGGCTCGTCGGCGAGGATCCGCTCGTAATCCTGCGCCATCGTGATCGCGCACGACGAAGATGGCGCGACGAGCTTGTCGGCCTGCACGCGCTCGAGTGCGGCGATCATCTCTTTTGCCATCGCCCGTGCGTTCTTGCGATCGCCGCTGTTCATGTGCGGCAGGCCGCAGCAACGGCGGCCCTCGACGATGTGCACGTCCGCGCCCAGGGCCTGGAGCGTGCGCGCGGCCGCGTAGCCGGCGCCCGGGAGGAAGTGGTCGACGATGCACGAGGGGAAGAGGCCGACGCGGACGACCGGATTGGTCGGGTTCGTCTGCGTGATCTCACGTGCTCGGTAGTGCAGCGGCTGCTGCGCCACCGCGGGGAGGCTCTTCTCCTTGCCGAGGTCACCGAACGGCAGGCGCACCAGGCTGCCGTGACGCAGCGGGCCCTGGAGCGCCGACAGCCAGCCCGTCATGCGATCGATGCGCTGCGGCGAGGTCCACTGCGACAGCGCGATGCGTTTGGCCCACGAGATACCGGTGCGCTGGACAGCGAGCGCGCGAACGTCGGTGATGAGCGACGCGATCGGGATGCCCACCGGGCACACCGTGTCGCACGCGTTGCAGCCGACACACATCTGCTGCTCGTACGCGACGCTGTCGAGGCCGTGATGGAACGGCGACACCACGAGTCCGATCGGGCCGGTGTAGATGTGGCCGAACACGTGCCCGCCGACCACCTGGTAGGTGGGACAGACGTTGCTGCACGCGCCGCACTTGATGCACCGCAGCGCCTCGCTGAACGCTGGGTCTTCGCGCATGGCGGTGCGGCCGTTGTCGATGAGCACGAAATGCAGCTCCTTCGGACCATGTACACCGATCTGCGTCTTGAGCTCGATGTCCGCGGAGCGCGACGGTCCGGTGATGAACTGCGTGTACGTACTGATCTTCTGTCCGGTCGCGCTCCGCGCGAGGAGCTTCAGCACCGCTGCGGCGTCGTCGAGCGACGGAACGACCTTCTCCACGCCGACCACAGCGATGTGCACCGCGGGAAGGCTCGTCGCGAGGTCGGCGTTGCCCTCGTTCGTGACGAGGACCAGCGTGCCGGTGTCCGCGATGAGGATGTTGCCACCGGTGATGCCAACGTCCGCCTTGAGGAACGAGGCGCGAAGCTCATCGCGCGCGACCGCCACGAGTGACGCGGTGTCGTCGCTCACCGGATGCCCGACGACCTTCGCGAACAGCACGGCGATCTCCTCGCGAGTCTTGTGGATCGCCGGAGCGATGAGGTGCGAGGGGCGCTCGCCGGCGAGCTGGATGATCCATTCGCCCAGGTCCGTCTCGACAGCGGTGATGCCGTTCGCGGCGAGGTGTTCGTTGAGATCGATCTCTTCGGTCGCCATCGACTTCGACTTGACGACGAGCTTCGCCCTCTTCGCCCGGCAGATCGCGGTGACCACGCGGCGCGCCTCCTCGGCATCGACCGCGCGATAGACCTTCGCGCCTACCGCCTCGGCTTCCTTGGTAAAGCGGGCGATGAGCGCGGGGATGTCATCGACCGCGTGTTTCTTACGCGCGGTGAGGTCGGCACGCAGAGCGGGCCAATCGACCTCCCGCATGCGGTCGGCACGCCGCAGGCCGAGCGCCGGCAGAGCGCGGTGGAGCGCGACCCGCAGCTTGTCCGAGTCGAGCGCGCGGTCGAGCTTGCGGCGGAATTCGGTCTTCGAGGCGGTCACGAGAGCACCAGATAGCGGATCCAGATGTCGATCGTCGCGACGACCAGCGTGGCGAGCGTGGCGGGGACTCCGTACCGAAGGTACTGCGCGAACGTGATCGGTTGGCCGCGCGCCTCGCTCATGCTCGCGACCACGACATTCGCCGACGCGCCGATGACCGTCGCGTTACCACCGAGGTTCGCTCCGAGCGCGAGAGCCCAAATGAGCGGCTCGCGGTCGACGGACTGTCCAAGCTGTTGGATGAGCGGGACCATCGTCACGGTGTAAGGGATGTTGTCGACGATCGCAGAGATGAAGCCGCTCATCCAGAGGACGGCGAGCGCCGCCAGATCGGTCCGGCCGCCGGTCCACGAGAGAACGGTCGTCGCGAGGTCCGAGATGATGCCGGCCTTCACAACGGCGCCGACGATGATGAACAGCCCGATGAAGAAGAACAACGTGGGCCACTCGACGGTGTTGAAGATCTCGTGCACGTCCTCACGCGCCACGATCATCAGGACCACCGCTCCGGTCATGGCAATGGTCGCGCCCTCGAGCCCCAGGGCCCGGCTGAACAGGAAACCCAGGATCGTGAGCGCCATGACGGCGAGCGAGGTCCGCATCAGGGGCACGTTGACGATCTTGCGCTCCTCCGTCACGAGACGCGCGATGTCGTCGGGCTCGAGCGCCGACGTCGCGGCGCGGAGCTCGTCGCGGAACAACCAGCGCGCGAGCGCCAGATAAACCACGAGGGCCGCGGTCGCGACCGGCGTGAGGTTCACGAGGAAGTCGTTGAAGTCCTTGCCCATCTGGCTGCCGATGATGATGTTGGGCGGGTCGCCGATGAGGGTCGCGGTCCCACCGATGTTCGACGCGATGACCTGCGAGATGAGGAACGGGACCGGCGACGTCCCCAGACGCTGTGCGACGAAGAACGTGATCGGCGTGAGCAACACGACGGTCGTGACGTTGTCGAGGAAGGCGCTCACGACCGCGGTGATCACGCTCGTCAACAGGAGGAGGCGGTACGGCTGGCCCTCCGCGCGACGCACGGCCTCGACGGCGATCCATTGGAAGATGCCGGTCTTCGCCATCACGTTCGCGATGATCATCATTCCCGCCAGCAGGAAGATCACGTTGAAGTCCACGAAGGCGAACGCTTCGCGCTGATCGACCAGCTTCAGCAGGATGACGAGCGACGCGCCCAGCAGTGCCGCAAGCGTGCGGTGGATCTTCTCCGTGACGATGAGTGCATAGATCCCGAGGAAGATCGCGCCCGCCAGTAGCTCTTCGCCTCTCATCCGCCGCCAGTATCGCCGCTTGAGCGGTACGCGCGGTCGAGCAGGTCCATCAGGTGCACGACGCTGATGGGTGCCCGCACCGCCCGAAGACCGGCGGCGATCTGCATCTGGCAGCCGGGGTTCGCGGTGACGACGACCTCAGCACCGCTGCGGGTGATGTGGCCGACTTTGCGTTCGAGGAGCTTCGCCGACAGCTCAGGCTGCGTGACGTTGTACGTGCCCGCGCTGCCGCAGCACCAATCGGCTTCGCCGAGCGGCATCACCTGGAGCCCGGGGATCGCCGCGAGAAGCGCGCGTGGCTGCTCGCGTATGCGCTGCCCATGGAGCAGGTGGCATGGATCGTCGTAGACGACGCGAGTTCGCAGCGGACCCGGTGCCGCGCTGAGGCCGGCATCGGCGAGGAACTCGCTCGCGTCCTTGACGCGTTTCGCGAAACGCTCCGCACGCGCGGACCAGGCGGGGTCGTCCTTCAGCAGCCAGCCGTATTCCTTCAGCGCCGCGCCGCAGCCCGCTGCGTTCACGATGAACGCATCGACCTCGAGAGCTTCGAGAGACGCGATGTTGCGTCGCGCCAGGGCGCGGGCATCGGTCCGCTCGCCCGCGTGGGCGTGCAGCGCTCCGCAGCAGGTCTGCCTCTCGGGCACGATCACCTCGAACCCGTTGCGCGACAGCACGCGGGCGGTCGCGGCATTCGTGTCGGCGAACGCCGCGCGCATCACGCAGCCGGTGAAGAGCGCCACGCGGCCGCGGAGCGCCCCGTGGGCCGGATACGACGCCGGGAGCGCGCGCGAGGAGGCGCGATCGGGGACGAGCTCCAGCAAGTCCGCCAGGCGACGCGCGACGCCGACGCGCTTCCCGATCAAGCGCAGCGCCGCCGCCGCACCGAGACGCTTCGAGAGCACCGAGAATCGCGCGAAGGCGCGCAGGACCGCCGGCCGGGGCAGCAACGCGCGGAACGCCACCCGCCGGATCAGCCGTTCGGAGAGTGACCGCGGCCGCGCTGCCTCGATCTGCGAGCGCGCTCCTTCCATGAGCTTGCCGAACTCCACTCCGGACGGGCACGCCGTCTCGCAGGCGCGGCAGTCGAGACAGCCGTACATGTGGCGCTCGAACGGATCGCTGGTGACGTCGACGCGGCCCTGCCATACGGTCTCCATGAGCCGGATGCGCCCGCGTGGCGAATCCATTTCCACGCCGAGCACCGCGTACGTCGGACACGTCGGCAGGCAGAAACCGCAGTGCACGCAGCGCTGCAGGAGCTCGGGGGACGGAGCGTCGGCGTTCGGATACCCCGTCATCCCGCGGCGGATCGACCGGGCTCGAGGATGCCGCGTGGATCGAATGCCTCTTTCAGGCGGCGCATGAGGAAGAGACCGGCGGGCTCCGCGTCGCCCCAGGCGCGAAGACGCGCGCGCAGCGAGTCAGGCCTGCGTTCGATCCGCCCGGAGCCGCCGCACACGCGCGCCGCCGCGAGAAGCGCGTCGACGCCGCCGATGACGACGGCGTCGTCGCCGCGCAGCACCACGCGCACGATCCCGCTGGCCGCGTCGGCCACGAGCTGCGTGAACCCTTCCAGTCGTGCCGCGGTCGACGCGAACGCCGGCTGCGCGGCGAGCGGCAGAGCCGCGCGCACGACCGCGCCATCGCCGCGGGCCGAGACGTCATTCATGGTCGCGAGGACGGCGGGCAGACCTTCGTGACGCTGCGCGCTCGTTCCCTGCGCGCGTGCTGACTGTGAGAAGAGCTCGAGCGTGCGCTCGACCGGCGCGGCGTCGCCGTCGGCTTGCAGCAGAAGCTCCCACGCGCCGCCCGGGCCGCCGGAGATCGCGAGCGCCGCGGGACGTGCTGAGGTGCGCACGATCGCATCGGCCGCGGCGAACGCGTCCGCGCTTCGGGCGAACTGCGCGTGCGCGCCCGCGGTGGCCGGCGGCCGCGGCAGGACCTTGAACGTGCACTCCACCAGCACGCCGAGCGTGCCCAGTGACCCGACGAAAAGCTTGTTCAGGTCGTAGCCCGCGACGTTCTTCACGACCCGGCCGCCGGAGCGGGCGACGGTCCCGTCTCCGAGGACCGCCGTCGTGCCGATGAGGAGATCACGAACGCCGCCGTAGCGCGAGCGCCAGAATCCGGTGCTGTTCGCCGCGACGATCCCGCCGATCGTTGCCGCGTCCGCGTGCGGGGGATCGAGCGGCAGGAACTGACCGGCGCGCGCGAGCGCCGAGCGCACCTCGGCGAAGCGCATGCCCGCCGCGACCGTGACCGTGAGGTCGCCCGGCACATGCGCGACGACGCCCGCGAGTGCCGTCGTGTCGAGCACCGCATCGGCGGGGAGCACCTCTCCGAGGTAGTCCTTCGTGCCGGCGCCCCTCACCCGCAGGCTGCGGGATGCGGCGGCGGACTCCGCGACCGCGCGGGCACAGGCAGCGGCGTCCGCTGGTCGGATGCGGTCCGTCATCGCCTCGCGGCGAGCTGGAACTCGCGGCAGCGTCCCGGAGTGGGAAAGATCTTTCCGGGATTCGCGAGACCGGCCGGATCGAACGCGGACTTCACGCGTCCCATCGTCGCGAGATCGTCGGCGGTGAACTGCAGGGGCATGAAGCAGTTCTTCTCCATGCCGACGCCGTGCTCGCCGGTGATCGAGCCGCCTGCCGCGACACACGCCTCCAGGATCTCGAGACCCGCCTGCTTCACGCCCTCGAGCTCGCTCTCCTTCGCGAACAGGATGAGGGGATGGAGGTTGCCGTCGCCGGCGTGGAACACGTTCGCGATGCGCACGCCGTGCCGCTGCGCCACGTCGCGAACCGTGCGCAAGACCTCGGGAAGGCGCGTGCGCGGGATCACGCCGTCCTGCACGTAGTACGCGGGCGCGAGCCGGCCCATCGCCGCGAACGCGCCCTTGCGCCCCGCCCACAGCCGGTCGCGCTCGAGCGTGGTCGCCGCGCGCCGCAGCGTCGTCGCGCCGTTCGCGCGGCAGATCTCCTCGATCCGTGTCGCGGCTTCGTCGAGACCGTCGCGCAGGCCGTCGACCTCCATGAGGAGGATCCCGCCGGCGTCGAGGGGATAGCCCGCGCCCACGGCCGCTTCGACCGCTTCCGTCGCGAGCTGATCCATCAGCTCGATCGCGCTGGGCACGATGCCCGCGCCGATGATCGCCGAGACCGTCTCTGACGCGCCGTCGATCGTCGGGAACGCGGCGAGGATGGTGCGCTTGTCCTCGGGCAGCGGTGTGAGGCGCACCGTGATCTCCGTGACGATGCCGAGCGTCCCCTCCGAGCCGACGAACGCGCCGATGAGGTCGTAGCCCTCGTACTCCACCGCCTTGCCACCGAGGCGTACGACGGTGCCATCCGAGAGCACGAGCTCGAGACCGGTGACGTGGTTCGTCGTCACGCCGTACGCGAGCGTGTGCGGACCGCCGGAGTTCTCGGCGACGTTGCCGCCGATCGTGCAGGCCTTCTGGCTCGACGGATCCGGCACGAAGTAGAGCCCGTACGGTGCGGCCGCCGTGGACAGGTGCAGGTTGACGAGGCCCGGCTGCACGACCGCGCGCATGTTGGGCGCGTCGATCTCCAGGATCCGCGACATCCGCGCGAACGAGACCACCACTCCGCCCTCGACCGGAATGGCGCCGCCGGACAGCCCGGTGCCCGCGCCCCGGGGCACGATCGGCACGTCGTGCTGGTGACAGAAGCGCGACAGCTTCGCGACGTCGGCGGTGTCGTTCGGCAGCACGACCGCATCGGGTGTCGCGGTGTCGACCGCGCCGTCGAATTCGTAAATGAGGAGGTCCTCGCGCGTTCCGAGGACCTTCTCCGTTCCGAGCAGATCGATGAGCGCGGAGACCAGCGGCGCTCCGCGGAGGCCCGCGCGCACCGTCACGCCGACGGCTCGGACTTCTCGCGTAGGGCCGCGGCGAGCTCCGACGCGGAACGGCGCAGCAGTGGCACGAGCTCGGTGCAGCGCTGGCGCGTGAGTCGGTTCGCCGGCGCCGAGATCGAGAGCGATCCGATGAGCTCGTTCGGAGCGCCCATCACCGGGACCGCGACGCACCGGACCCCGTCGTCGTACTCCTCGTCGTCGATCGCGTAGCCACGCTCGCGGATCTCCTCGACCGCGCGCCGCAGCACGGCCGCATCGACGATCGTGTGCGGCGTGTATGGTCGAAGCTCCAGGCGGTCGAGGACGCTGTCGCGCCGCGCCGCCGGGAGAGCGGCGAGCAGCGCCTTACCTGCCCCGGTCGCGTGCAACGGCACGCGGTTGCCGGCCTGGGTGAAGAGCCGCACGACCTGGGGGCTGGGGATCGTTTCGATGTAGACGGCGGCGAGGTCATCGAGCACGACGAGGTTCGCCGTTTCGCGCGTGGCTTCGGTGATCGCGCGCAGGACCGGCCGGGCGCGCAGGCGAAGCTCACCGAAGCGCGAGCGGCCCTCGGCCAGGGTCGCGAGCTTCGCGCCGGCGTAATAGCGGCTGGTCTCCGGGTTCTGGCGAACATAGCCGCGACGCAGGAGCGTGGATAAGAGACGATGGACGGTGGAGACATGGAGAGTAGTGCGCGCCGCGAGCGCGGTGATCGAGACCTCGCCCTCGGCCGCCGCGAGCGCCTCGAGCAGGTCCAGCGCCCGGTCGACCGACTGGACCGATCGACGGGCGCGCTTCGGTGCCGGGCTGGAATCTTTCGCTTCGCGCAATCTTCTCTCTACCACGTGAAAGGATAGCGGCTGGACCGTATGGCATGAACAAGGACGAGCGCCGCGAGAGCCTCGAGGCCCAGGTCGCGTCCTTTCCGGACGCGCCCGGCGTCTACCTGTTCAAAGACACCCGTGGGCGTGTCCTTTATGTCGGTAAGGCCGACGTCCTCCGCGACCGCGTCCGAGCGTACTTCGGGCCGAGTCTCGACGTCCGCCACATCCGCTTGGTCGAGCGGGCCGAGCGCGTGGAATTCGCCGTGACCGGCTCGATCTCGGAGGCCTACCTCCTCGAGGCGAATCTCATCAAGCAGCACAAGCCGCGCTACAACATCCGGCTCAAGGACGACAAGTCCTATCCCTACGTGAAGATCACGCTGGGCGAAGATTTCCCTCGCATCCTTCGCACGCGCTCGCTCGGCGACCGCACCGCGCGCTATTTCGGACCGTTCGCGAACGCGAAGTCCGTCGATCAGTCGCTCGATCTGCTCCAGAAGCTGTTCCCATACCGGACCTGCAAGCTCACGATCCTCGCGGACGACGAGGGCCGCGGGCACACCGTCCCGCCGAGCGCGCTTCCCGGTGGACGACCCTGCCTCCTCTTTCACCTGAGGCGCTGCACCGCACCGTGTGTCGGGAACACGACGAGGGATGAATATCGCGCGACCGTCGACAAGAGCGTTCTCTTTCTGGAGGGACGCTACGAGACGCTCGCGCGCACGACGCGCAAGGAGATGGAGTCCGCCGCGGACACGCTCGAGTTCGAGCGTGCCGCCGCACTCCGCGACCGTCTCACCGCGATCGACCGCACCCTCGACCGGCAGGAAGTGCACGCGTACAAGGGCGACGACTTCGACGTGCTCGCGTCGGCGATCGCCGAGGGCGACGCGGTCGTCCAGCTCTTTCGCGTGCGCGACGGCACGATCGTCGGCCGCGATCACTTCGCGCTCGAGGGATCCGAAGGCGCGGGCGCGCCGGAGGTGATCGCCTCGTTCCTACGTCAGCACTACAGCGCGGCGACGATGCTGCCACCCGAGATCGTGACGCCCGCCGCGCTGCCCGATGCCGCGTCCCTCGAAGCGTTCCTCACCGAGCGTCGCGGTGGACCGGTGCGTTTGCACGTGCCGCAGCGTGGCAAGAAGCGGCATCTGGCCGAGCTCGCCGAACGCAACGCGCTCGACGCGCTCGAACAGGAGCGCGTGCGGTGGCTTGCGGACCGCGGCAAGACGGATGTCGCGCTGCGCGAGCTGCAGGAGGCCCTCGGTCTCGAAGGGCCGCCGAAGAGGATCGAGTGCTACGACGTGAGCCACGTGCAGGGCACGAGCGTCGTGAGCTCGATGGTCGTCTTCGAGGATGGCCGCCCGGCGAAGTCGCAATACCGCCGCTTCCGCGCGCGCATCGGCGACCGGAACGACGATTTCACGAACATGCGCGAGACGCTCAAGCGTCGCTTCGCGAGGGCCTTTGCCGCGGGATCTGGTGGCGACGGCAAAGACGCCGACGCCCGGACGAATTGGCCGCTGCCCGACCTGATCATCCTCGACGGAGGTAAAGGGCAGCTCTCCGCCGGTCTCGCGGCGCTCGCGGATGCCGGTCGACTGCAGATCCCGATCGCCGCGCTGGCGAAGGAGCGCGAGGAGCTGTTCGTGCCGAACCGCCCCGACCCGATCGTCCTGCCGCGCAACGCGCAGGGCCTCTATCTCGTGCAGCGGGTCCGCGATGAAGCCCACCGCTTCGCCGTCACGTACCACCAAAAGGTGCGCGCGAGCCGCGCGGTGCGCTCGATCCTGGACGACATCGCCGGTGTCGGTCCGGCCCGCAAACGTGCGCTCCTCCGGAAGTTCGGCTCGGTGCGAGCGATGCAGGATGCGCCGGTCGAGGACCTCGCCGCGGTCGGTGGCGTCGGCGCGGCTCTCGCGGAGCGCATCAAGTCGGCCCTCACGTCCTGATGCTCGTGAGACGTGCCGGCGTCGGTGACCTCGATGACGTGGCGCCGCTCTTCGACGGCTACCGCCAGTTCTACGGACAGCCGTCCGATCTGGCGGCCGCGCGTGCGTTCCTCGCCGAGCGCCTGCGCCGTGACGAGTCGGTGATCTTCGTCGCGATCGCCGACGACGTGACGCTCGGCTTCACGCAGCTGTATCCGTCCTTCTCTTCCGTCTCGGTGCGGCGGCTCTGGATCCTGAACGACCTCTTCGTGAGCCCCGCCGCGCGACGCGGCGGAGTTGGCAGGCGCTTGCTCGAGCGAGCGCGGGAGTGGGCCGTCGAGACCGACGCCAAGGGCCTGACGCTCACGACGGCGGTCACAAACAGCGCGGCCAGGTCGCTCTACGAGTCGTGCGGATGGCGGCGCGATGACGAGTTCGCGCACTACCAGCTGCTCGTATGACGCTTGGCTTCGGTCTGTGATCCGCGATGCGGTCCGTCACCTCATCGCGGCTGTTACAGGGAGCGCGCGGACTTGACTCGCGCGAGTGGCCGTGACGAGCACGATCAGCGCTCCGGCGAGCAGGTCGCTGAGCTGATCGATCAGCTCGAGGGTCT
>VBEZ01000046.1 GCA_005882255.1 Chloroflexota bacterium | reverse complement strand
CAGACCTGGCACATCGAGCCCGGACACGCGAAGACGCCGAACGTCCTGTGGGCGGGCACCGAGCCGGCAGCGCTCTGGAAGAGCGAGGACCGCGGCGAGACCTGGCAGCTCAATCAGGCGCTCGACGATCAGCCGTCACGCGCGAAGTGGGTGCCGGGCTTTGGCGGCATGGGTCTTCACTCGATCGCGATCGACGCGAGCGATCCGAAGCGGATGCAGGTGGGCATCAGCGTTGGTGGCGTGTACACGTCCACCGACGGCGGCGCGAGCTGGGTGCAGGACAACGCGCAGACCGGCGGCAAAGAGGACCGCCCCGATGTCTTCTACTGCATCCACAAGCTGCTCGCCCATCCCGCGGTCAGTGGCGTGCGGTTCATGCGCGTGCACGTCGACGTGTTCTGGCGCGAACCCGGTGAGACCGCGTGGCGCAACCGCACCGAGGGCCTGCCATCGACCTTCGGGTTCGCCGCGGCGATGCATCCGCGCGATCGGTCGGTCGCCTACGTCATCCCGCTCGACGACACCAAGCGCACCGCGTCGCCGCCCGGCATCGGCGTGTACTCGACGAACGACCGCGGCGCGACGTGGACGCGCAACGACAAGGGACTCCCGCCCGGCGCCGCGCTCGAGTCCGTCCGGGAAGGGATGGACACCGACCTACTCGACCCGCTGGGCGTGTACTTCGGCACGGCGAACGGCGACGTGTGGGCCAGCCGCGACGAGGGCAAGAGCTGGGAGGCTGCCGCGAGGTACCTGCCGTACGTGACGTCGGTCCACGCGGCGACGATCGACTAGAACCGCTCGAATTTCAGGACCGCGCTGTCGCCCTAGTCATCGAGCTTGAGCATCGGGATGTCCTGATGCGGCGCGCCTTTCCAGGCGTAGAACTCGAGACCGCACACCTCGCGGAACCCGAGCTTGGCGCAGATCGGAGCGGAGGTGGAGCGCACCGCCTGGATCACCGCGGCGCGCCGTCCGTCGGCGCGCGCGTCGGCGAGACGCTTCGCGACGAGCGCGCTGTAGATGCCACGGCCGCGGTGCTCGGGCACCGTCGCGGCGCCGCCGAGCAGGACGATCGGTGAATCCGGCAGGTATACGAGATAGCTCCACGCGACGGGCTGGGTGCCGCCGTCGACGTACGCGAAGTACCCGCGGTTCTTGACCTTGCCGTCGGTCATCGCGAGCAGAACGTTGAAGAAACGCGCGACTTCCTCAGGCATGTCGTAGGCGCGCGCCATCATCGCGCTCGCTTCCTGCGCCTCGTGCAGCGTCGCCTCGCGGATCTCGATCTTCGGATCGACCGCGATCGGAACGGCGAGGTCGGTGAGCACCATGCCCGCCATCTCGTCTTCCTTCACGAGACCACTCGTGACGAGCCGCTGACCCAGGTCGTGCGGCCGCGTGAGCGGACCGGTCACCCAGCCATAGGCCTTGCGACCGCCCGAGTAGCGGTTGCGGACCATCTTCAGTGTCGCGTCGACCGCGTCGGGCGCGATGTCCGCCATGCCGACGAGGTTCGCGAGCGGATGCGAGAGATCGGTCACGCGGCCGCGCACGCCTTTGACGCCGAGATCCTCCGAGAGACCCGACACGGGTGGGTACGCCTGGAGGCTCGACTCGATCGCGAGGATCAGCGCGTCTTCGGAGACGGTCAAGAGGTCACGCGACGAGCGAGCGGAGCGCGCGGCGGATGAGCTCGCGTGCGAGGGTGACCTTATAGCCGTTGTCGCGTAGCGGCTGCGCGCTCGCGAGGATCAGGTCGGCCGCGGCGAGGCAGGAGTTGTCGTCGAGCGCGCTCCCTTCGAGCAGCTTGTGAGCGGCCGGGACCCACCACGGCACAGGCGCCACACCACCGAGCACGACGCGCACGTCACGCGCCTTGCCATCCTTGATCCTCGCGGATGCCGCGACCGAAACAAGCGCGAAGCTCCACGCCTTGCGGTCCATCGCCTTGAGGAACGTGCCGCGCCGCTCGAGCGCCGCGTCGGAGATCCGCACCGACGTGATGAGCTCGCCCTTCTTGATCGAGTGCTCTTTGCGCTGCCGCCCGCTCGGCGTGACGAAGAGCTGTCCGAGCTTCACCGTGCGGCGGCCGATGCTGGAGGCGATCTCGATCTCCGCGTCGTACGCGATGAGCGCCGGCGCGAGATCGGACGGAGCGACCATCACGCACTCCGCTGCGCCGAGGATCGCGTGATAGCGGTTCTCGCCTTCCGCCGCGAAGCAGCGCGTGCCGCCTTTGAGCCAGCACGGCACGGCCTCGTCGCGGAAGTACCAGCAACGGTTGCGCTGCAGCAGGTTGCCGCCGACCGTGCCCATGTTGCGGAGCTGCGGCGTCGCGGCGTCGCGCAGCGACTGGGCGATCATCGGCGCGAGCTTCTGCAGCTGCGGCGAAGTCTCGAGATCGGCGAGCGGCGTGAGCGCGCCGATCCGCAGGCCCTTGCCCTTCTCGCGCGTCCAACCGCGCAGGCCGTCGATGCCGGTGAGATCGACGAGCCCCTCCGGTCTCGCGAGGCCGCTGCGGATCAGTCCGACGAGATCGGTGCCGCCCGCGATCGCGATCGTGCCGTTCTTCAGGAGCCTCAGCGCCTCGCCCAGGGCGCGCGGCTTCGCGTACGAGAACAGGCTCACGGCACGACCGCCAGCGCTTCGAGCACGCGGGGCGGTGTCATCGGCGCGTGGCGCAGCCGCACGCCGATCGCGTTCGCGACGGCGTTCGCGACGGCGGCCGCGGTGGGGATGATCGGCGGCTCCCCCAGACCCTTCGCGCCGAGGTTGTTCGCGCGCCGGTCGGGCCGGTCGGTGAAGCGCACCACGATCTCGGGGACGTCGAGGACGGTCGGGACCTTGTACCACTCGAGGTCCGCGTTCATGACGCGTCCGAGCGAACGGTCGACGACGCGCTCCTCGCTGAGCGCGAACCCCAGCGCTTGGATGACGCCGCCCTGGACCTGCGACGCAGCGGTCATCGGATTCACGATGCGGCCGATGTCGTGCACCGCCACGACCTTCTCGACGAAGATCTCGCCGGTGAGCGTGTCGACCTCGACCTGCGCGAAGTGCGCGCCGAAGGTCTTGATCGACAGGCTCTCCGGGTTCGGCCAGCGCGAGCCCTTGCCGATCACGGTGTTGTTCTCGAGCTTCTTACTCACCTCGGCGATCGGCGTCCGCGCGCCCTTGCTCACGATGTGACCACGCTCCATCCGCAGCTCGGTCCGCGGCACCTCGAGGACCCCGGCGGCGGCGCCGAGGAACTGCTCGCGCGCGTCGCGCGCCGCGAGCCGCACCGCCGGCCCGACCGACGCGAGCGTGAGCGATCCGGCCGAGATCGGACCGTATGGACCCTCGGTATCGCCGATGCGCACCGAGATCCGGTCGAGCTCGACGCCGAGCTCCTCCGAACAGATCTGCGCGAGCACGGTGCGCGTTCCGGTGCCGATATCCTGCGTCCCGGCGCGCAGGATCACGGTGCCATCGCTATTGAAATGGACGGTGGCATACGCGGGCGGGCCACCGCCGCCGCCCCAGATCTGCGTCCCCATCCCGATGCCGCGCCTGCGATGCGGCGCCGAGCCGCGCGTGCCACCCGCGCGTCGATCGCTCCAGCCGATCTCGCGCGCGCCGATCGTGTAGCACTCGAGTAGCCGCTTCAGCGAATACGCCTTCGTCGTGCGCGGATCCCTCTGCGACGCGGCATGACGGCGGCGCAGGGTGAACGGGTCGACGCCGATGCGCTCGGCAAGCTCGTCGATCGCCTGCTCGAGCGCGAAGGTGCCCTCGACGTACCCCGGCGCGCGGAATGCCGACAGCGAGCCCGCGTTCGTGACGACGCGGTAGGACTTCGTCGTGAGGTTCGCGAAGTCGTACAGGGTGTTCGTCGGTCCGGTCGGATTCGCGACCCAGCGTCCCTGCCCGGCGTTCGACCATGAGGTGTGGTCGATGGCCGTGATACGTCCGTCCTTCGCCGCGATCTTGATCTTCTGCAGGGTCGCGGACCGGTTGCCGGCGGCGAGGTTCTCCTCGTGCCGCGTGAGCACGCAACGGACCGGGCGTCCGAGCTGCTTCGCGAAGAGCGCCGCGATGATCGAGTACTTCCCCGCGCCACCCTTCGAGCCGAAACCGCCACCCATGTAGTCGCAGATCACGCGGATCTGCGACAGCGGGATCAGCAGCGCGGCGCGAAGACCCTCGCGCACGCCGAAGACGTGTTGCGTCGATTCCCAGACGGTGAGGATCTGGCCGTCCCACTGCGCGACCGCGCCGTGCGACTCGAGCGAGTTGTGCAGCTGCGTGGACGTGCGATACGTGCCCTCGACGACCGCATCGGCATCCTTGAACGCCTGCCGCGCCTCGCCGCGCTTCAGCGAGCCCGCGTCGAACACGTTGCCGCCGTCCTCGAGCTTTGGCGCCTCGTCGCTGATCGCCTCCTCGAGATCGGTCACGTGCGGGAGCAGCTCGTACTCGACCTCGATGAGCGCGAGCGCGCGGACCGCGGTCTCCGCGTCATCGGCCGCGACGGCCGCGACCTCGTCGCCGATGAAGCGGACCTCGTCGCGGAAGATGGTCTCCTCGCCGCGGAAAGCGGCCTTCGGCGAGTTGAAACGATGCAGGACGGCGCGCACGCCGGGCAGCGCCTCGGCCTTCTTCGTGTCGATCGCCCGCACGCGCGCACGCGGGTACGGGCTCCGGAGCACGCGCGCGTGGAGCATGCCCGGGAGCGTGACGTCCTGTGTGTACGTCGCGCGTCCGGTCACGCGCTGCACGCCGTCGACGCGCTTCCGCGACTTCCCGATCTCCTCGAACTCCACGCCCGCGGCGTGCGGGGGGAGGTCGCTGCCCTGGATGATCGCGAGCGACTCGAAGATCTCGCCTTCGAATTCGTCGCGACTCTTGACGACTCGCAGTCCGGCCACTACTTCGTACCCCGCCGCGCCGCCGACATACCGGCCTTCACGATGTTCACGTACGCCCCGCAGCGGCAGAGGTTGCCGGTGACCGCACGCCGCATCTCATCCTCGGTCGGCTTTGCCTTCGAGCGCAGGAGGGCGACGATCGACATGACCTGTCCCGGCGTGCAAAAGCCGCACTGGTAGGCGTCGTGATCGATGAATGCCTCCTGCACCGGATGGAGCTCGCCATCCTTCGATATCCCCTCGATCGTCTCGACGCGTTTGCCCTCGCACGCGACCGCGAGCGTGATGCACGAGTAGACCGGGCGGTCGTCGACGAGCACCGTGCACGCGCCGCAGTTGCCGGCGTTGCACACGAGCTTCGTGCCGGTCAGGCCGAGCTCGCCGCGCAGCAGCTCGAGCAGCGAGCGCTGTGATGGCAGGTGCGCGGTCGCCGCGTGACCGTTCACGGTGAGGGCAATGTCGACAGCGTTCGGTCCACGGACGGGAGGCATCTGACTCGATGGTATCGAGCATCTCGGTATGCTGTCCGCGCCCATTCGAGCCGCCAACAGGAGGGAAGCACGCCATGGCCATCGAGCGCGTCGGGGTCGTCGGTTTCGGACAGATGGGCTCGGGCATCGCGCAGGTGTGCGCTATGGCCGGTCTCGACGTCGTCGCGCGCGAGATCGATCAGCAGTTCATCGAGCGAGGCTTCTCGCGCATCGACTCGTCGCTCGCGCGCGTCGTGAAGTCCGGCAAGGTCTCCGAAGACGACGCGAAGAAGACCCGCGGCCGCATCCGCGGGACCACCGCGCTGGCGGACTTCAAGGACCGCGACCTCGTGATCGAAGCGGTCATCGAGGTCATGGATGCGAAGAAGGAGGTCTTCGAGCAGCTCGACCGCGTGTGCCCGCCATCGACCATCTTCGCCTCGAACACCTCCAGCCTCACGATCATCGAGATCGCCGCCGCGACGAAACGGCCGGACCGGTTCGCGGGACTGCACTTCTTCAATCCGCCGGTGGTCATGCAGCTCGTCGAGGTCGTGAAGGCGATCACGACGAGCGACGCGACCGTGGAGACGCTGCGCGCGTTCGTGACGCGCCTCGGTCACACGCCGGTCGTCTGCAAGGACACGCCGGGGTTCATCGTGAACCGGCTGATGATCCCGATCATGCTCGAGGCGATCCGCGCGCTCGAGGAGGGCGTCGCGACCGCCGAGGACATCGACAAAGCGGTGAAGCTCGGCCTGCGCCACCCGATGGGGCCCTTCGAGCTCATCGACTACACGGGCCTGGATATCAACCTGCACGTCGCGAACACGTTCTTCGACGAGTTCCGCGATCCGGCGTGGGCCCCGCCGCCGCTCCTGAAGCGCATGGTGCTCGCCGGGCACCTGGGTGTGAAGACGGGCAAGGGCTTCTACGAATACGACGAGAACGGGAAACGCAAGCCTTAGACGCACAGGAGACCGAGGCGCTGTGGAAGGCCGCGATGTGGGGGACCATCGCGGGGATAGCGCACGTCGCCGCGGTCGCGTTCGGCCCGGGGTTCTATCCGTCGTGGTTCTTCCTGCTGACGTCCGTCGCGTACGGGCTCATGCTTCCGGTCATCGCGGTGCTTCACGTGCGCCACGTCGCCCTGCGCGAGAGCGGGGCGATGCTCGGCACCGTCGCGGGTACGTCGGTCGCTCTTGTCGGCATCGCCGCATCGGCCGCACCCGAGCTCGCGGTCGCGGCGCTGTTCGTCCGCGCGATCTGGTGGTGGACGATCGGCAAGATCTGGTGGGAGACGGGCGTGTTGCCGCGCTGGCTCGGCGCGATCACGCTCGGCCTCGCGGTCGGCGAGTTCGCGCTGGTACTCGCACTCGGTCCGCTGAGCGTAGACATGGCCGTCGCCTGGCTGCCGCTCCGCGCGCTGCTCGGCCTCTGGCTTCTCGCTCTTTCTTTCGCGCTGTGGCGATCGCGAGTGACCACGTGACGAGCGCGACGGCGTGGACGGGTGAGCCGTCCTTCGCCGACGTGCTCGCGGCGCGTGACTTCCTCGCGGCGTACCTGAGGCCAACGCCGCTGATCCGTCGCGAGGCGCTGAACCGTGCGCTCGGCCTCGACGTGTGGCTCAAGTGCGAGAACCTGCTGCCGACCGCCGCCTTCAAGGTCCGCGGTGGTCTCAACTTGATCGGGCGCGATCCCACGGCCAAGGCCGGCGTCATCGGCGCGTCGACGGGCAACCACGGTCAATCGCTCTCGTACGCCGGCGGCGTGTTCGACGTGCCCGTGACGATCGTGGTGCCGAACGGCGCGAACCCATTGAAGGTCGCCGCGATGCGTGCGAACGGCGCGACGATCGTCGAGCACGGGAACGACTACGACGACGCGCGCGAGGAATGCGAGCGCCGGGCCGCGGCGACCGGCACGCGCTATGTCCATTCGGGGAACGAGCCATACCTCATCGCCGGCGTCGCGACCGCCGCGCTCGAGGTCCTCAGCGAGCGGCCCGACGTCGACGTCTTCATCGTGCCGGTCGGTGGCGGCAGTGGCGCGGCAGGGGCAGCGCTCGTGGCCAAGACGCTGCGACCGGAGATGACGGTCGTCGGCGTCCAGGCGGAAGGTGCCTCGGCGGCGTATCGCGCGTGGCGCGACCGCGCACCGCGCACCACCGAGCGTGCCGCGACGTTCGCAGACGGTCTTGCGACGCGGACGTCTTTCGATCTGCCCCAGCGCATGCTCGCGGCGCTGCTCGATGACTTCGTTCTCGTGACCGACGACGAGTTGTATTCCGCGATGCGTCTCTTGCTTGTGGAGGGGCACGTCGTCGCGGAGGGCGCCGGTGCCGCGCCGGTCGCGGCGGCGCGTCGCTTCGCAGATCGATTCTCCGGCAAACGTGTCGTGTGCTGGGTCAGCGGCGGTAACGCGACCGCCGATTCGCTGCGGCGCGCGCTCGATCAACGCTGATCGGCTCGGCGCGGCCGTTCCGGGCGATACCATCGCGGGGATGACCGTGAGCGCACGAGCGCGTCATGAGGCGCTTGGACTGAGCCTCGACGACGTCAAGGGCATGTACCGAAAGATGCTCGAGACGCGCATGGTCAGCGAGCGCATCCTCCAGCTGAACCGCATGGGGCGCACGCCGTTCGGCGCCGGCACCGATGGCCACGAGGCCGCACAGGTCGGTGCGGCGTGGAACATCCGGCGCGGGAAGGACTGGACGGTCCCGTATTACCGCGACATGGGTGTCGCGTTCGTGCTCGGCGTCTCGCCGCTCGAGGAATTCCGCATGGTCCTCGCGAAGGCCACGGACACGCACTCCGCCGGACGTCAGGTCCTCAATCAGTTCTCGAGTCCGAAGGACCGCCTCGTGACGCGCTCGGTCTGCGTCGGCACGGAGTTCCCGCATGCCGTCGGTCTCGCGCTGGCGATCCGCAACCTGAAAGAGGAGAACATCGTCTTCGCCTTTGGCGGCGATGCGTCGACGAGCCCCGGCGACTTCCACGAGGCGATCAACTTCGCCGCGATCTACAAGCTTCCGGTGGTCTTCGTCATCGAGAACAACCTCCTCGCCATCTCGACGCGCTTCGAGCAGCAGATGGCCGTGCCGAACGTCGCGGACAAGGCGGCGGGGTACGGGGCTCGCGGCTTCATCGCCGATGGGATGGACGTGCTCGACTCCTTTGATAAGACGCGGCAGGCGGTGGAGCACACGCGGTCCGGTGCGGGTCCGACGCTGGTCGAGCTCAAGTGCTACCGCTACCAGCCGCACACGTCCGACGACGACGACAGCCGCTACCGCACGAAGGACGAGGTCCGCGGCTGGATGGCGAAGGATCCGCTCGACCACGCGCGCCGGTACCTCGGCGAGCAGGGCACGAGCGCCGAGGAGCTCGAGGCCATCCGCAAGGCGCTCGACACCGACATCGAGGCCGCGATCGCGCAAGCGGAGAGCGAGCCCGACCCGCGGGCCGAGGACGCGATCAAGCACGTGTACGCCGAGGAGGCTCCGCGCCCCGACGGCACCCGCTCCTAAGCGTCGTGCGCGGCCTCACCGCACTGCTCGCACTGTCCCTCGCCGCCTGTTCCGCGCCGACGGTCGAGATCACGCCGACGCCCACGCCGACACACGAGCCGGGCACCGCGCTGGTCACGGTCCTGCTCGACCTTTCGGGCGCGCGCGCTCCGAGCGGCGTCGCGCAGCGCAACGCCATGCAGCTCTGGCTCGATCAGCAGCAGCTGCGCGGCGGCCCGCAGCGCATTCGCGCGAAGTTCGTCGACCTGGCCGGAAGCGACGCGCAGCTCATCATCGAGCTGCGTCGCGCGGCGGTGGACGATCGCGCCGACGCGGTCGTCATCGGTTCGCCGTTCGCATACGACGAGACCTTCGCGTCCGCGCTCGCCGTCGCGCGGCTCCCGATCCTGCTCACGCTGCCGGCGCCGGACCCCGCGTCACGGCCAGGCGGCGGCTGGGCCTTCGCGCTCGCGCCGACCTACACCGATCTCGCCCGTGCCGCCGTGACCGACGCGACGCAGCGCGGCGTGCTGCTGCCGGTCCTGCTGGCGAGCGACGAGTCGCCACCCGCGATCGCGGAGCGGCTCGCGCTCGCCGGAGAGCTCGAGCAGCGCGGCCTCATCGCGCCGACGGTCGTGACGGTGACCGCCCAGGACGCCGCCACGCGCGTCCGCGCCGGCGCCGCGTTCGCGCGGAGCGCGTTCTTCACCGGCCCAGCCGCCACCTACCTCGACGCGACGCGCTCGCTGGCCGCGGCCGGCCTCACGCCGCGCATCTATCTCTCCTATCTAATGGAGTCGGGCGACGCCGCGGCGCTGCGGGAGGGCGCGGACCTCGCGACCTGGCCGGGGTCGCGGAACCTCGCGGCGGTCTCGACCGCGCCGACGTCACCCGAGCGCGCCGCGTTCCTGCAGGGCTTCTCGGCGCGCCACGGCGCCGCGAGCACGCCGGCAGCGACGGCCTACGACGCGCTCGCGCTCATCGACGCCGCCGCCGCGAGCGTCGGCGGGACGCCGGACCGCATGCGGTTGCGGGACCGACTCGAGGCAACTACGTTCGCGGGCATCACGACCCGTTACGCGTTCACCGCCGCACGCCACGCGGGCTTCGACACCGTCGATCTCGTGTACCTGCGCTGGAGCGTCGGCGCGCGCGTCGGGTTCGCGCTCGCGCCCGAGCCCGCGCCGAAGGAAGAGCGATGAGCGAGGTCGACCACCTCATCTACGACTGGAACCGCGACGGCCGCGCGGTGAAAGCCGATTACCGCGCCGTCGAGCTGGACGACGAAACGCTGCGCGACGGGCTGCAGGGCCCGTCGGTGCGGAACCCGCCGCTCGCGGTGAAGAAGCGCCTCTTGCAGCTGATGGATCAGCTCGGCATCGACAGCGCGGACATCGGTCTGCCCGGAGCGTCGCCACGCGCACGCGCGGAGATCGTCGAGCTCGCGCGGGAAACGACGAAGCTGAAGAAGCTACGGCCGAACCAGGCCATCCGTACGCATCCGCTCGACGTGCAGGGAGCGGTCGAAGCCGCGGTCGAGTCCGGCGTGAAGATCGAGAGCTGCGCGTTCATCGGCTCGTCGCCGATCCGCCGGTTCGCGGAGAGCTGGTCGCTCGACACGATGCTGCGCAGCGTCGAGGAGTCGGTGACGACGCTCGTGAAGAACGGACTCCCCGTGATGTTCGTGACCGAGGACACGACGCGCGCGGATCCGGAGACCCTGGCGAAGCTCTACGAGGTCGCGATCGGCTGCGGCGCCAAGCGGATCTGTGCCTCGGACACCGTCGGGCACGCGACGCCCGAGGGCGTGCGGAACCTGCTGACGTTCCTACGCAGCGATGTCATCAAAGGCCGCGACGTGAGGCTCGACTACCACGGGCACAACGACCGCGGCCTCGGCACGATCAATGCGCTCACCGCGACGGCCGTGGCCGACCGCGTGCACGGCTGCGCACTCGGGATCGGCGAACGCGTCGGCAACACCTCGATGGACCAGCTGATCATCAACCTGCAGCTCTGGGGTCTGGGCGACCGCGATCTGACGCCGCTCGCGGAGTACGTGGCGCTCGTCGCGGAGCACTGCGGCATCCCGATCCCGCCGAACTATCCGGCGCTGGGCTCCGACGCGTTCCGGACCGGTACCGGTGTGCACGCCGCCGCGGTGATCAAAGCGCTGCGGAAGGGCGATCGCGATCTCGCGGATCGCGTGTACAGCGGCGTTCCAGCGTCGGCGCTCGGCCGGGAGCAGCGCATCGAGGTGGGCCCCATGAGCGGCGAGTCCAACGTGTTGTTCTGGCTCGAGTCACACGGCTACGAGGCGACGCCCGCGCGCATCGCGCGCGTGTTCGATGCGGCGAAGGCATCCGACCGTCTTCTGACTGACGCGGAGCTGGAGCGGCTGGCGCGGGGCTAGGCCATCCGGCGCTGACGCGCCCCGCCGCCGAGCAGCCCGACGTCGATCGCGAGACCGATGAGGACGACCACGAGGCCGAGACCGTTGACCCCACCGAGCTCGTTCTGCGCGATCGCGTACGCGAGCGTCGTCGCGGGCAGGAACAGGAAACCGAGGAACGGCAACAGGAACGCGTCATAGGCGCGACTCAGGTAACTCGTGAATAGCCACAGGACGAAGAGGACGATCCGCGGCGTGAAGAACGCGAGGAGGATGAGGACGCAGCACACGCGGGGCAGAGTGCCACAATCGAAGCAATGGTTCAGGTCATCCGACCAGCCGAGCTACTGCCTGGTGTCGACGTGAAACGCATCCCCGGACCGGAGGACGCCGACGGCTCGCGCAGCCAGGCCGGCGCCGTCATCCGTGGCAATGCGCTGATCTTCTGGGACTCCAAGGTTCCGGGCAAGAAGCTCGATGCGATCGACACCGACCAGATCACGCCGGCGAACGACTGCGTCTCGGAAAGTCTCGACACCCTCGATCACCGCTGGAAGGCGGGCTCGTTCCGCTTCCTCATGCCGGACTTCCGCGAGCGCGTGCGCCGCGGCGAGAGCTTCATCGTTGCCGGCGACCGCTTCGCGATCGGGTCGTCGCGCGAGATGAGCCCGGCCGGGCTCAAAGGCGTCGGCGAAGAGGCGGGCCGCGAGCTCGTCATCGTCTGCGGCGCGGGGATGGGCGACATCTTCCGGCGCAACGCGCTCAACCTCGGCCTCCACGTCGTGCAGAGCCGCGCGGCCGTCGAGGACGCGCAGGAGGGCGACGCGTTCTCGTTCGATCCCGAGACCCGCACGCTCACGAACGAGACGCGGCGCAAGAGCTACGAGCCGGCGGCGCTCTCGCCCGCGGAGGACGACATCCGCCGCTCGGGCGGGATCATCAAGATCGGCCGCCGCGAATTCCGCGACGCGGTCCTCCGCACACCTGACATCTCCTGGCCGGATGCGGCGACGGCGCGCGGCCTTACCTCCACCGAACAGATCCTGTGGGCACACCGGGTCGATAAGGACGCCGCGGTGCGCGCCGGCGCGACGCTGCGGCTTTACGCCGACCTGCTGCCGGCCTCCGACGGCACCGCTCCGTTCTCGATCCACACCTTCAACCAGATCACCGGTGGCGACACGATCCGGCCGCGGCAGATCGCCGTAGCCAATGACCACTTCGTATTCAACCACCGCGAGGCCGATGACAAGCAGACCGCGATCGGCAAGCAGTTCGCCGAGCTTCACGGCATCACGCGTCCCCATTACGCCACACCGGGCGACGGGATCTTCCACTTCTACTTCCCCGAGCAGGGGCTCGTGGTCCCGGGCGCGCTCATTCCCGGCGCGGATTCGCACAGCCGCGCCTACGGCGCGTACGGCGCGCTCGGCTACGGTGTCGGTTCGACCACGCTCGGCTTCGGGTGGGCGACGGGCTACGTGTACTTCACGGTCGCGGCGCAGCGGCGCGTCGTGTTCAAAGGACGGCTACAGCCGTGGGTCAGCGGTAAGGACGTCGTCCTCGCGCTGCTCTCACGTTGGGGCGCGAAG
>VBEZ01000045.1 GCA_005882255.1 Chloroflexota bacterium | reverse complement strand
GATGTCGCGCGCTCGAACGAGAAGGCGATCGTCGAGGAGTGCTCGCACGCCGGCGATGCGCTGCATCCGGTCGACAGCTCGAACACGATCGCTCGTCGCCGCACCTGTCGTGTTCACGACGTGCGTCTGGGGTTCGAGTCGGTGAAGGGTCTGGGGGAGGCTGAAGCGCAGGGCATCGTCGCCGAGCGCGCTCGCAACGGTCCGTTCACGAGCTTCGACCAGTTCGCGCGTCGCGTGGGCCTCAAAGAGGAGGCGCTGCGCAATCTCGCGCTGCTCGGCGCGTTCGATGCGTTCGGCGAGGCGCGTCGCGAGCTGCTGTGGCGTGCGCGCGACGCGCATCGCACCTCGCCGGCGTTCACGCGTCCCGTGCTCGCGCTGCCGACCTCCGATGCGCCCGCGCTGCCCGCACTCTCCGAGCAGGAGCGCGTCGCGCTCGACTATCGCATCACCGGCATTCCGACCGGGCCGCAGATCATGCGTTTCTACCGCGCGGATCTGGATCGCCGCGGTGTCCTCAGTGCCGCGGCGCTGGCGGGCGGCAGCCATGGGGCCGTTGTCCGCATCGCCGGCGCGATCGTGGTGAAGCAGCATCCCGAGACCGCGAAGGGTCACGTATTCCTATCCCTCGAGGACGAGACTGGTATGGCGAACGTGATCATCCGACCTGCGACCTACCGTCAATACAAGCGCGTGCTCGATGCGAACGCCGCAGTCGTGGTCACCGGAACGCTCCAGACGTTGGACGGAGTCATTTCCGTGCTCGCCGCCCGACTCGATGGCCTCGCACTCTTCGTGAAGATCGCGGCCCGCGAGTGGCAGTGATGCTTGAGGCGCCGTCGCGGACGGTATCGGTCGGCGGTCAAACCGGTAGCACCATCTTGTGACGGGCTTTAGTTGGGCCGCAAACTGCCCGAGGGACGTAACGACAGGGAAGCAGGCAAGGACGGTGGCCTGCCCCGGTGCGCGGCGACGCGGGAGTGGGGAAACTGGTGGAAGACCTTAGCGAACGTCGTGCAGAGGATCTGCTCGACTCGATCTTCCGTGTGGCCACGGAGCTCGTCCGCGGCGAGCGGGCCTCGCTCATGCTGCGCGAGGATGCCACCGACGACTTCGTGATCGCGCATGCGCTCGGCCTGGCTGAAGACGTCAAGCGCGAGGTACGCGTGCGACCGGGCGAAGGCGTCGCCGGCCACGTCGTCGCTTCGAAGCGCTCACTCCTGGTCCGCGGTGGTGAGGCTCCCTTCGCGGTCCGCGGCGGCCAGTACCGTTCGGACTCGTTCGTCTCCGTCCCGATCATGATCGACGACGACGCGCGTGGCGTGCTCAACGTGACCGACCGCTTCGATGGGCGTCCTTTCGAAGATGCCGACGTCGTGACGCTCGAGATCATCGCGGGCCACATCGGCGCGTGCCTCGTGCAGCAGGAGCAAGGTGAGGCGCTGCAGCGGCTCGCGGAGACCGACCCGCTCACCTGGCTCTTCAACCGCCGCCACTTCGACAAGCGGCTTGAGGCCGAGACGAATCGCGCGCTGCGTGCGGAGCATCTCCTCGCGCTGCTCATGGTCGATGTCGACAAGTTCAAGCTCATCAACGATCGCTTCGGGCATCGCGTCGGCGATCAGGTCCTGAAGGCCGTCGCATCGGCGGTGAAGCAGGCCGTGCGTCTCTACGACGTGCCGACGCGTTACGGTGGTGACGAGTTCGCGATCATCTTGCCCGAGGCCGACACCGAGGTCGCGGCGCGTGTCGCGCGACGCATTCTCGAGAAGGCCGAGACCGTCGCGCTGCCGGGCGAGCTGCGCGACGCCGGCATGCCGCTCCTGCTATCGATCGGGATCGCGACATTCCCGCGGCCCGCCGGTGACGCGAACGCGCTGGTGGAGGCCGCGGACAGCGCGATGTACCGCGCGAAGCAGGCCGGCGGCGGCATCCGCGTCTGGGAGCACGCCTTCGCGGATGGTCCGCGCGGCGCGATGCGACCGACGCGCGCGGCGCTGCCTCCGGCCCCGTATCTGTCCGACCCTGCGCGTCTCGCGACGCGCGAGCTGCAGGAGCTGATCCCGTTCGCACTCGCGCAGGAGTTCAACGTCGCGGTCGTGGGTCACGAGGGCCAGGTCCTCACGATCGCATTCCCGTCGCCGAATCCCGCCGCGGTCGACACGATCTCGAAGGCGACCGGCTTCGCGGTGTATCCGGTGTTCAGCAACCCGTCGGATCTCGAAGCGACGCGCCGGAGGCTCGCGGCCGCCTAGCTCGTCCCCGTCATCTTCGGTCGCGTGTCTTCGCGCTGCACGCCACCGTCCGCGCCGCGGAAGAGATAGCCGACACCCGGCACGGTCTGGATCACGTCGCGCGGTTTGCCGTCCTGAGTGAGCTTGCGGCGCAGACGGCTCACGTTGAGCTTCACGAGGTCGCCGCCGACGTCGGCGTCGTAGCCCCACACTCCTTCGAGGATCTCCTCCTGCGTGAGCACGCGACCGGGGTTCGCCATGAAGTGGCGCAGCAGCTTGAACTCGGTCGGCGAGAGATGCACCGGCACGTCCGCGGTCGTCACTTCGTGCGTCGCCTCGTCGAGGACGAGATCGCCGGTGCGATACACGACCGGTGAGGGACGCCCGCGGGTCCGCACCGAGCGCCGCAGGATCGCCTTCACGCGCGCGACGAGCTCCTTCGGTCGGAACGGCTTCGTGATGTAGTCGTCCGCGCCGAGCTGGAGTCCGCGGAGGATGTCGCTCTCGTCCTGGCGCGCCGACAGCAGCAGCACCGAGACGTGCTCGTCGACGTGGCGGATCCGCTCGAGGACGACGAAGCCCGTGAGCTTGGGAAGGTTGATGTCGAGGACGACGAGATCGGGACGCTCGCGCCCGACGGCCTCGACCGCGGACTCGCCGTCGTAGGCCCTCACGACGTCGTAGCCCTCGCGGCGCAATGCGTAGTCAAGCAGCTCCACCAGGTCGCGGTCGTCGTCGACGACCAAGAGCTTCACTACGCGCCTGCCTCCTCCGCGAGCTGTCGAGCTTTAGGAAGCGTGAAGTGTACCGAAGTACCACGTCCGACTTCACTTTCGACACGGATATCGCCGCCGTGAGCCAGGACGATCGCGCGGCAGATCGTGAGCCCGAGGCCCAGGCCGCCTGCCTGGTCGCGCACCTCGCGCGAGCGGAAGAAGCGCTGGAAGAGGCGCGGCTGCTCGTCAGCCGGGATGCCCGGGCCCTCGTCGACGACGCTGACCTGCACGAATCCGTCACGCCCGGCGGTCACGATGGTCACGGTCGTGTTCTCAGGCGCGTAACGGCTGGCGTTCGCGATGAGGTTCGCGAGTACCTGCGCCGTGCGGCGCGGGTCGGCGAGCACGCGGTCCGAGTCGGGCCGCAGGCGCTCCTCGAGCCTCTGGTGCTTCGAGTCGAGGAGCATCTGAGTGAAGACCATCGCCTCCTGGAGGCAGCTCCGGACGCTCGCCGGGACCGCGCGGACCTGGAACGTCCCCGCCTCGATGCTTCCGGCGTCGAGCAGGTTCTCGACGAGGTGCTCGAGGCGCAGGGCGCTCCGGCGCAGCGTCGACACCATCGTCATGAGCTGGGCCGGCGGCATCGAGAGCGCGTCGTCGACGAGCAGGTCGAGCGTCGCCGAGAGCGCCGCGATGGGCGTGCGCAGCTCGTGCGCGACCTGGAGCAGGAAGTCCTCTTTGAGGCGCAGCAGCTCGGCCTGCGCCGTCACGTCACGGACGGTGTGAAGGACGCCGCGCTCGCCGATGGACGTGCTCACGATCTCGAGGACGCCCATCCGATCCTCGCGCGGGAACCAGGTGCGACGGACGTGGTGACCGTCGGCGTCCTGCACCGTCGCCGCGCCGGTGACGAGGAGCAGCTCCTCGAACGGACGTCCATTGAGTGTCTCTTCGCCGAGCACGCGGAAGGCGGCCGGGTTCGCGCTCACGATGAAGCCATCCGGGCCGGTGAGGATGATGCCGTCGGTGAGCGCGACGAACGCGTCCTGGATCGCGAGCTCTTCGAAGGCGCGGTCCTGGTCGCGCCGACCGAGAGAGCGGCGTCGTTCGGGTGGACGCTCTTTCACTGCGTCGGGATCCGCAGACGCACGCGCGTCCCCTGACCCGGGCTCGAGTCGAGCGAGAGCTGCGCGCCGATGAGGCGCGCCGATTCGCGCATCTGCAGCAGACCGAGGCTGCCGCGCTTCGCGTAGTTCTCGAGCACCGCGGCGACATCGAAACCCTTGCCGTCGTCTTCGACCACGGCGATGACCGCGTTGCCCTCGTCATACAGATCGAGGTCGACACGCGTCGCCCGCCCGGTCTTGATCGCGTTGTTCGCCGCCTCGCGGATCACCGTGAACGCGCCCGCCTCGACCTCCGGCCCGAGGCGTCGCTGCGATTCGACGCGGCGCGTTCCGACGTGCGAGCCGTTCTGGCCGTCGATCCGCTTCGCGAGCGCGGCCACCGCGGCCGGGAGCCCGCCATCTTCGAGCGCCAGGGGACGCAGCGCAAAGAGGATGTCGCGCAGGCCCTGCTGCGAATCGATGAGCCGAGCGCGGAGCGCGACGAGATCGGCGAGCGCCCCGGGAACGTCGTCCACCGCGCGTCGCGCCACGAGCTCGATGCTGATCGCCGCGTTCGCCATGGTCTGGGCCACGCCGTCGTGAAGGTCGCGCGCGAGGCGGTGGCGCTCCTCCTCCGCGACCTTGACGACCCGCAGGCGCTCCGCGGCGAGCTCTTCCGACAGCTGCACGTACTCGAGCGCCACACCGGCCGATCCCGCGAGCGCCTGGATGAGCCGCTCGTCGTCCTCTTGAAAGGTGCCCTCGTGGTCGTTCACGGCCTGAAGCACGCCGAGCCGGCGGCGGTCGCGTGCGTCGATGGGCGTGACGAGCATCGAGCGGGTCCGGAACCCGCTGCGCGCGTCGACGCTCGGGTCGAAGCGCGGGTCCTCATACGGGGCGTCGATGCGCAGGAGCTGACCGGCGCGCGCGACCTCGGCCGCGAGGCTGCGCCCGTCGAGCGGGAGACGGATCTCGGTCAGCTCGCTCTCCGTGAGCACGCGCGACCAGAGCTCGTTCTTGCCCCGATCGATCACGTAGAGCGTGGCGCGCTCGCAGTCGAGCATCCGCTTCGTGGTGTCCACGATCCGCGTCAGGACACGGTCGATGTCGGCCTCGAGCGCGAGCTCGCGCTGTAGGTGGAGCAGAGCCTCGAGCTGCGCGGAGTCGTTGAGGTTCGCCATCGGGGCTGATGCTAACTATGACGGCGCCTCGCGTTCGCCCTTGGCGATCGCGCGAACGGTGTCGAGCGTGTCGATCTCTTGCACCGGCTTGTCGGGCCGCAGCCGCACGATGCGCGGGAAGCGCATCGCGTACCCCGAGTCGTGCCGCTCGCTCTGCTGGATCTGGTCGAACGCGACCTCGATGACGGTATCCGGCCGGACGATGCGTGCCCGGCCCAGGTCCTGCGTGGTCGTGGCCAGGAAGTGCTCGGTCATCTCGGCGATCTCCTTGTCGGTGAGGCCCGAGTACGCCTTGCCCACGACGCGGAGGCGGTCCCCGTCGCGCACCGAGAAGGTGTAGTCGGAGAGGACGCCGTGGCGCTTGCCGTGCCCCCACTCGACGGCGGTGACGACCACGTCGAGCGTGCGCAGCGCCCGCTTCACCTTCAGCCACTCCATGCCCCGCCGGCCCGGCCGATACGGCGACCGTGGGTCTTTCACCATCAACCCCTCGTTCCCGCGCTCGCGCGACGCGAGGAACTCGCGGTCGAGTGCCGCGACGAGGTCGTCACCGGTGGCGTCGAGCGTCGTTTGGCGCGCGAGGCGGAGCGGTCCCTCCAGCGGCAGGGCTCGCAGCCGGACGTGCCGCTCCGTCAGTGGGAGGTCGAGAAGCGCTGTCCCATCGCGCTCGAGGAGATCGAAGACGACGAGCGAGGCCGGCAGCCGCTCGCGCACCTCCCCGGTCACGTCCTTGCGCCCGAGCCGCGTCTGGAAGGTCGTGAACGGCACGGCGCGGTCGGCCTCGAAGGCGAGCACCTCCGCGTCCAGCACGAAGCTGCCGGGGATCGCCCGTAGCGTGTCGAGCAGCTCGGGATAGCGCGACGTGACGCGGTCGAAGGTGCGCGAGTA
The DNA here is from genome assembly GCA_005882255.1 of Chloroflexota bacterium. Taxonomy (GTDB): domain Bacteria; phylum Chloroflexota; class Limnocylindria; order P2-11E; family P2-11E; genus CF-39. The sequence continues at coordinate 7,959 of VBEZ01000045.1, read as the reverse complement.
CAGCTCGACGCGGTCGCCCGCCTTGTGCACCTGCGCACGCACGCCGTCGTACTTGTCCTCGACGACGTACGGCGGCGGGAAACGCTGCGCGACCTCGGCGAGGTCGAGCACCGGCGTCGCGAGCATCATCCCGATCGGGCTGAAGTGGGCGAGTGTCGGCTCCCCGAGCGTGCCGTGCTTCGCGCGCAGCGCCGCCTCGCCGATGTCGCCGGTGAGCATGTTCGCGCGCGCGACGGTCTCGCGGTCGCGCTCGAAGCCCTTCGCGATCGCATCGACGAGCAGGCCTTCGCGCAGGCCGATGCGCGTCTCGCCCGAGACGATCTTCACGATGTAGCGCGCCTCGCCGGAGTCCGCGCGGCGCAGCAGTGCGCGGACGAGCTCGCGCTTGTTGTTCGTTCCACGCACCGCGGCGATGCCATCGAACGAGGCCGCGACATCGGCGAGTGTCAGAGGCTCGCCCTCGTGCGCCGAGCCTGCGATCAGGTCGTGCGCGACATCGCCGAGATCGGCGTGACGCTGATAGCTCGCGCGCATGTCATCCCCGCTCTTTCCAGATCGCTCGAGGAGCACGTCCGACAGCGCGCTCCACCCCACCGACAGCACGCGCTCGTCTTTGCGGGGAAAGGGGGCGCCAGCGAACAGCCGGGCCGCGATGACGAGGTCGGCATCCTCAAGGCGCGCGAGGTACGCGCCGAGCAACCGGTTCTTCTCCAGCTTCTTCGTCGTCGCCCTTACGGCATCGGCGGTGCTGACCCACTCGGCGAAGCGGCCGCTCATAATGCGCCGCGGCTTAAGGAGGTGCGCATGGGGATCATCGAGCTACTCATCATCGTGCTCTTGCTGCTCTGGGTCTTCGGTTACTTCGGCCGCGGCCGCTTGCCGATCGGCGGTGGCGGCTGGATCCACACCTTGCTGGTCATTGTCGTCATCCTCGTGATCCTGCGTTTGCTCGGCATCGTCTGACGCGTTGCCGGTGCTCGTCTGTACCGCTCGCTAGAGTCGGGCGGTGCAGCGGGCGCCGAAAGAAGATCGCATCCGTCGTGTCCCGTATGGCCACGAGGAGCTGGAGTTCATGCTCCAGCCCTGGTTCGACGTGGACGTGGTGGAGTCCGGGACGATGGCGTCGGTCGCGGACCTCGCGTCCGCCGCGCGTGCGGCGCTGCGCCGGCCGAGTGGCTCTCCGTCACTCGCACAGCTCGCGCGCGAGGCCGTTGCTGTGCGGCCCGGTGCCACCGCGGTCATCGCCGTCACCGACCTCACGCGCGACTGTCCCGACGACGTCCTCGTCCCGCCGCTCCTCGACGAGCTGAACGCCGGCGGCATCGCCGATGACCGCGTCATGGTGATCGTCGCCGTGGGTCTGCACCGCGCGACGACCGACGCTGAGAAGCGCGAGAAGCTCGGCGGCGTCGTCCACCGCGTGCGCGTCGTCGATTCGAATGGCCGCGATCCGTCGCAGTGGGCCGATCTCGGCCCGATCCCGCCGTACGGCGTGCCGGGGTCCACGCAGCGGATCGTGAAGGACGCCGATGTCGTCGTCGCGACCGGCATCGTCGAGCCGCACCAGTACGCGGGGTACTCCGGCGGACGCAAGACCGTCGCCATCGGTTGCTGCGGCGAGCCCGTGATCACGGCGACCCACGGGATGCGCTTCCTTGAGGATCCCGGGGTGCGCCTCGCGAAGATCGAGGGCAACCCGTTCCACGAGACCATCACCGAGATCGCGCGTCGCGCCGGCCTCCGCTTCTGCCTCAACGTCGTCACCGATGACGCCGGACGTGTCGTCGCGGTGGCCGCCGGCGCGCCTGATGATGTCCTCCGCGAGCTCGTCGCTGTCGCGGCCCGCCTGTACACGCGGCCGATCGCGAAGCAGTACGACATCGTGATCGCTGGCGTGGGTAAGCCGAAGGACGCGAACCTCTATCAAGCCTCACGCGCCGCGACCTACCTGCGCTTCGCGCCGACACCCGTCGTGCGCGAGGGTGGCGCGATCATCATCGCGGCGCAGCTCGACGAGGGCGCCGGCGATGGAGCGGGGGAGCGGCGTTTCCTCGCGGCGCTCGAGCGAGCCGAGTCTCCCGCGGCGGTGATCGACGCAGCCCGGCAACACTTCGAAGGCGGTGAACAGCGCGCGGTGATGCTCGCGCTCACGCTCGAGCACTGTCTCGTGATCGTGGCCGCGTCAGAAGCGCCGGAGGTCGTGCGCCTCGCCAAGCTGCGCGCCGCGGTCGACGTCGAGGAGGCGCTCGACATCGCTTACGAGCACATCGGCCGGCCCACGCGCGCCAGCGTGCTGCTGGTCCCGCACGCGCTTCACACGCTTCCGGTCGTCCAGCCGCCGGTCGTCGGATGAGCGCCGCGCTCACCGCCGAGCGCCGTCGGCGGCCGCTCCCCGGCGAACACCTCGCGCGGCTCCGCGACGCCCTCGATCCTCTGGCGACGCGGGTGACGGCGCGGCCTCTTGCGGGCGGCATCGACACCGCGACCTACGCGCTCAGACTCGAGCACGGCGCAGCCGCGCGCGAGCTGGTCGTGCGGGTCTACCGCGACTGGCAGGGTGACGCCGGAGCGGCGGTGCGGCACCTGCACGAGGTGCTGACCGCCGTCGCGGCGGTCTCCGCGCTCGCGCCCCGGCCGATCCTCGCGGACGGCGCGGGCGAGCTCATCGGGGAACCGCTCATGGTGATGTCCTTCCTTCCCGGTGCACCGCAAGCGCCCACTGGGCAGGACGACGCGTGGGCGGAGCAGCTGGCGAGCGCCATGGCCGACTTTCACGCGGTGCCCCTGGAGCGGCTCCCGAATGACTTTCCGCGTGACGGCACCGCGGCGGAACGGCTCGCACGTGTCCTGGGACGCGATCCGGACGTACGCGATCCGCTGTGGGACACGCTCGCGTCGAGACTCGCACCCGTCGCGGCGCACGTCGTGGCGAATCCGCCGGTGCTCATCCACAGCGACTTCTGGTTCGGGAACACGATCTGGCGGGAGGGCCGACTGACCGGGATCATCGATTGGGACGGAGCGCGCATCGCCGACCCCGCGCGCGACGTCGCCAGTGCGCGGAACGACCTCGCCCTCCTGAGCGGCGCCCGGGTCGCCGACGTGTTCCTCGCGCGCTACGTGTCAGAACGCGGCCCGCTGCGCGACCTCGCGTTCTGGGATCTTGTCAGCTCGCTCCCGCCCATCCGCTGGCTCCCGCACTGGGTCGAGGGCTACACCGAGCTCGGCCTCGACCTTTCGCTCCCTGCGGCGCGCGCGCGGCTCGAGTCCTGGATCGCTGACGCGCTGGGCCGGCTCTAGCTTCGCTTGCCGTAGCGCTCCCAGCTGACGATCTCGCTCAAGGGCTTACGTCCGATCGGGACGACGCCGGTCATTCGCGGAACGGCGGCGACGCGCGTCGCCTTCTCGTCCGCGGGGTAGCCCAGGGCGACGGTCTGCCTGACCCAGCGCGCCGCCGGAATGCCGAGAAGCTCCTTGGCTCTGCGCGCATTGTCGTCGGGGAACAGCGACGCGATGCAGGAGCCGACGCCGTGCGCCCAGGCCGCGAGCATGAGACGCTCCGCAAGACGTCCGCAGTCGAACCCGTTGTTCGCGCTGTCCATCACGAGCACGATGTCCGCCTGCGCGGTGGCCACGTAGCCGGCGAACCCGCCGAGCTCGGACAGCCGCGTCAAGGTCACTGCGTCGCGGACGACGACGATCTCCCACGGCTGCGTGTTCTTCGACGAGCCCGTGCGACGACCGACCTCGAGGATGTCGCGCAGCACGTCGTCGGCGATCGGACGATCCGAGAAGTGCCGCACCGCGCGCAGCGAGCCGAGGAAACGCGCGGTCTGGTTCGACGTCATCAAAACTCGACCCTGATCTTCTGGCCGAGCACCTTGGCCCTGAGTTTCACCCGCTTTCGCCCTCGTGGCCCCGGCAAGGCCTGGATCCGCGCCGCGTGGCGAAGGCCGAACTGGAGCTGCTCGTCGAGCAGATCGACGATCAGCGCCAGGTCCTCGTCGGTGTAACGAGCGAGGAGCTGCGTCGAGCTCTCCGCCATCGGGCCGTAGAACGGCGCGAACTCCTTCATCCGCGCGGGATTCAGCTCGACGACGACGCGCCTGCGATCGGCCGGATCGTCGCGGCGCCGGACGTACTTGCCCGCTTCGAGTCTGTCGATCATCCGCGTGACGGCTCCGGTGGTCAGGCCGGTGAGCTCGGCCAGCCGTCCCGCGGTCAGGGGTCCCTCGAGCTGGAGGAAGCCGAGGCATTCGAGGTCGCTCGGGGCGAGCCCGAACTTCTCCGCGATGATCGCGCTGAGCACGACGGACTGCCCGCTGACCCGCTGGAAACCCGCGCGGATCGCGGCAACGAGCTCGGAGCGCTTCTTCTTGACCGCCATCGGCTACCCTCTCGGTGTATCGGCTGATATAGTCAGTATCTGTATTATGCAGATATTGTCGCATGCAGCGGATCGACCCACAAGAGTCTAACGCGCCGGAGGAACGCCATGAACGCCACGATCGCGCCGTACACCACGAGCTCCGTCACCTCGCACGACGGCACGGCCATCGGCTATCGCCAGCTCGGAAGCGGTCCGGGACTGGTGGTGCTGCACGGCGCCATGGAATCGTCCGGCAGCCACCAGGCGCTCGCGGACGCCCTCGCCGACACCTTCACCGTCTACCTACCCGACCGCCGCGGCCGCGGTATGAGCGGCCCGTATCCGGAGCACTACGGCATTTGGAGCGACGTCGAGGACATGGCGGCGCTGCTCACCAAGACCGGCGCGCGTTTTGTCTTCGGCGTCAGCTCGGGCGCCATCATCTGGCTTCACGCCGCGCTCGCCCTAGGCGCGATACAACGGGCCGCGATCTTCGAGCCACCGCTCATGACCGACGCGACGGCATCGAGTCCCCTTCTCCGGCGCTTCGACGACGAGATCGCGCATGGCAACGTCGCCGCCGCGCTCGTCACCGGCATGAAAGCGGCGCGGCTCGGGCCGCCGATCTTCGATCTCATCCCGCGCTGGCTGCTCGAACGTCTCACGCAACAGATGCTCAAGAGCGACGACAAGAGAGCAAAGCCCGGAGACGTGACGGTGCGCATGCTCGCTCCGACGCTGCACTACGACTTCGCCTTGGTCAGCGAGTCCCAAGGCGCGCTCGAGTCCTTCAAGGCGATCCGCGCCGACGTGCTCCTGCTCGGCGGCGGCAAGAGCCCGGCGTTCCTGAGGGCCGGTCTCGACGCACTCGAGCGGGTCCTCCCATCGGCGCAGCGCGTCGAGTTCCCCGGTCTCGCGCACTCGGCCTCGGGCAATCCCGACGACCCGCTGACGGGTCGAGGCGCGGATCCCCAGCGCGTCGCGTTGGAGCTCCGTCGCTTCTTCGCCTGACGCGTGTCGCGTGGGCTGGCACGTCAGTCGCTAGAGTCCCGGCGTGGGTTGCTGCCTTATGGGCTGTCTGCGTCTCCTGTTCTTCCAGCTCTGGAAGGTGTTGCTCGCGGCCCTCGTCGCGCTCGTGCTCGCGCGCGTCGATTCGTACGTCGAGCGGCGTCACCCCGACAGCGCTCCCGGCAAGGCGTGGCGCGCGTATCGCGGACGCCCGAAGAAGGAGCCGCGACCGTGAGCGCTTCCTGAACGAAGGGTTCGCGCGAAACCCGGTCGGTCTCCGGCTCTACTACCGCATCATCGGCGACGCCGGTCCCACGCTTCTGGTGCCCGCCGCATGCTGGCTGCAGGAGGATCTCGAGCCGCTCGCGCTCGGTCGCCGCGTCGTGTTCTACGACCGCAGCGGCCGCGGTCGCTCTGATCCGATCCCAGCCGATGTCCCGGTGACGTTCGCCAGCGAGTTCGAGGACATCGACGCGATCCGCGGCCATCTGGGTCTCGAACGTTTTTCGCTGATGGGCTGGTCGTACATGGGTCTCGTCGCTGGGCTGTACGCCGCGGATCACGCGGACGAGGTCGAGCGGTTGCTGCTCGTCGGCGCGACGTCGATGCGCTACTTCGGCCCGGCGCCCGTCCTCCCGGCAGAGCTGGAGCGCGAGCTCGACGTGGCACTCACTCGCCAACGCGAGCGCGTCGATGCCGAGGCCGTGAAACGCCTCGAGGCCGAGCACGGCAACGGTGAGTGGCGTGATGGCGTCGCCTACTGCCGCGAGCATCGCCGGCTGAGCGGGCCGCGGCAGTTCGGCCGGCCGGAGGCGATGCTGCGGACCAAGGCCGATCCCTGCGCTCTGCCCAACGAGTGGCCGACCGCGCTCGCGAGCCTGATGCAACGGATCTACGCCTCGCTCGGCAGCACCTGGGACCTCAGCGATCGCGCGAGGAACGTCCGCGCACCAACGCTGGTCGTGCACGGTCTCGAGGATCTGGTCCTCCCCAATGCCGCGCGACTGTGGGGCACGCTCGTCGAAGATGCGCGTGTCCTGTGGCTCACCGGCGTCGGTCACTTTCCCTGGCTCGAAGATCCCGCGACGTTCTTTCCGGCGGCGGAGGCGTTCCTGCGCGGCGAGTGGCCGGCGGCCGCCGAGCACGTGACGCACGCGTACTGAGCGAGGAGGCTGCGTGCCGGTCGCGATCTTCGACATGGACGGCGTCCTCTACCGGGGCAGCACCGTTCTGCCCGGCGCGAAGGAAACGCTCGAGCGTCTGCGGCACGCGGGCTGGCAGGTCTTCTTCGCGACGAACAACTCGACCGCGACGCGAGCGGAATACGTCGAGCGTCTCGGGAGACTCGGTCTCGGTGGCGACGCCGAGCACATCGTCACGAGCGCGTACGCGACCGCGCATTATCTGGAGCGCCTCGATCCGAAGCCGCGCGACGTGTACGTCGTCGGCGCGAATGGTCTGCGCGAGGAGATCCGCGCGACGGGCATCACCGTGCGCGAGCCGTCGTCGCTCCCGGGCGTGGAGCCGCCTGGCGGAGCCGCTGCCGACGGCGTCGATCCGGGCGCGATGCGGCGATACCTGACCGGCGTGTCGCTCCCGCCTCCGGCGGACACGGTCGTCGTCGGCCTCGACCTTCACGTGACGTACGCGAAGCTCGCGGAGGCGCAGCGCTGCGTGCTCGCCGGCGCGCTCCTCGTCTGCTCGAACCGCGACCGCGCCTATCCCGTCGAGGGGCGGCTCTTACCCGGCGCGGGATCGATCGTCGCCGCCATCGAGGTGGCGACTGGCCGCACGGCGATCTGTATCGGGAAGCCCGAGCCGTTCCTCTTCGAAGAGGTGCTCCGCCGGGCAGGGGAGCGCAACGCGGTCGTCATCGGCGACTCGACCGACTACGACATGGTGGCCGCGCATCGGGTGGGGGCGCGTGGCGTGCTCATCCTCACCGGTCTCACGGACGAAGGCGCGGTCGAGCGCGCGCGGGGCGAGGCGGTGCCGGACCGGGTGATCGGGTCGCTGCGGGAGCTCTTCGCGCTACCGGAGCTCGCCGGGACCTAGGTCGTGGTCACTCCCAGGTGATGCCGCGCCCGTGAAAGAACTCGCGCAGCTCCTCGGTCTGTGAGCTGTGCCCGCCGCGATCGCCGAGCGGCGTCGCCGCGAGGGCATCGACCGTCGACGCCAGGAGCGACAGCGCGAGCAGCGCTGCGAACAGGATGGCGCCGAGCGAGCGAAGCGGGGATCGGACCGCGGTGATCACTCTTCCCACGTGACGCCGAACGGGTCGAGGGTGTTTTCCCAGGTCACGCCGCCCGGCAGCGTCGGGACCGGTCCCTCGTCCGTCCACGCCGTCTCGCGGCCGCTCCGGATGTCTTTCGCGAACGCGCTGTTGGTGCTGGCGAACAGTGACAGTGCGAGCACCGCCGCGAAGGCAAGTCCTTTGATCGTGTTCTTCATGTCATCCCCCTTTACAAAGACACGCGCACCGCTTCGACCGCCTGCTGGTAGACCTGCTCGTGTGGGCTCTCGGCGCCGCGGGCGCTCTTGCGCCGCTCGCCGACCACGGTCTTGATGAAGGCCTCGACCAC
>VBEZ01000119.1 GCA_005882255.1 Chloroflexota bacterium | reverse complement strand
GGCCGCAGCGTGCGCTCGTCGCGGAAGAGCCCGATGTGCCAGACCTGCGCCTCGGGCATCAGCTCGAGCGCGGCTTCGACCATGCCGATCCCCGCGCGCAGCACCGGCACCAGGCCGACCGGCTCGGCGAGCCGCGCGCCCTTCGCCATCGCGAGAGGCGTCTTCACCTCCGCATCCTCGACGGGAAGGTCCGCTGTGGCCTCGTAAAGAAGGAGCGTCGCGAGCTCGCCGACGAGCGCGCGGAACTGCTGTGGCTTCGTCCGCTCGTCGCGCAAACGCGTGACCTTCTCGCGGACCAGCGGATGCGTCGAGACGTGCAGCTGCTCGGTCAGAGCCTGCTCAATCTCTCGGCTTCGCCGAGGAGACACAACATCTGATTCGCTCGTCGCGGCAGAGCCGCTCCTCGCTCACCTCGCTGACACACGTTCCGGCGTGATGCCCGGCACCGGGAAACGGCGCGTGAGCTCGAGGACCTCGGCGGCGATGTCCTGCGCGGCCGTGTCGTCGCCCTTCGTGTTGAGCGCGCGCGCGATGAGCGCGCCGATGCGCTCCATCTCGGCCTCGCGCATACCGCGCGTCGTCACGGCCGGCGTCCCTAGCCGGATGCCCGATGCGATCGCGGGCTTCTAGCATGAGGTGGTTGTCGGTGCCGCCCGACACGATGCGGAGGCCCGCCTTCGCGAGCGACGCGGCGAGCGTGGTCGCGTTCGTGCGTATCTGCTTCGCGTAGACCTTGAACTCTGGCGTCGCCGCCTCCTTCAGCATCACGGCCTTGCCCGCGATGACGTGCATCAGCGGGCCGCCCTGGATGTTGGGGAACACCGCGCTGTTGATCGGCTTCTCGAACTCGGCGTCGCTGAGGATCATGCCGCCGCGAGGCCCGCGGAGTGTTTTGTGCGTGGTCGTCGTGACGATCTGCGCGTGCCCCACCGGCGTCGGGTGCTCGCCGGCCGCGACGAGACCGGCGAAATGCGCCATATCGACGATGAGGAGCGCGCCGACTTCGTCGGCGATCTTCCGAAGGCGCGGGAAGTCGAAAAAGCGCGGATACGCGGTCGCCCCGGCAACGATGACCTTGGGTCGGTTCTCTTTCGCAAGCCGCTCGATCTCGTCGTAGTCGATCAGCTCGTCCTCGCGGCGGACGTGATACGGGACGACCTTGTACAGCTTCGCGGAGAAGTTCACCGGCGAGCCATGCGTGAGGTGTCCACCCTGGTCGAGCGCGAGTCCGAGCATCGTGTCGCCCGGCTGCATCACCGCGGCGTACGCCGCCATGTTCGCCTGTGCGCCCGCATGGGGCTGCACGTTGACCGCGGCCGCGCCGAACAGCGCCTTGGCGCGCTCGATCGCGAGCGTCTCGGCAACGTCGACCCACTCGCAGCCACCGTAATAGCGACGGCCCGGGTAGCCCTCCGCGTACTTGTTCGTGAGCACGCTGCCGACCGCTTCCATCACCGCGGGGCTCGTGTAGTTCTCGGAGGCGATGAGCTCGATCTTCTCGACCTGTCGCCGCCGCTCGCCTTCGATCGCCGCGTACAGCTCGGGATCTTCGCGCTCTAAATGGCTCATACGCCCCTCCTCATCAACCGCTCGTTGTCACTCGCGGGCCGGACTCGCTCCTCGCAGGTGAACTGCTCGTCGCTCGTTCCGAATCTGAGATCTGCTTCCGCCTGCGCTCATGGCGACCGCCCTGGACCTTCGCGCCGAGGTACGCGTCGACGATGCTCTTCGCGAGCTCGCTGCCGATCACGCGTTCGCCGAGCGTGAGCAGGTTCAAGTCGATGTGCTCCACCGCGTCGCGTGCCGACCATTCGTTGTCCACGACAGCCGCGCGGATCCCTCGGATCTTGTTCGCCGCGACCGCCGGTCCGATGCCAGAGCCGCAGGTGAAGATGCCGCGCTCGACCTCGCCGCGCGCGATCGCGTCGGCGAGCACGCGGACGATCAGTGGATAGTCGTCGTCCGGATCCGGCGCCGGACCGTACTGCTTCACCTCGTGGCCGGTTTCGCGCAAGTGCTCCACGAGCGTCGCCTTCAGCGCCTGACCCGCGTGGTCTGCCGCGATGCCGATCTTCAAGCGACCTTCGTCGACGCGAGCGCGGTCCGGATCTCCTCCGTCGAGATCGCGCCCTCGCGCAGCACCTTCACGTCCTGCGTCGTGCAGTCGACGATCGTCGACGACAGGCCGCCGGTCGTGGGGCCGCCGTCGAGGACGAGCGAGATCCGACCGTCGAGCTGCGCGAGCACCTCCTGCGCGGTGCGCGAATCCGGCTGGCCGGATCGGTTCGCGCTCGTGACCGGCAGGCCTCCGCCGCTGGCGGAGATGAGGCGCCTCGCGAGCGGATGATCGGGAACGCGGAAGGCGAGCGTTCCCCGACGCGGCGCGACGAGCACGATCGTGAGCGGGCCCGGCCAGAAGCGCTCGGCGAGGACACGCGCCGCCGGCGTGACCTGCGCGCTCGCCTCGAGATTCGACGCATCGGAGAGGAGCACCGGGATCCGCTTCTCCTTCGGCCGGTCTTTCGCGCCGTACAGCTTGCGAACGTGCTCGTGCCCGGCGGCGAGACCGTACACAGTGTCGGTCGGAAAGGCGACGAGCTCACCACGCGAAAGAGCGGCCGCCGCCTCCTCCACCGCCCCCGGCGAATCCGCCGCGAGGAGGCGCGTCTTCATTGGGAGGATGATAGGTCGATGACTTCACCGCTGGCCGGTGTGGCGCTGTTCAAGGAGCTGCCCGAGCCAGGCCTCCAGATGCTCGCGGAGCGGGGACGTCCAAAGCACTTCGCTGCCGGGGTCGTGATCATGCGGCAGGGCGATGCCAGTGACGCGCTGCACGTCATCACGCGCGGGCGCGTTCGTGTCGAGCGGAACCAGCCGGGCGACACACCGCTCGTTCTCGCGGAACTCGGCCCCGGTGATGTCATCGGCGAGATGGGGCTCCTCGACAACGCGCCGCGATCGGCGACCGTCACGGCGCTCGAGGACACCGAGACGCTCGAGCTCCACGCGGCCGTCATGGCTGTGGTCGTCATGCAGTACCCGCAGGTCGCGGCCGCGCTGCTCCGCACGCTGAGTCGACGCCTCCGGAGTGCGGACGAGCTCGCCGACGCTCTCGCGCGTCGGCCGCCACATTAGAGATCTAGCGCCAGAAGATCCGCGATCCGGTCGACGACGATGTCCGGCGGAGCGCCGCCAGCAGCCTCGTCCGCATAACGTCCCTGGCGAACGTGGACCGTCGTGACCCGAGCGCCGAGGCTCGCCTTGGTCAGGGCGAGTAGCTCGGCCTTGTCGTCGATGTGTGCGTAGCGGTCCGCCGGGAACCGGCGCTGGACCTCGGCGAGGTGATCCTCCTTGTGCTCGTACACGACGACGTTGCCGCGTAGGGCGAGCAGCAACCCGGCACGGGCGATCTTCATCGGTTGGTAGACGCGGTCACCGTCGGAGAGGATCGCGGGCTCGCCGCGTTGCCATAGGCGAGCGATCACGTCGAGCGCGCGCGGGTAGAGGTAGCGCTCGAAGGGGACGTCGAGGACCGCCCGATCGACCTCGCTGAGGCGCTTCTCATCGGGAAAGGCACGCCGAAAACGCCGCAGCGTCTCCGGGTAGTCGACGACACCGCACTCGTCGCGGACCTCCTCGTAGAGCGACCAGAAGCGTGAAGCGCGGTCCGGACCCACAAGCGCACCGATCGCCTGCGCGACGTCCGCCTTCGCACGGTCGTTGTCGAGGAGCGTGTTGTCGACGTCGATGAGGAACACGCTCGTCATCACGTTGGAGCGTACTGTCCCGCTCCCGAAGCGGATTCCTAGACTCGCGCGGGTGGGGCCTATCGAAGTCCTCTTCGTCGACAAGGGCGGTGTATTGATCGACAACAACGATCTCTCGCCCCAGTGGCGTCGTCTCATCGGTGAGTTCCTCGCGCCGCGACTCGGCGGCAGCCCCGAGGCGTGGGGTGCGGCGAACATCCCGGCGTTCGAGCAGCAGCTGGAGCGCTGGCGCTCGGCGATGGCCGGGCGCGGCCCGGCCGACATCCGCGGATTCTTCGCGAAGGATGCGCGCCTCTGGTTCCTCGAGATGTGTGATGCCATCGGCCTACAGCGGCCCCCGGACGAAGAGGCGGAGCGTATCGCCGCTGACACCGTCTCCTACGTCAAGGCGCACCTCGAGCTCCGCCCGCCGCAGGGTGGGCTCCGCGCGCTCCGGGCGCTGCGCGCGCGTGGCCTCGTGCTCCACGTGGCGTCGGCCGACGCACACGATGAGCTTGTCGCATTCCTGGAGCAGATCGGCGTGCGTGACCTGTTCGACCGCGTCTACGGATCCGACCTCGTGAACACCTGGAAGTTCGGACCGGAGTATTACCGCGCGGTGCTGGCCGACAGCGGTGTCGATCCGCAGCTCGCGGCGGTCGTCGACGACTCGCCGAGCGCCGTGTCGTGGGCGCGCGAGTGCGGGATGCGCGGCTTTCTCGTCGAGCGCCAGAACGGCGAAGGCTTCGACAACGCTGTGACACGCACGCTTAGCGAGGTCGCCCGTGCTACTTCTTGGCCTGTCCGTTGATCGAGTAGCCGCGTATCAGGGTCATGGCGTCGATTTGGCGCTCGAACGCACCGCGCAGGTCAGCTGCGATCTCCGAGTAGCCAGGCAGATCAAGCGCGATCTCGTAGCGGTCGAGAAGGTCGAGGAGTCGGGCCAGTCCGCGTCGAACTCCCTTGCGCGTAAGCATCGTGTAGAAGAGCACGCAGCTA
>VBEZ01000118.1 GCA_005882255.1 Chloroflexota bacterium | reverse complement strand
AAGTCTCTTGTGAAGTCGTAGAGCTTCTCGCGATCCTCGCGCAGTGCAGGTCGCAGCCCGTAGTGATTGATCACGCGGATCTGCTGCGCGAGCCACTCCGACCAGCACTGCGCGCACACGCGCTGCTCGATCTCGTCACCGATCGACCCAGGCAGCACGCGCCCCGCGCCCTGGCGCGTCGCGCCGCAGCGGACGCACGTGACATCCGCCATCGCTAGCGCTGCACGCGTCCGGCGCGTGCGAGTGGCCGGTAGCGGAACGCCGCGCGCCCGACGACATCGGTGAGGGGCACGTCGCCGAAGTACCGGCTGTCGGTGGAGTGATCGCGGCGATCACCCATCACGGTGACCTCGCCGTCGTGCACGGCGGCCACGCGCTTCAGCAGCAAATGCGTCGCGTCGCGCGGATCGCGAACGACGACGACCTCGCCGACGCGGGGCTGCCGGCGCGGCGGGAGCACGAAGAGTCGATCCCCCTCACGGAGCGCCGGCTCCATGCTGTGGCCGGCAACGGCCACACGCCAGGGACCGCGCCTCACTTCTTCGTCGCCCAGAACATGTCGCTGATCTCCTTGACCGCGCCCTGTAGCTCCGCGGCGGCAGCCGCGTCGACGTTCTGCTTGTTCTTCGAGCAGAGCTTCGCGGCCTTCCAGAAGGTGTCGTGCAGCTTCGGATACTTCTCGAGGTGCTCCGGCTTGAAGTAGTCGCTCCAGAGGATCTCGAGCTCCTTCTTGCAGATCTGGGCGTGCTCTTCCTTCACGGCGATCATGCGAACGAAGTTGCCGCGCGTCGTGGCATCTGTGGCATTCGCCGGCAGCTGATTGATCTTCTCGACCATCTTCGCGACGGTGTCCGCAGCGATCTTCGCGGGCGTCGGGTCGTAGATACCGCAGGGGATGTCGCAGTGGGCGTACACGACTACGGGGGGCTTCAACAGACGACCGAACACAGATGACCCCTTCGTTCTAACGGAGAGCTGCCCGGCCCGAGCGGGGCGGGCGCGCACCCAATGTACGCCGTTAGCCCTTCAGGGCGCGATGTCCTCGAGCACGATGTCGATCTCGACCGCACCGGTGGCATCGATCTCCATTTCGCGGCCCACGAGGTTCCCCGGAAAGCGCGGCGGGAACACGTCGACGTGATACTTCCCCGCCGGCACGACGACCTCGAAGGCCCCAGCTTCGTCCGTCGCGGCCGCGGCCTCCACCACGCGCGGATCGCCGAAGTTGATCGTCGCGCTGACCGCGGGCAGACCGCGCTTGTCCTTGATCGTTCCCTTCACGGTCACGCCGCGCCTGAGAACGAGATCGACCTCCGTGTCACCCGTGCCGAGGCGCACCGCGTCCGCTTCGACCCAGTTGCGCTTGTGGCTCCAGTATTCCGCGAGGTAGCCGCTCCCGGCCGGCGGGATCACGCTGACGACATACGTCGACGGACGCGTCGTCACGGTGTAGGCGCCGTCGAAGCCGCTGGGCCGGCAGATGCGGCCCGTCGGGAACGGCGTGTCGACGCAGACGAACGCATCAGGCACCGGTTCTCCGGCCTCGTTGCGCACGTGACCGGTGATCTGTGGACCGTTCGGCAGATTCATGTCGAGCGTCGAGTCAGTAGAGAGATCGAATGCCGTCGCGTCGACTCCTGTCAGCACGCGGTTGTACCAGAGACCCATGGCGCGGACGCGATCGGGCGGGAGCGCCCAGACCCAGTAGTCGCCGGGCGCGCGCAATGCGGAGTACGCGCCGTGCTTGTCGGTGCGCTCGCACTGCCAGCCGATCGGGGCCGCGAGCGTGCTGGTGCAGAGCTGTGCGTCCTCGATCGTTGCTCCATTGACGCGCACCGTTCCATGCAGCACGACGCCGGCCGCGAGCGCGAAATCGATGCCGGGCACGTCCTCCGTTCGCGCGTCGAGAACAGGTGAGTTGTCCTCGAACGTCGCGCCACCGGCCCACTGCGGGACGAGCTTCCCGCCGGGCGGACCCTCGACATCGACGCGATAGAGATCCGCGCGCTCATCGATGGTGTACTTCCCATCCGCGCCGGAGCGCGCGCACACGGCGTTAACGCGCCTGATCGGATGCGCGCACGCCTGGGCCCGCGCGACGGGCGTCCCGGCGTCGGTCTTGACCACGCCGCTGATCCGGATGCGCGCGGGCAACCCGATCCACACGGCGGTGTCCGCGCCGGTGACGTCGATCACCCGACGGTCGGGCATCCAGCGCGTTGGGTCGGGGCCCTCGACGCGCAGGAGATAGGTCGACGGCGCGAGCGTGAACGTGGCGGTGCCGTCCTTCGCCGCATCGGTGCAGCGCTCTTCGCCATGCGGCGTCGCCGCGCACACGTGCGCTCCGGCAAGCGGCGGACCACTCGTGTCACGGTCCGTCAGCCCGGTCACGAGCACGCGGAGCGCGAGCTGTGACGGGGACGTCGCGGTCTGAGACGGAGCCGGTGCCGTCGACTGCGACGCGACGCAGGCGGTAAGCAGGAACGGAAGGACGCGCAGGAGGCCGGCGCCGGATCGGCGAAGGCGCAGCAGGGTCACGCGTGCCTAACGCTCAGCGCGATGAAGGAGAACGTGCGGCGCTGTCATCGCGCCGTGCGGCGGCCGTGCTCGTGATCAGCCGCGAGAGCTCAGCCAGCGGGCCCGCCACCTCGTCGCCGCGCTCCCGCTGCATGAGGTCGCGCATCGCCTCACGGATCGGCTTGCCGTCCGAGAGCACCAGGTGCGTCTGCTCCGTGATCGGCATGGTCACGCCCGCGTCCTGCGCGGCGCGATAGGTGGCCTCGGCGGTGGTCACGCCCTCCGCCACCTGCCCGCCGAGCCGCTGACGGATCTCGGCGAGCCCCAGGCCCTTCGCGAGCAGCTCTCCGACCGTGCGGTTCCGCGAGTGTTTGCTCATGCAGGTCACGACGAGATCACCGACACCCGCGAGCCCGGCGACGGTCAGGGGATTCGCCCCCTTGGCGAACGAGAAGCGAGCGATCTCCGCAAGTCCTCGCGTGATGAAACCGGCCTTCGCGTTGTCGCCATAGCCCATGCCGTCGATCGCGCCCGCGCCGAGGGCGACGATGTTCTTGAGCGCGCCCGACAGCTCGACGCCGACGACGTCGGTGTCGGTGTAGGCACGGAACATCGGCGTGCCGACGAGCTCCTGGAAATGCTTCGCGGTCTCGGCCGCGACCGACGCGATCACCGTCGCCGCGGGAAGCCCGGCCGCGATCTCGCGGCTGATGTTCGGTCCCGAGAGCACCGCGACGCGCTCGCGGCCGACGACCTCCGCCCAGAGCTCGCTCATGCGCTGTCCGCCCTCAGCGAGGCCTTTCGTCGCCGAGAGCACGCGCTGCTCGCGACGCAGGCGCGCACCGATACGCTCGCGAAGCGCACCTACTCCGATGCTGGGCGCCGCGATGATGATGTCCTCGGCTGCCAGCGCGCGCGCGATGTCCCCGGTGACCTCGACGCGGTCGGGTACCCGGATGCCCGGCAGATATCTCCGGTTCTCCCGCTGCGCGGCGATCTCCCGCGCTTGCTCGACGTTGCGAGTCCAGAGGATGACGTCGCGCTGACCGTCGCGGGCGAGGATGGTCGCAAGCGTCGTCCCCCACGACCCAGCCTGGAGGATCGCGACGGTCACGGTCGAACGCCGATGCGCGGTTCGGCGCCGCGGAGGATCCGCTGGATGTTCGGGAGGTGTCGCACATACACGATGCTGCCGCCGATCACGATGAACGCGAGCGTCGCCCAGCTGAAGGACAGCCACCCGGTCGCGGTAAAGAGGAGGTACCCCAAAAGCGCACCGATGACCGAGGCGAGGGACCCCACGGACACCATGCGCGTGAGCGCGAGAGCGATCGCGAAGAACGCCACCGCGCTCGCCCAGGCTGGTGTCGCGACGAAGAGCAGCGCGCCGAAACCCGTCGCCACGCCCCGGCCGCCACGGCCCTGTAGGAGCGGAGGCCAGCAGTGGCCCGCGACGGCACCCACCGCGGCAAGGGCCTCGGCCATGTGACGCCCGTCCCCGTCGACGCTGAACAGAAGTTGCGCGAAGAGGACGGCGAGCGCGCCCTTCAGGACCGCGCCGGTCGAGCCCGACCCGACCGTTCGCAGGTCGACGTTCCGGTAGATCTTGCCGACCAGGTAGCCGCTCGAGATGGAACCGATGCCGTAGCCGACGAGTGCGACGATCGCGAACGCGAGCAGCGCGGCGGGATCGCTCATTCGAACGACGCTTTGAACTCGAGCTTGATCGGTGTGCCCGGGAAGCCGAAGCGCTCGCGGATCTTGTTCTCGAGGTATCGCGCGAACGTGAAGTGCACGCCCTCCGGCGGATCGACGAAGAAGACGAACGTCGGCGCCTTGCCGCGTGCCTGCGTGACGTGCCGGAAGCGCACCTCGCGACCGCGGTACGGCGCCGGCGGATGTGCCGCGATCGCCTCGGTCAGCACCTTGTGCAGCTCCGACGTGGGCACGCGTTTCTTGCGCTCATCCACGATCGCGAGCGCGTCCTCCAGAGTCGCTTCCACGTTGCGGCCGGTCTTCGCGGACACGAAATGATGCCGCATCCACGGCGCGAAGTGGAATTCGCGGGTGATCTCGGCCAGCACGTGCGCGGTCATCTCCTCGCCACGGTCTACCACGTCCCACTTGTTCACCGCCAGAACCAGGCCGACCGCGGCCTCGAGCGCGTACCCCGCGATGTGCGTGTCTTGCGCGGTGATGCCCTCCGTCCCGTCGGTCAGCAGGATGGCGACGTCGGCGCGCTCCAGCGCATGCGCGGTGCGCAGCAATGCGTAGTGCTCGATGCCCTGCTCGACACGCCCGCGGCGTCGGATGCCCGCGGTATCCACGAGCACGAGGCGCCGGCCGCGGAACTCGAGCGCTGTGTCGAGGCTGTCTCGCGTGGTGCCGGGGATCTCGCTGACGACGGCGCGCTCGCTCCCGACCAGCGTGTTGAGGAAGCTCGACTTGCCGACGTTCGGCCTACCGACGATCGCGATGTGGGCATCCGTCGACGGCTCGTCGGACTGTTGCGCGGGCAGATGCTCGATGACCGCATCGAGGAGATCTCCCGTTCCGTGTCCCTGGATCGCGGAGACGGGATACACGTCGCCCAGCCCGAGCTCGTAGAACTCGGCGGCCTGCGCCTCGCCGCGCCACGAGTCCGCCTTGTTCGCGACGAGCAGGACCGGCTTGCCACTGCGGCGGAGCTGATCGGCGACGTCGTGCTCGACCGGAAGGATCCCCGACTGCGCGTCGACGATGAACATGACCACGTCGGCCTCGGCGATCGCGGCCTCGGCCTGGCGCCGGACGGCCGCCTCCATCTCGCCGGCCTTCGGATCGTCGAGACCGCCCGTGTCGATGAGCGAGAACTCGCGCCCGCGCCAATCGGCGGTCGCGTAGACACGGTCTCGGGTGGTGCCGGGGAGGTCCTCGACGATCGCGACACGCTCGCCGACGATGCGATTGAAGAGCGTCGACTTCCCAACGTTGGGCCTGCCGACAACGGCAACGACGGCGCGGGACACGAGGGTTAGGCCGGGACCGCTGCGGCGAGCTCCTCGGCGCGCTCCTTGACCTCGAGGAGCGTGTCCATCGGTGTCGAGCAACCACCGATGAGCCCTACGCGTTCCTGATCCCGCAGCCACTCCGGCCGCAGCTCATCGGCGTTCTCGATGTGATACGCGGTGCGACCCTGCATCTTCGCGAGGTTCACGAGCTCGCGCGTGTTCGCGGAGTTCTTCCCGCCGACGACGATGATCGTTG
>VBEZ01000086.1 GCA_005882255.1 Chloroflexota bacterium | reverse complement strand
TCGCGCTCGGGATGTCGATGCCGACCTCCACGACCGTCGTGGCGACGAGCACGTCGAGCTCGCGGGCCGCGAAGCGCCGCATGACGTCATCGCGCTCGCGCGCGGGCATTCGTCCGTGCAGCAGGCCGACGCGGACGCCGGCGAGATCCTTCGCGCTCAGATCGCGGAACGTCGCCTCGGCGCTGGGAATGTCCTCCTCCGGATCCTCAACGATCCGCGGCGTGACGACGAATGCCTGCTCGCCGGCCGAGACGCGCTCCTTCACCCAGGGCCAGATCTTCGGCAGTGTCTCGTGGGGACGCACCTCGGTGCGGATCAGCTGAGGGCCCGAGGGCAGCTCATCGAGGATCGAGATGTCGAGGTCGCGGTACACGGTCTGCGACAGCGTCTGTGGGATCGGCGTCGCCGTCGTCAGCAGTAGATGAGGGTCGATGCCTTTTTCGCGGAACGTCGCGCGCTGCCGAACGCCGAAGCGGTGCTGCTCATCAACGATCGCAAGACCGAGACGCTTGAACGAGACGCCCTCCTCGACCAGCGCGTGCGTGCCGACGACGACCTCGAGCTCGCCCGATGCGAGGTCGGCGAGGATCTCCTGACGGGCCGCGCCGGTGACGCTCGAGGTGAGCAGCGCGTGACGCGGACCACCCGCGAAAAGAATCGTGAGCGAACGATGATGCTGCTCCGCCAGCAGCTCCGTCGGCGCCATGAGCGCCGCCTGCGAACCGGAGGCCACCGCGATGCGCGCGGCCAGCGCCGCGACCACGGTCTTGCCCGATCCCACGTCGCCCTCGAGCAGGCGCGACATCGGCACGCGTTTGCCGAGGTCCTCGCGGATCTTGTCGAACGCCCGGCGCTGGCCCGCGGTCAGCGCGAACGGTAGCGACGCGATCCAGCGCGCGACCTCCTCGTCGTCGGCGCGCAGCGGTAGGGCCTTCGCATCCTTCGTCCATCGGGCGCGCCGCTGGCCGAGCGCGAGCTGCAGCACCAGAAGCTCGTCGAACGCGAGACGCCGCCGCGCGCTGAAGAGGTCCTTCCATTCCGACGGGAAGTGGACCTCGCGCAGCGCGTCCTGGATCGGCACGAGCGAGCGGCGGGTACGCACCGCCTCTGGCAGCGGATCGGCGACCTCGCGCACGACTGGCGTTCGCTTCGCGCCGCCCATCACCGCGGTGTGCAGCCAGCGCCGCAGGTGGCCCTCCTTCAGCCCCTCTGTGAGCCGGTACATCGGCACGATGCGGCCGGTGTGCACCGCCTCGGCGGCCGCGTTCTCCATCTTCGGGTTCGAGAACTGCAGCGACCGGCCAAAGAACCTCACCTTGCCGGAGAGCCGCACGAGCTGCCCCTCGGGATAGCGCTCCTTGATGAACTGACGGCCGAACCAGGTCGCGCGCACGTTCGTCGGCGAGCGATCCTGCGGGTCGAGCAGCTCGACCTCGGTCATGAGCTGCCCGCGGGCGGTCCGTCGTTGCGCGATGCGGCCGAGAACCGCTTCGACGGTCTGCTCCTGCTCCGCGCGCACGCTTCTGAGCGGCGTGAACTTCGAGAAGTCGGCGTAGGTTCGCGGCAGATGCCAAAGCAGATCGCCGATCGTGCGTATCTCGATGCGCTCGAGCAGCTTCGCGGAGTCGTCGCCGATCCCGGGCAGGGCCGTGACGGGAAGCTCGAGCGAGCTACTCGGCCTCGACGTTCGTACCTCCAGAGCGGCTCCCATTCGCTCCCGAGGCTAACAAAAGCGAACGCGCGAAAACGCGTAGAGTCATGACGTCGTGGAAGCGCCGCCGCGCATCAAACCGAAGAGCATCGATGACTACCTCGAGCAGCTGAGCAAGAGCGTCTTCCAGGCGGGGATCAGCTGGCGCGTCGTCGACGCGAAGTGGTCGACGATCAAGCCCGCCTTCCGTGGTTTCCAGGTCGAGCGCGTCGCGCGCATGGGAGACCGCGAGATCGACACACTCGCGGCCGACCCGCGCGTGATCCGCAGCCGGCCGAAGATCGCCGCCGTGGTGCACAACGCGCGCGCGATCCTCGACCTCGAGCGCGATGGCGGTTTCCGGAAACATCTGCGCTCCTTCGGCGACTACGAGGACCTCGCGACGGATCTGAAGAAGCGCTTCAAGTTCGTCGGCGACAGTGGGACGTATCACTTCCTCTGGACCGTCAGCCACCCCGTCCCGGAATGGCACGCCTGGGCGAAGACCCACGGCATGAGCTGGGGCGACAAGGCCGCACCAAAGAAGGCTGCGACGACCAAGCGGACGACGACGGCCAAGCGGAAGACGACGATGCGCACGCGCACGACGACGCGGAGGCCGGCGAGGGGCTAGCGATCAACTTCGCGCGCGACGAGCTCGCTCCACGCATGGCTACGCGGGAAACGCGAGCGGATCGGCTGCCCACGAATACACGCGCTCCGCATCGACACGCAGATACACGCCGGCACGTTTTGCGCGCAGCTCCCGCCACCAGGTACCTCCGTCATGGAACACGTCAAGCGCACCGAAATCAGGATCGACCTCCGAAAGCACCACCGCGCGACCGTGCACGATGACGGCGACCGAGCCCAGGACGAAGTGCGTGAGGCTTACGCTATTCCGCTCGCGAACATCGGCTACGCGTCTCGAATAGGCGGCGGTCGGAATGTGGAATTTCGCGCGGTAGAAGACGGCGCCGACGGGCGCGACGCGCGGCTCCCCCTTGGCGGTCACCGTCGCGAATGCGAATCCTCGGGTGCGATCGAAGTAGGCCGCAAGCTGCAGCGCGGAGAGCATGTGTCCCTGAGGAGCAAAGGTTTCGCGCAACGCATCGCCGGCCGACCGCGCACTCGCCTCGAGAAGACGCTGCAGTTCGGCCAGGTCATCCGCGTGATGCCGGTCTGCGTTCACCGCGGGCCGGACCATTCGAGCTGCGTTTCCCTCACTCGGCCGCGACGATGAATGGGTAGTGCGGCTGACCGCCGTCGATGACCTCGACCTCGACGCGAGGACACGCGGCGCGGAGCCGCTGGGCCGCGTGTTGCACGCGTAACGCGTCGACGTCGGCGCCCGAGTAGAGCGTGAAGAGCTCGGCCTCCGTGAGGCGCTTCGCGGCGTCGACCAAAACGGTCACCTCGTCCTCGCCATGCGCGACGACGCGCCCGTCCAGGAGCGCGATCGCCTCGCCGGCGCGCACGTCCTCGCCATCAACGCTGGTGGTCCGGCTCGCGCGCGTCACCTCGATACCGTGCGCGCGCTCGGCGACCTCGCGCATCTCCTCGGCAACCTGCGTCGCGTCCTTCGTCGCATCGAACGCGACGAGCGCGGCCATGCCCTGGGCCACGGTGCGCGTCGGGATCACCGTCACCTTCACGTCGGCGAGCTTCGCGGCGGACTGCGCCGCGAGGATGACGTTCTTGTCGTTCGGCAACACGACGACGTGACGCGCGTTCGCCTCGCGGATCGCGCCGAGCAGCTCCTCCGTGGAGGGGTTCATCGTCGCGCCACCACGCAGCGGCGTGGCCCCGAGCGAACGCGCCACCGTCGCGAAGCCTGAGCCGGGCACGACCGCGACGACGCCGATGGCGGCGGTGGGCTCGCGGCGTGGAGGCTCGATGACGATCCCGGTCGCGGCCTCGTGCTGCGCCGTCATCGCATCGAGATCCTCCACGACCACGTCGCCGAGGCGGCCCGCGGTCATCCCGATCGCGACGATCTTGTCGGGCTGCAGCGTGTGAACGTGGACCTTCACGACCGATTCGTCCCCCACGACGAGCACGCAATCGGCGCCGAACTTGGTCATCTCCGCCCGGATTTCCTCGATCGGCCGCGAGGGATGCTCCACCAAGAACTGCACGTCGTACGCGCCCGCCCAGGAGGACACGTCGCTCGCGACCGCTCTCGTGGGCGCGGTCTGCGACCGGGTCGCCGCCGCGGAGATTGTCGGACTTCGGTCTTCCAGCGCGGCGAGCGCACCGTCCAACAGATACCAGAGGCCCTTCGCGCCGGCATCGACCACGCCCGCGGCCTTGTTCACCGGGTTCTCCTGACGGGTGCGCGCGACCGCCTCGGCGCGGCGCGCTCACGGCATCGTGCGCATGGCGCCGAGCGAGGTTGAGCGCAGCGCGAAGCTCGCGGTTGCCGAGATCATCGGCGCTCGCGAGAGCGTCCTTCAGGCCGCGGATGATCTGCGACAGGATCACGCCGCTGTTGCCGCGCGCGCCCATGAGCGCTCCGTGGGCCGCCGCCGCGCTCACGGCGGCGAGGGTCGGCTCCGCCGCGCGCGCGTGCTTCAGCGCCGAGTGGACGGTGTGGACCATGTTCGTTCCGGTGTCCCCGTCCGGGACCGGATACACGTTGAGCGCGTTCACCTCGTCGACCGCGCGCTCGAGACGATCGGCGGCGGCTTCGAGGACGCGCAACAGAGTCGTGCCGTCACATTGCGTCGCGATGCGCGCGACAGTACCATTGACCTCGATTCCCCCAGCTGAGGAGATGCCGCTGATGCCACGCGCCTGCGCGATCTGCGGGAAGACCGCTGCGTTCGGATCGGCCGTGAGCCACTCGACTGCACGCGCTGCCGCCGCGACCAGACCAAGGACGCGCGGATGGCCAAGAAGCGCGAAAAGGCGAAGGTCCGCTAGACCGCCGCGACCGCCGCCCTTCCCTCGGGCACTTTCAGCTGACCGCAGCCGGCCGCGATGTCCTGTCCTTTACTGATGCGCAGCGTCGCCGCGATGCTGTGCTCCTGAAGGATCTCCGCGAAGCGTTCCATCCGTCGTTCCGGTGGACGCGCGAACTGGCCGGGACCTTTGTTCACCGGGATGAGGTTCACGTGGTAATCGGAGGTCCGGCCCAGGCCCTCGATGCGCTCGGCCAGCTCCGTCGCGTGGTCCTCCGCGTCGTTGACGCCCGCGAGCAACACGTACTCGAACGTCACGCGGCGTTTGGTCCGCGCGACGTAGCGAGCGGAGGCGCCGAGCACCTCGTCGATGTTCCAGCGCTTGTTCAGTGGGACGATCGCGCCACGGATCGCGTCGTTCGGCGCGTGCAGCGAGACCGCGAGGTTCATCGGCGGATCCAGCGCGGCCAGCTGATCCATCTGCGGGACCACGCCGACCGTCGAGATCGTCACGCGGCGCGGGCTGATGCCGAAGAGCTGCGGGTCGATGAGCATCCGCACCGCCGCGACCGTCGCGTCGAAGTTCGCGAGCGGCTCCCCCATTCCCATCGCGACGACATGCGACACGCGCTCGCCGCGTGCGACAAGCTCACGCTGCCAGTGACGCACCTGATCGACGATCTCGCCGACCGTGAGATTGCGCACCAGCCCCATCTCACCCGTGGCGCAGAACGCGCAGGCCATCGGACAGCCCGCCTGCGTCGAGAAGCAGACCGAGTTCCGCGCGCCGTGATGCGGCATGAGGACCGATTCGATGTGATGGCCGTCGTGTAGGCGGAGCAGCGCTTTCCGCGTCTCGCCGTCGGCGCTGGCGATCTCGGTCTCCGGCTCGAGGGCGCTGAAGCGGAACGAACGCGCGAGCAGGTCGCGAA
>VBEZ01000044.1 GCA_005882255.1 Chloroflexota bacterium | reverse complement strand
GGCCACCGGTCAGGATCGCGATGTCCTCGAGCATCGCCTTGCGGCGGTCACCGAAGCCCGGCGCCTTGACGCCGAGCACGTTGAGCGTGCCGCGCAGCTTGTTGACGACGAGTGTGGCGAGGGCTTCGCCATCGATGTCCTCTCCGACGATCACGAGGTTCTTCGTGACCTGCACGAGCTTCTCGAGCACCGGCAGGATGTCGGTGATCGCGGAGATCTTCTTGTCGGTGATGAGGATGTACGGATCCTCGATGACCGCTTCCATGCGGTCGGCGTTCGTGACGAAGTACGCCGAGATGTATCCGCGGTCGATCTGCATGCCTTCGACGAACTCGGTCTCGAACAGCAGACCCTTGGACTCCTCGACGGTGATCACGCCCTCGCGGCCGACCTTGTCCATGACGTCCGCGATGAGCTGGCCGATCTGCTCGTCGGCGGCGGAGATGGTCGCGATCTGGGCGATCTCGGCCTTGCCCTTGACTTCCTTCGCCTCGGCCTTGATGGCCTCGACGACCGCCTCGCCACCCTTCTCGAGGCCCCGTTTCAGGAGCATCGGGTTGGCGCCCGCGGCGATGTTCCGCAGGCCTTCGTGGACGATCGCCTGTGCGAGGACGACCGACGTGGTCGTGCCGTCGCCGGCGATGTCGTTGGTCTTGGTCGCGGCCTCCTTGAGGAGCTGCGCGCCCATGTTCTCGAACGGGTCCTCGAGCTCGATCTCGCGCGCCACGGTGACGCCGTCGTGGGTCACGGTGGGCGAGCCGAACTTCTTGTCGAGCGCGACGTTGCGGCCCTTGGGGCCGAGCGTGGTCTTCACGGCGTTCGCCATGACGTCGACGCCCTGCTTCAGCTTCTTGCGCGCGTCATCGGTGAATACGAGTTGCTTTGCCATGATTTTTCCCTCTCCCTATTCCTCGATGCGCGCGAGGACGTCCTTCTCCGACAGGATCAGGTACTCCTCACCATCGAGCTTGAATTCGGTTCCGGCGTACTTCTGGTACAGGACGCGCTCGCCCTCTTTGAGCTCGACCGGGATGCGCTTGCCGTCCTCATCACGGTCGCCGGGGCCGATCGCGAGAACGC
The DNA here is from genome assembly GCA_005882255.1 of Chloroflexota bacterium. Taxonomy (GTDB): domain Bacteria; phylum Chloroflexota; class Limnocylindria; order P2-11E; family P2-11E; genus CF-39. Next base: position 22,967 of record VBEZ01000044.1, on the reverse strand, counting down.
GGCCTTCCATCGGCTTCTCCTTGGCCGTGTCGGGAAGGAAGATCCCACTCTTGGTGGTCTCCTCACGATCGAGGGCCTTGATGACCACGCGGGATCCGAGCGGCTTGAGCTTGATCTTCTCTGCGACTGCTGGCATTCGAATTCCCCCTTCACTTTCGCCCGTGCCGGTGCCCGGCTGGGGCCGTCTTGTGGATTAGCACTCGCCCGGGTTGACTGCTAAGACTGTAGGGCACGGCCGAAAACCCTGTCAAGGCAAGCGGGGGCTAAGTCTCGGCGACGGCCCTCAGCGCTCGCTCAGGCGGGCGGTCGCCGGGACCGCGACGGGCTGGCGCGCCGCCAGCTCGCGGCGCTCGTCCTCGATCATCGTAACGAAGGCATCGACCGCCATTTCGCGCCACTGCGCGCCGCGGCAACGAAGCAGCTCGGCGCGCACCTTCTCCCACCCCAGGCCCTTGCGATAGGGGCGGTCGCTGGTCATCGCGTCGTAGGTATCGGCGACCGAGATGACCGACACCTCCAGCGGGAGCTCGTCGCCTTGGAGGCCTCGCGGATAGCCCTTGCCGTCGTGGCGCTCGTGATGCGCGAGCACGAGCTCGGCGCCCTCCCAGAACTCCGGCAGATGACGCAGCAGCCGGTGGCCGATATCCACGTGCCGACGCATCTCCGCCTGCTCGTCCGCATCGAGCGGGCCGGCCTTGAGGAGCACCACGTCGTTCGTTCCGATCTTCCCGATGTCGTGCACGCGCGCGGCGTCGCGGATCAGCTCGACCTGCGAGTACTGCAGCTTGAGCCGCTTCGCGAGACGCTCCGCGAGCGCGGCGACGCGCTGCGAATGGCCGTGCGTGTATGGGTCGCGCAGGTCGATCAGATCGGCCAGCTCGAGGATCGCGGCACGCGTCTGCTCGCGCACGCGCGCGCTGTCGCGCAGCGTGATGAGCATCGCGACCATCGGGACCGCGAACAGCACGAGCGCGAGGGGTTGCCCGTCCGCGGACACCGCGGCGATCGCACCGAGGAGGTAGAGGCCGGTCATCTGCGCGAGGTCGCGCCGGTGCAGCGTCCACCACGACGCGAACGGACGACGTTTCATCTGCAGCGCGACGGCGATGTCGACGAGGGCGGCCTGCGTGAGGTAACGCGCCGCGCCGGCCGCGAGGATGGGCACCGGCTGCGACAGCATCGGCCGTGCGCCGTCGGCGAGGGCGAGGTAGGCGATCGCCGCCGCGCCGGTGGCGAGCGCGGAGACCGCGGCGGTGAACGTGCGGTTGTACCAGGGCATCCGCGCGCTGCGGAGGTGGAGCCCCAGGAGCGCGCTCACCGCGGCCACGAGCATCGCGAGGAACGGACCGAGCAGGAGCGCCGCGGCGAACAGCGGCGTGTCGTCGACGGTCAGCTTGACCTTGAGCGAGAGGTGGACGGGCCAGACCTGCGCGAGCGTCGCGAGCCCGAGAAGGATGCCGACGACGAGCAAGTCCTCCGTCGCGTTCAGCGGGCGGCCGAAGACGGCGAGGGACAGCGCCGCGGCGCCGGCGACGATCACGCCGCCGATATATGTCCGCAGCTGCCACCGAAGGCGCGACACCTGATTACGGGAGCAGCAGGTAGAACTTGTCGTGGGACGTCTGGTTGGACTTTCCCGCGACCGTCGTCACCAGCCAGAGGCCCGTGCCGATCGCGCGGGTGTACGTATCGAACGACGCCGACGCGTTGACGGTCACTCGCGCGACGACGGGCATGTTCAACAGACCCCACCAGGCCGGCAGTGACTTGGTGACCTTGCCCTGCACCGGAACGGATCCGGGAAGCGTGAGGACCGCCGCGATCGCGTTCGAGGGCACCAGCAACTCGACGACGACCGGTCCCTTCACCGACGACGCGTACTTCGCCGGGAACAGCGTGTTGATGTCGATGACGTTGCCGTTCACGACAAAGGTCGGATCCTCCGAGCACCACTCGAAGCCCGCATCGGCCTTGCCCGCCGACACCATCGTGATGAGCAGCGCGAAGACGAATAGATACGCGAGACGTCGCATCACATCCACCCCATCTGACCTTCCCACCAGTACTTTGGTCAGTGGATGTGAGTCTCCATTTCCGCGCGCGCGCGTGGTGTCGCCGCCGTGACAAGAAACCTCAAAGGAAAGTAAACGCGCTAGGGCGCGAGAAGTGAGAGCGGGTCGATGAGCTCGCCATTCAGCCACACCGCGAAATGCAGATGAGGACCGGTCGTCATCCCGGTCATGCCGATCGCGGCGATGATCTGGCCCTGCTGCACCTCATCGCCCGCGGCGACGCGCGGCGGCGCGATGCGGTCATCGAGGTGCGCGTATAGCGAGACGAGACCTCCGATGTGGGCGATCAACACGACCATCGCGCCGTCGGGAAGATGGCCGACCCACACCACGCGACCCGGCGCCGCGGCGACGACCGGTGAATAGATGTCCGCGCCGATATCGATGCCCTCGTGGAAGTGCGCGTAATAGACCCCGTCGTAGACGCGCGCCGGCTCGCCCTGGTAGGTCGTTCGTCCGAAGCCCTGTGTGAGCTCACCCAGAGCCGGTGTCGTCCACGCGCCGTTCGGCGATACGATCACCGCGTACGGCGCGAGCGCCACCGCGTCGGCCTGGAGCGCGACGTACTGCTGCTTCAGCTCGACGCGTAGCGTGCGCATCTCGTCGGCGGCCTCACGCGTCGCCGGGGACACCGTCGAGGCCGATGGGATCTTCGTCGTGGCCGAAAGACGCAGCGCCTCGCGCTCGAGGCGATCGCGCACCGCGCTCGGCTTTTGGGTCAGAGCCGCCAGCGTGCTGATCTGAGCGAGCGTTTCGTTCCGCTCGGCCGCGACGTCGCGCGCCTCCTGCTGGATGGCGCCGAGATCGCGGGCGGAATCGTTCGCGTAGGAGATGAGCTGCTCGTACGAGCCGCCGCTCGGTGTCGCGGCGATGCCGCGCGGGACTGGGACGGCGCGCGGCGGGAGTGTTGGCGGATCGTCAGCGAACGCGGGCGCCGCCGCCCCCAACAACAGGAGGACGACGGCGCCCGCGATCACGGCAGCCCCCACGGGGCCTCGAGCCAACCTCTTCCTCACTGCGGCCCAGCCTGTGGGCGGACACCGGTACAGCGGCGATCTGCTCAGTCCACAACCGGGACGCCAACGAGCAGCTCGTTCGTCTCACGGTCAAACGTGCGATGCCCTAGATAAAAGGCCACCAGCCGATCTTCCCGTGGGCGCGCAGCGGACGAAAAGTCAGCGCGCGACGGAGGTCGTCGTTTCGTTGATACGACACCGCGACGAGCGCGGCTTGGCTGCTCGCCTTCCGCTACGGGTTGGTCGCGCGGTGCGGCAGCCTGCGCACCCAGTACTCCCAGGCGCGGTCGCCGGCGCGGCCGCGCAGCATCTCGGAGGCGCGCTGCGTCTCGGCCTTGCTGAGCCCGCGCACCTCGCCGAGCCGGAGCGACGCCGCGAGCAGCGTCGCGTTGCGCTCGAGGTACACCGCCGCGAAGACGGCGGCGCGGAGGTCCGCGCCGGTGACGACGCAGCCGTGGCCGCGCATCAGCACAGCCGTCCGCCCGCCCAGCGCCGCGGCGAGATCGTCGGCCTCCGTGGCGGCGCGCACGAGTAGATCGGTCTCGCCGAAGCGTTGCGCGATGTCCCACACCTTGATCTCATGTCCGATCACCGATCCCATGTGATAGATCGGTCGCAGCGGGACGCCGGTCACGCCGAAGGGGATGACCGACGGCGCGTGCGAGTGCACGACCGCGCCGACATCCGAGCGCCCGCGATACACCGCCGCGTGGATCGCGACCTCCTCATAGGAGCGGCCCTCCGCGCCCGCCACGCGCTCGCCACGCAGGTCGAGCAGCTGGAGATCGCCGGTTTCCACAAGCTCGGGAGCGCGGGTCTGCGAGATGAGGAAGCGGTCCGGTGTCGTCGGATGCCGCGCGCTGACGTGGCCGAAGGCATCCAGGACGCCCTCGTTCGAGAGGATGTGGTTCGCCAGGACCAGATCGTCCACGACCTGCGGCGGTGGGAATCCGCTCACGAGCCTCCGCGGCGCTCCGCGACGCGCCGCCGGTAGCCCAGCTGCTCCAGCCACGCGAGCGAGCGGCCGGTGATGACGACGCTGGCGCGCGGAAGATCGGCCGCGCGGTGCGCCCCGGAGAGGAAGGTCGCGGTGCGGAGCTCGAGCTCGAACGCTGCGATCCAATCGAGCACCGCGGCCTCGCCCTTGAGTGCCGCCTGCAGCAGCGGACGGCCGACGCCGACGACCGTCGCGCCGAGGGCCAGCGCCTTCGCGGCATCGAGTCCGCTCCGCACGCCGCCGGTCGCGATCACCGGCAAGCCGGTCGCGGCGGCGCCGACGACGGCGACCGCGGTCGGCACGCCCCAGTCGCGGAAGCGCTCGCCGAGGCTCATGCGCTGCTTGTCGCCCTGCGCCGCGGCGCGGAGCGACTCGATCGCGGCGAACGACGTCCCGCCGACGCCGCCGACGTCGATCGCCTTCACTCCCAGGCGGCGCAGCCGTCGCGCGACCTCGAGCGTGATGCCCGCGCCGGTCTCCTTCGCGATCACCGGCACCGGCGAGCGGCGAACCAGTGCGCGCACCGCGGCGTCCGAACCTTTCGCGCGCGTCTGCCCCTCGGGCTGAACGGACTCTTCGAGGTAGTTGAGGTGGAGTGCGAGCGCGTCCGCTTTCACCATCCGCACGATCTTCTCGATGTCCTTCACCGCGAGCGCGCCCTCGCTGTCCTGCTTCACCAGCTGGGAGATCCCGACGTTGGCGATCACGAAGGCGTGGGGGGCGTTCTCACGCACGACCGCGTACGTCGGCGCGAGCGACGGATCGCGCAGAGCCGCGCGCTGACTGCCCACGCCCATGGCGATCCCGGTGCGCTCGGCGACACGCGCGAGGAGCTCGTTCACCGCGATCGCGCGACCGTGGCCGCCGGTCATCCCGGAGATGACGAGCGGCAGACGCAGCGCGTGACCGAGGAAGGTCGTGCCGACGGCGATGTCCTTCGCATCGATCGACGGCAGCGCGTCGTGCACGAGATGGACGTCCTCCCATCCCGCGCTCGACCTGGTCTCGACGTCGCCCTCGGCGGCGAGCTGGAGATGCTCGCCCTTGCGCCGGGCGATCTCTTCGGCTTCCGACACTTCCGCGCAGTTCTAAGCGAAGACGCCGTCGGCGGCGAGCGAGGCGTATTCGTCGGCGCTCAGACCGAGGAGGCCCTTGAACACGGCTTCGTTGTGCTCGCCCAGCGTCGGCCCGGCGCGGTCGGGCCGCGCGGGCGTCTCAGACAGCCCGAACGGCGGCGCCATGAGGCCGACCTCGCCGAGGCCCGCGTGCGCCGCGCGCCGCCAGACGCCGCGGTGCGCGAGCTCGCGCGTGCGTGTCCGCGTCCACGCCGCGATGTGGTCGTCGAGCTCGGCCTCTCGTTCGCGGCGCCCCGCCGTGGTCGCGAGCTCGGCGTCGCGCGACCAATCGTCGTCGCCGAGCGCGACGCGAAACCGCGACCACTCGTCGTCGCTCCACACCGAGAGCGCGACCCAGCGGTCGTCGCCCCGGGTCGGATAGACGCCGTGCGGGACGGCCACGCGGTCGTGATCGGCATCGCGCGTCGGGACGGTGCCGTTCGCCGCGTGCTCGAGGAGCGCGGGCGCGAGGAACTGGAGACCCGCCTCGTACTGCGAAAGGTCGATCACGCATCCCTCCCCCGTGCGGCGGTGGCGCTCGAGCGCGGCGAGTATCGCGATGACGCCGTAGCCAACCGCGATGTAGTCGATGTACGGGCCGTACAGGATGACCGGCGTCCTGCCCGGCTCGCCGAGCAGCTCGTTGAAGCCGGCGAGCGCAGTGAGCTGGCTCCCGTAGCCGGGATGCTGCGCGTGAGGTCCGGTCTGTCCCTGATTGCAGCTCGAGAGGATCACCAGGTCGGCGCGGGCGCGTCGCAGCGCGTCCTGTCCGAGCCCGCGTCGCGCCAGCGTGCCGGCGGGAAAGCTCTCGATCACGACGTCGGCCGTCTTCACCAGCCGGAGCGCGAGCTCTACCGCGCGCGGCTGTTTCAGGTCGAGCGTGACGCCGCGCTTGCCGGCGTTGTAGAAGGCGAACATGCCCGCGCGATCCGGCCCGACGACGTTGTCGCGGAACGGCGGGTACGTGGAGCGGAAGGGGTCGAGCGCGGTCGACGACTCGACGTGGATGACGTCGGCGCCGTGCTGCGCGAGGTAGGTGCCGACGAGCGGACCGGCCGCGGCCCACCCGAGCTCCACCACCCGCGTCCCCTCGAGCGCCGCCGTCATGCCGTCACCGCGCTCATGCCGTCACCGCGCCCAGCACTTCCGCGTCGTGCTCGCCAAGCCGTGGCGGGCCGCGGCGGATGCGGGGCCGCTCGCCGTCGAACAGCGCGAACCCTCCGGGGAACGGCAGTGTGATGCCGTCGATGGGCGTGTCCTGCCAGAACTCGCGCGCACGAAGCTGCTCGTCGGCGTAGACGTCCGACGCGTCGGCGACGGGATAGCCGAGCATGTTGCGCTCGATGACACCGGCGAAGAACTCGCGCTTCGTGATCGTGCGGAAGAAGGCCGCGACCTCGCGCTCGAGCGCATCGACCTGCTCCTGGGTGAGCGTTCGGTTGTCGAACGTGTCCCACTCGACGGCCGTGAAGCGCGGCGCGGTGAAGCGCCGCTCGTTCATCCACGACGCGAGCATCCGGCCGGTGTGACGGCCGATCGGACCACCCTGGATCGCGAAGCTCACGTGACCGTCAGCGCACTCCCAGATGTTGCGGAACCGGGCGCCGACACGGCTGCGTCCGATCAGGAAGGCGCCGAGGCGGCGGTGCTCCTCTTTCGCGACGTCCCAGTGCACGCACGCCGGCGGGTGGACGGTCACCATGCTCGCCTGACCCGAGACGTCGACCTGCTGGCCGCGCCGCGTCGCGGCTCGGGCGGCGAGCGCGAACAGCGCTCCCATCGCCGCGTACATCCCGCTCCAGAACGGCGACTGTGGAAGCGTCGTCCGGACCGGCGCGCGGTCCGGCTCGCCCGCGAGCGCGAGCGCGCCGCTCGACGCGGTGACCTCGAGGTCCGACGCGGGCACGCCGGCGAGCGGGCCGCTGAGTCCGTACGGCGTCACGTTGACCACCACGAGCGACGGCGACCACGAAGCGGCCGTCGCGGCATCGACCACCTCACGCGTCTGCACGAGCACATCGGCCGACGACAGGAGCGTGCGCAGCCGGTCGCGCTCGCGCGGAAGATCGAGCCGGACGCCGCGCTTGTTGGCGTTGAGCGCGATCCAGAGGAGGCCGCGGTCGGGACCGGCCTGGTCGTGCAGGAACGGCGGGACGGCGCGCACCGGATCGCCCGCGGGCGGCTCGACCTTGATGACGTTTGCGCCGAGGTCGGCGAGGATCCGCGCGGCGTGAGCCACCGCGGTCGCGCCCCAGATGTCGTCACCGGCGATCTCGATGACGCGAAGGCCGTCGAGGAGGTCGATCACGCTAGCGCTTAGCGGCCGGTCCTGGCGAGGACCTCCGCCCAGGACTGCGTCTTCATCAGGGCCTTGCCCTTCGCGATCTGTTCCGCGTCGAACCACTTGGCCGGATCGACGCGATCGATCGGATACACCGGCCGCATGAAGTCCTTCTCGAGGCCGTACGGGACCGTCGCGTCGATGCCCATGCCCCCCTCGAAGCGGATGTTCATGCCGGTCCACTCCGCGCTGCCCGCGGTGACGCGCTCGGACGGGATGAACGTCTGTCCCGCGCCGCCCGGCACCGGCTTCAGGAGGTCCTGGTTCGGGTTCACGCGCGTGGTCAGCGCCCAGATGATGTCGTCCATGCTGTAGATGTCGACGTCGCTGTCGACGCAGATGCAGAGGCGCAGCCCCGCGCTGGTCGCCATCGACGCCGCGATGAAGTTACGTACCCATCCGTCGTCGGTCTTGAGGCGCTTGCGCACCTGCAGGATGCAGCCGGCCCAGTCCGTCATCGGGAACGGGATGTTCACGTCCTGGATGAGGCCGGGCTGGATGCGATCGCACAGCTCGTAGAACGCGGCCTCGCGCACCGTCGTGTCGATGTTGTTGCAGTCGTACATGTGCACGCCCATCGGATAGAGCAACGGCCGCTTGGAGCGCTTGCGCATCGTGATCGCGGTGACGTGGAACGTCTGCGTGCGGTAGGCCTTGCCCATGTAGCCCGCCCACTCCGGATGGAAGTGGAAGCGGCCCTGCGTGTCGGCGTCCTCCGCCTCCTTCGTCTCGTAGCGCTTGTCGCGCGCGTGAAGGTAGCCCTCGAGCACGTACTCGGAGTCGGCGACGGCGTACGCGTCGACCGTGCGCGCCTTCACGAGGCGAGTCGGGAAGCCCTGCACCGCGCCGGCGGCGCCGAGCTCGTCACCGCCGCGCGGCAGCACGACGTAGTCGAAGCCGCCGCCGGCCAGAAGCGTGGACGCGACGGGGAGGCCGAAGCACACCGTCAGCGGGATCGGCTGGTCGTCCTTGTAGTGCTCGGTGAGGATCTGCCACATGTGCGAGCCCGGAGACGACTGGAACGTTCCGACGTTGCCCCAGCGGAAGTTCATCCGGTTGTAGCCGATGTGGCTGCCACCCCAGAAGTACTTCCCGACGACCACGCTGTTGCCGCTGCCGATGGTGATCTCGCCCTCGAGGTGCGTGTGGCGGATCGCCATGATGAACTTGTTCACGTCGAGGTCGTCGGTGATGACCTCTTCCTGGCAGGGCGCCTCGTCCTGGGCGATGACCTCGTTCGCGATCGGGTGCGTGATCGAGTACGCGAGCTTGCGCGTGCGGTCGGTCGCGTTCTCGTAGCCGAACAGGCGGTCGACGATGTCCATATTCGCGAAGAGGTTCGTGACGGCCCGCGCGTGCGGATAGCCCTTCACGTTGTTGAAGAGAATCGGGTAGCTGCCATCGAAGTGCTTCTGGATGCCGGTGAGCTGGAGGTCGCCGTCGACCTCGACGTCCGTTTCCATGAGCAGCCCTTCGTTCCGTAGCCAGTCGACGGTCGCCGGCAACGAGCGGAGCGCCTCTTTCGGGGCGGGCTTCACCGCGCGCGGATCCGCGAGGCCCGTCTTCGTGCGCGCGAGGTCAGCCTGCACGGTGGCCATGGCACGTCCTCCCGATCAGTTGGGCCAATGGTATGACCATTCGCGACGCCGCACTAGTTCTTGTCGAGACCCCGGTCGACCGCGCTCTGTACGAAGCTCGTGTCGAGCATCTTCGTCACGTCGTACGCCTTCACCTTGTCGCTCTTCGCGCCGAGGATCGTCTGGGCGTCGGCGAACATCTCGGGCTTCGCGAACGGCTGCGTCGCCGTCACCAGCTGGGCGTAGAAGTCGTAGGTGGCGCCCATCGCCTTGTCATCGGTCGACTTGAAGTATTTCTTCAGCACGTCGATCCCGAACGGCCGGTCGGCCTTCAGCTTCTTGATGCCCTGGACGAGCGAGTCGACGTAGCGCTGCACGACGGCCTTGTTCGCGTTCAGGAACGACCGCGTCACCACCACGGAGGTGTTCGCCGAAGGCAGCTTCTGCGACGCGAGGTCGTACAGCACGTGGAACCCCTTGTCCTCGAGCGCGATCGAGTCCGGCGGCTGCGAGACGCCGGCCTGGATCGAGCCGGCCAGAAGCGCGGCGGTGCGCTGCGCGGCCGAACCGACCGCGATGATGGTCACGTCCTTGTCGGCGTCGAGGCCCATCCGCTTCAGCGCCGCGCGCGTCGCGATATCGGACGACGATCCGACCGTTGACACGCCGATCTTCTTGCCCTTCAGGTCGTTCATGGTCTTGATGTCGGCGGCGACCTCGAGAACGAACGGGTAGACACCCGCGAGCTGAGCGACGACGACGAGGTCGCCACCCTCGGCGTTCGCCGACAGGACCTCCGAGCCGCCGACCTGCGCGACCTGGACCTGGTTGGCGATGACGGCGGGCACGCCCTGCGCGCTCGCGATGTTCTGCAGATCGGCGACGGTGAGCGCGTTCTGCTCGAAGAAGCCGCCCTCCTTCGTCGCCCACAGCGGCAGCTCGTCGCCGATGAGGTTGCTGTACGACACGACGAGGCTGAACGGCGAGGGTTTCGGCGTCGCGGTCGGAGATGTCGTACCCGCGACCGTCGGCGAGGGCGACGGAGCGACGGCGGTGCCGCCGCAGGCCGCGGCGAGGACGACCGTCGCGATGGAGAGAGCGAGAGCACGGCGCATGAGGCACCTCCCACACACCCGGAACGGGTCGGTCGAATGGTAATACCATTTCGCCGTGCGTTATGGAGACCTTCGCGGATGGATCGCGGCGGCGCGTGAGATCGGCGAGGTGCGCGACGTGCGCGGCGCATCCTGGGAGGAGGACATCGGCCGCATCACCGAGATGCTGCACCACACCGACGACTCTCCCGCGGTCCTCTTCGACGACATCCCCGGGTATCCGAAGGGGCAGCGCATCCTCGTCAACGCGAACGCGACACGCCGACGGCTCGCTCTCACGTTCGGTCTCCCCCTGGACACCGAACGCCGGCCGCTCATGGACGAATTCCTCCGCCTCACCGAGTCCGATCGCGCGCTGCCGCCGCGGGTCGTGCCTGATGGCCCGGTCTTCGAGAACGTACTCCGCGGCGCCGATGTCGACGTCCTGAAGTTCCCGTCGCCGTTCTGGCATCCGCTCGACGGTGGCCGCTACATCGGGACCGGCGTCGTCGACGTGCTGAAGGATCCGGACAGCGACTGGGTGAACCTCGGCACCTACCGCGTCATGGTCCAAGACTCCAGGCGCGTCGGCGTGTACATCTCCCCCGGAAAGCACGGTCGTCAGTTCCGTGACGCGTACTTCAAGCGCAAGCAGCCCTGCCCCATCGCGGTCGTGGTCGGCGTCGAGCCGCTGCTGTTCATCGCGTCGACGCTCGAGGTACCGCAGGGCGTTTCGGAATACGACTGGACCGGCGGCATCCGCGGCGAGCCGTACGAGGTCGTTATCGATCCGATCACGAAGCTACCGATACCCGCGGCGGCGGAGATCGTTCTCGTCGGCTTCCTCCATCACGATCGCCTCGCGCCCGAGGGCCCCTTTGGCGAATGGACCGGCTACTACGCCTCCGGCGAGCGGGCGGAGCCGGTGCTCGAGGTCGAAGCGATCTATCACCGCGACGACCCGATCATCCTCGGCGTCCCGCCGAACAAGCCGCCCTACGAGCCGCACCGCTACCGCGAATACCTTCGGTCGGCGTTGCTACTGCGCGAGCTCAAGGCGGCGGGCGTCCCCGGCGTGACGGACGCGCACTGCTTCGGCGTCGGCGGCTGCCGCCTCTTCAACGTCGTTTCGATCGAGCAACGCTACGCGGGGCACGCGCGACAGGCGGGTCACGTCGCGGCGATGTGTCGCGTCGGGGCCTATCTCGGACGCATCGTGGTCGTCGTGGACGACGACATCGACGTGACCGACCTCAACGACGTGATGTGGGCGATCCTCACGCGCTCCGACCCCGAACGCTCGCTCGACATCATCCACCGCGCGTGGTCCGGCCCGCTCGACCCCGCCATCCACCCCGACGAGAAGGGGCACAACTCGCGGCTCATCATCGACGCGACGAAGCCGTGGGAGTGGCGCGACAGGTTCCCGATCGCGATCGGGCCCGACGCGGCGACGAAGCGCGAGACGCGCAAGAAGTGGGGCTGGATCCTGGAGAAGGCCGTGGCCGACGCGATGCGCGAAGCCGCGGCCGCGCCGGCCGAATGACTCGGGCGACCGGCGTGGAAGGCAACGGTGACCGGCCGAAGTTCCTCGTCGACCCCTACCTCGAATGGGTCGCGGGCGAAGGCGTGCCGGTGTACGAGGACTTCGGCTTCGATCTGCTCACGCTCGACGTTCGCCCGTGGGCGCGCATGGACGCGCTCGGCGCGTACGCGCACGCGCTCGGCCGCGGCGACTTCGTGAACATGTACGTCTGCGAGATCGCGCCCGGCAAGCAGACCGCGCCTCAGCAGCATCTCTTCGAAGAGGTCATCTACGTCCTCGCGGGCGGAGGGAGCACGACGGTCGAGATGCCGGATGGTGAGGAGCGCTCGTTCGAGTGGCACACCGGCAGCCTCTTTGCGCTCCCGCTCAACGCGCGCTACACGCACTACAACGGCAGCGGGCAGAGGCCGGCGCGTTTCGTGTCCACGACGAACCTTCCGTTGGTGCTCAACGTGTTCCGCAACGACGCGTTCATCTGGCACAACGACGAGGTGTTCCCGGAGCGCTTCGGCGACCGGCAGCACTACCGCGGCGACGGCACCTTCATCCCGATGCGGCCGGGCCGGCATATGTGGGAGACGAACTTCGTCCCCGACCTGCGCACGTTCGACCTCGTGACCTGGAGGGAGCGCGGCGCCGGCGGCAGCAACATCATGTTCGTCCTCGCCGACGGCACGATGCACGCGCACGTCTCGGAGATGCCGGTGGGCACCTACAAGAAGGGCCACCGCCACGGGGCCGACTTCCACGTCTTCGCGGTCACCGGCCACGGCTACAGCCTGTACTGGTACGAGCGTGACAAGGACCTGCGTCGTTTCGACTGGAAGCACGGCTGCGTCTTCGCCCCGACGGATGGTCTTTTTCATCAGCATTTCAACGCGAGCCCCGAGCCGGCGCGCTACCTCGCCGTCGCGTTCGGCGGCCTCCGCTATCCGACGCTCGCCGACAAACGCGCGACGTTCACCGGCATGGACGTGAACGTCAAGGAGGGCGGGCGCCAGATCGAGTACGAGGACGAGGACCCGCGCATCCGCCGGATCTACGAGGACGAGCTTCGGAAGAACGGCGTCCCCTCGCGTATGGGCGAGTTCCTCCCCGCCTGATCCGCTTCCACGACCACGACGCGGCGGACGAGCCCGCACTACCGCCGGGCGGGCCCGAGGCGTTCCTTCAGCCGGACGACGTCGTCCTCACGACGGTCGGCATCGACATCGGTTCGACGACCTCGCACGTCATGCTCGCGCGCCTGCGGCTGCAGCGGCTCGCGGACGCGCTCTCGAGCCGCTACGTCGTCGTCGAGCGCGAGGTCATCCACCGCTCGCCGATCCTGCTGACGCCCTTCAAGAGCGATGGGCTGATCGAGGTGGATTCGCTCGAGCGCTTCGTCGCCCTCGCGTACGACGCCGCGGGTCTTCGGCCGGACCAGGTCGACACCGGCGCGGTCATCCTCACCGGCGCGGCGCTGGAACGGGCGAACGCGCGCGCGATCGACGAGCTCTTCGCCGCGCAAGGCGGACGCTTCGTCTGCGCGACGGCCGGCCATCGGCTGGAGGCGATCCTCGCGGCCCATGGCTCCGGCGCCGTCGCACGCTCGCGCGAACGCGGCACGACGGTGTTGAACATCGACGTCGGCGGCGGGACGACGAAGCTCGCACTGTGCGTCGCCGGCGTTGTGGAGGAAGCCAGCGCGATCGCGGTCGGCGCGCGGAACGTGCCGCTGCCGGTCCCGGAGATGGCCGACGCGATCGTCGCCGCCGCCAACGGTCGGGGAACATCGCGCGACCTGCTGCCGCCGCTGCCGCACACGCCGCGGCCCGACGAGATCGTCCTCTCCGGCGGCGTGAGCGAACACTTCTACGGCCGCGACCGGACCGCGCATGGCGACCGGGGCCTCGCTCTGGCGCGAGCGCTCGAGGAGCGTCGCGCGAGACTGCCGGCCGAGATCGTCGAGGGACGCGAAGGCATCCGCGCGACCGTCGTCGGCGCGTCGCAGTTCACGGTGCAGCTGTCGGGGAGCACGATCTTCGTGTCCACGGCGGATGCGCTGCCGGTCCGCAACGTGCCCGTCGTCCGAGCTGAGGTGGCCACCCTGGCGACCGCCGCCACTTCGATCGAGGGCACTGGCCCGATCGCGCTCGCGATCCCGTGGCGCGGCGCGCCGCGGCACGCGGCACTGCGTGCGCTCGGCGAAGCGATCCTGACCGCGGCCGGCCCGCACCGTCCGCTCATCGTGGCGCTCGAGGCCGACATCGCGCACACGCTCGGCCGCATCCTCGTCGACGAGCTCGGCGCGGCCGGCCCGCTCGTCGTCGTGGACGGGCTCGACCTACGCGACCTGGATTACGTCGATATCGGCGGGATCGTGCGTCCCGCGGGCGTCGTGCCCGTGGTCATCAAGTCCCTGGTGTTCGCCGGGGGCTAGGCCGGCCGCCAGATGCCGCTCGCGAAGAAGTGCGTGAGTATCGCGGCGAACGCGAAGCCGACGACGAGCAGCACGCGGCGCCAGGCCGCGCGCTTCGCGTGAAAGCCGGAGAGCTGGATGAAGACGTCGGCGACGTAGACCGTCGAGTACGCGACGTTGGCGAGGACCGCGAGCAGGAACAGCGCCAGAAGCCCGTCGAACGTCACGAACGTTCTCGATGTCGGCCACGCGGCGATGAACTCGCCTCCCACCACCGCGGCCAGGAGCAGGTTGTAGAGCCAGCGGCGCGGCTCCCAGTACCGGAGCGCGTCCGTGATGACCTCACGCAGACTCGGACCGGCGTCCATCGCGTTCATCGTGGCGCGAAAAGCCGCAGGTCGCGCAGCGTAAAGGGTCCGAGGGGCGGGAGCTCAGCCCGGATCGACGCATCGCTGAACGGCGTCGTCGGGGCGAGGTCGGCCGGCAACACGGTGAACGGCGGTGTCGCTTCGCTGACGCCCTCCGACAGGATCCGCACCTGGGCGATCGAGACGAGCGGGATCGTCATCGCGCGCTCGAAGACCCATGCGAACGCGTAGTGCAGGAACACCGGCAAACCGAACACGAGCGGTCGGCGGCCGACGACGGCGGCCACGCGCTCCACGGCCTCGCGCACCGGCAGCTCCTCCGGCCCGACGACGGCGACCGCCTGGCGCGAGAGTCGATCGTCGACCAGCGCCGCGCGCATCACGCGCACCAGGTCGTGGATCGCGGTCGGCCGCATCGTTCGCGGACGCATGCCCACGAGTGGGAAGATCGGGAACGTGAAGAAGCCACGCGTCAGGTGCTCGAGCAGGTGATCGCCGTGCCCGTACAGCACGCTGGCCTTGAGGACCGTGTAGTCGAGGCCGGACGCGCGCACGATCTCCTCGGCCGCCCACTTGGATTCGTGGTACGCGCTGCCGCAGCCCGGCCGCGCGCGGAGGAAGCTCACGTACACCAGTTTTCGCACACCGGCGCGGCGCGCCGCCGCGACCACCGCCGCGGTCCCGGCGACGTGGACGCGCGCGTAGGTCTGTCGGCCGATCTGCCGGTTGATGCCGGCACAGTGCGCGACGGCCCTGCAGCTTGAGAATGCGGCGGCCAGCCCGTCCTCGTCGTCGGATGCCACCGCGACGAAACGCGCTCCGGCTTCGCGTCGGATGCTCTCGTCGCGGCGGTCGACGCCGCGCGAGATCAGCACGACCTCGTGGCCGTCGGCGAGGAGCGCACGTGCCAGGTGCGCACCGACGAAGCCCGTGCCGCCGGTGATCGCGACTCTCATGAGGCGGCCTTTCGCCCGATACGACGCCGCTGGCGGAACTGCGTTGGGCACACCTGGCTCAGGAAGTCGCCGACGTGGGCCGCAAGCCGATCGGCCTCGAGGCGGTAATAGATCCGATTCCCGTCGCGCCGCTCGCTGACGAGATCGGCGGCCTTGAGGATCGCGAGATGTCGCGAGATCGCCGGAGCCGAGATGTCGAATCGGGCGGTGATCGCGCCCGCGGCAAGCTCTCCTCGCTTCAGCTCCTGGAGGATCTGGCGGCGTGTCGGATCCGCGAGGGCGCGGAAGACGCGTGCGGTCTCTTTCACAGTTTCACAATTTAGCACATCTGCTAAATAGATGCGTCTGTCTGAGGTGCCTAGTGGGGAGGGTTGATACCCTTCGGCATCCGCTCCCCCGCGCGTATCGCGACGGAGAGCCGGTTCTCCGGTGGTGGGATCGGACAGTTGTAATGGGGCGAGAAGACGCAGGCCGGGTTGTAGGCGCGATTGAAATCGACCACGTAGCGTCCGGCGCTTTGGACCACGACGTCGAGGTACCGCATCCGGTAGGTCTCGTGCCCGCTCGTCGCGTCGCTGAAGTAGAGCTCGAGCGCGTCCGGCGGCGTGCCAGGCTCGCGCAGGCGAAGCGCCGCGAGCCGGCACGTGACCCCACCGACGGCGAAAACGAACCAGCCCGCGCGTGTTGCCGCGCGATCCCGCTCGCGCGTCGATCCGATCGCGACGTCCGCCAGATCCTCTTCGAGCGCGACGACGTAGCGAAACGCGGGGTCGTACGGGAACCAGTCCGGCGCGAGGTCCGCCTTCGGCGCCTCCGCGTCGAGCACCACGACGGCCGGCGCGTTCTGATGCGAGAGACGCAGTCGATAGCGGCCGGCCTCGACCGTCCGCGGGCCGCTCGGCTCGCCGTCGACGCGAAAGCCGCCGCGCAGCGCCTCGATGACGTGTCCCTCGAGCCGCAGCGTGCCTCCGATCGGCAGATCGTGACGCGCGACCGCCGCGAGATACGACGACGGTCCGCGCAGCCAGGCGCGATGCTCCTCGCGCGACCGCTCGGCCTCGTCGCGCGCGCGCTCGAGCTCGGTGCTCATTCCGCCACCGTACGCGAACGACCGATGCTCAGCGTCGCTCGGGCGCGCGGCGACGACAGCGCGACGGCGAAGTACAGGGCCATGCTTCCGAGGGCGACGATCTGGAACATCGCGCCGAGCCCGACGGCGTTCGCGACGACGCCGCCGACGGCCGGCCCGAGGATCCCGCCGATGTCGAGGCCGGCGTTGTACACGCCGCTCGCGATGCCGACATCGTGGCCTTCGGAACGCACCTCGGCGACGGTCGCCGAGCTCGTGACGCGCAGGAGCCCACGGCACACGCCGTTGATCGCGAACAGCACGACCAGGACGGCAAAGGTCGGAAGCACGGGGATGAGCAGCGTTGACACGCCCATGAGGATCACGCCCCAGAAGTTCACAGTGCGATGGTCGACGTAGCGGAACACGCCGGCGGAGATGAAGCGGATGAACGTCGCGGCGCTCGACTTCAGGCCCTTGAGGGCGCCGGACGCCGCGAGGGGCAGACCGACCGCGAGCCCGAACAGCGCGAAGAACGAATCGATCGCGTCCGAGATCACGTTGATGTACAGAACGACCACGGTCGCGAGCCATACGCGGGCATCGACCTTCAGATGCGCCGCGAACAGGCCGCGCAGCCCGGCGCCGCGTGGGACCTCGTGCTCGGGTGCGGCGATCGGTGGAAGGCGCAGCACCGCGAGCGCGGCGAGAGCGGGCGGGAATCCGAGCACCGCCAGCGCGGCGCCGATGCCGAAACGGTCCGCCAGCGCGCCGCCGAGGAAGGCACCGACGGCGTAGCCGGTCGAGAGCGACGCGGTGTACCAGCCCATCGTCACGCCCGCGCGCTTTCCGCCGGTGAGATCGATCGTCGCCGCGAGGTTGATCGTGCCGAGCGCGCCGAAGGCGTAGCCGTGCACCACGGTCAGCACGAGCACGAGCGGGAGCAGGCCTCCGGCGAAGGCGAACCCGCTCGTCGCCAGCGTGAACACGATCAGCCAGAGCGCGAGCTGTCGCCGCGCGCGGGCCGGACGGTACGCGGCGCCACTGGGGATCCGCGACGCCAGACGGAAGATCGCGAACAACGCCGACAGCGATCCGATCGACGGAAGCGCATAGCCGTACGCGTCGAGATACGGCGCGTAGAGCAGGTTGATCGTCCCCTCGGCCGTCGTGACGATGGCCGCGAGGACGTACTGGAGAAAGAGCGCGACGGTCAGTCGGCTGGCGCCGCGCTCACGCGCGCGACTTCATCACGATTTCTCTGGCAGCCCGGTCCAGCGGCGGAACAGCGCGTGCTCGATGCCGAGCTGATCGAGTGCCTTCCCGACGCTGTGGTCGACGAGATCCATGAGCGTCGCCGGCTTCTGGTAGAACCCGGGCACCGGCGGCAGGATCACCGCGCCCGCGAGCGCGAGCTCGTGCATGAGGCGCAGGTGGTTCGCGTTGAGCGGCGTCTCGCGGACCATCAGGACCAGCTTGCGTCGCTCCTTCAGGTGCACGTCCGCGGCGCGCACGATGAGGTTGTCATCGAGCGCGTTCGCGATCGCCGACATGGTGCGCATGCTGCAGGGCGCCACCAGCATGCCCGCGGTCAGGAAGGTGCCGCTCGCGAGGGACGCGGCCAGATTCTTCTCGTCGTGCACGACGTCGGCCATTCCGACGACGTCGTCATAGCTGTGGTCCGTCTCGTACGCGATCGTCGCCTTCGCGCCGGACGACACGATCGCGTGCAGCTCGACCGAGCGGTCCTGGCGTATCACCTCCAGGGCGCGGATCCCGTAGATCGCGCCCGACGCGCCCGACAGCGCGACGACGATGCGGCGCGGTGCGCTCACGCGCGGCGGCGCTGCGTGCGGACGAGGCGCGGCTTCGGCAACGTGGCCGCCGGCTGAGGCTCGGCACGTTCAGCGAAACGCCGGCGGAGGCGCTTCTCGAAGTCCGAAAGGTGCACGATCATGATCTCGCGCGCTCCCTCGCTGTCGCGCCGGCGCACGGCCTCGACGATCTCTTCGTGCGCTCGCTGGGTCGCGCGCCCGGACTTCTCATCGCGCACGTCTCGGATGCTCGGGACAAGGAGCTCGCGGTAGGCCTCGACGGTCGCGTAGAGCACCTCGTTGCCGGCGGCGCGGGCGAGCTCGACGTGGAAATCCATGCTCGCGTCCGCGTGCGTGATCGGCTCCCGCAACAGTGGGCGCGCGCGCTCGACATTCTGCTGAAGTCGGCTGACGGCGGCCGCGTCGGCGCGCTGGGCCGCGAGCTCGGCGGTGGCGGCCTCGACCACCTTGCGCGCCTCAGCGAGCTCCGACAGCGTCATGCGCCGGAGCTTGATGAGTGTCGAGATCGATTCCGCGACACGGTCGGTGTTCGCCTCTTCGACGAACGCGCCACCCATCGCGCCCACCTTGACGCGGATGAGGCCGCGCGCCTCGAGGACCCGCAAGGCGTCACGGACCGTGATGCGCGAGACGCCGAACTGCTCGGCGAGCTCGCGCTCGGATTGGAGGCGGTCGCCGGGTGAGAGCTCGGTGGCGAAGATCGCGCGCTCGATCTGGGAAACGATCTCCCCCGACGCGCGCGATTGGCGTATCGGCGTGAACACCAGCGGAATGGTATGACCAATCCGCGGCGCGTCCAGCCGTCTAATCGAGGTCGTCGAGCCGTCCCGCGACGCGCGCGCGTTCGACCGCGTCGTTCCAGGCCTTCAACGTGACCGAGCGCTGGACGAGCCCGGCCCGCACGCGCCGGGTCTCGTCCGCGGTGTACTCGCGCGGCTCGCCGAGCGCGGCCGCGAGGCGCAAACGGTCCGCGCTCTCCTCGAGGAACATGGCCGCGGTGACGCAGTCGGGTATGTCCTCGCCCATCACGACGGCACCATGACCGCGCAGCAGCACCGCGCGCCCGGCGCCGAGACTGCGCGCCACCGCCTCGCCGAGCGCAGCGGTGCGCACGAGCTCGGGATCGTCGTAGAGCGGGATGGTGCCGCCGAACCACGCTCCCGCGTTCGACGCCACGATGAGCGGACGGCCCGCGACGGCGAACGCGGTCGCGGCGCGCGGATGGAAGTGGGCGACGCTCCCCGCATCGCGCCGCGCGCGGTAGATCGCGAGGTGCAGCGCCGTCTCCGACGGCGGCTCGCGATCGCCGATCGGCGTGCCGTCGGCAAGCCGAACGGTGGCGACCTGGTCGGGTCGCGCCGTGATGCGGCTCGACCCACGGTCGTTGATGTAGACCGTGTCGCCATCGCGGACGGAGATGTGGCCGTGCATGTCGAAGAGGCCGGCGACCGCGAGCACTCGGCATGTAGCGCCGGCGATAGCGCAGCAGCGGATCCACGCGGCGCTCGTCGATCTGGTGCGCCGTGACTTCGCCGACGAAGAGCAGGTGGTCGCCCGTCTCGACCGATCGGGCGACGCGGCACCACAGGATGGCGAGGCTGCCGGCGACCGCGGGCGCGCTCAGCCCTTCCGGCGGCTCCACCACCGGGATGCGCAGCGTCGCGAACTTGTCCGGACCGGCCGCGGACTTCCCGGCCGAGGCGGCGAGCTCCTGCTGCGAATCGTGGAGCAGGGAGACGCTGAACTGTCCGCTTTCGCGAATCAGCCGCGTCGTGCGCGAGCCCTGGTGCTCCGCGATCGCGACCATCGCGGGCGAAAGCGACACGTACATCGTCGTGCCGGTCGCGCAGGAGCGCTCGCCCGCGTGAGCCGCGCCGATGATCGCGACCGGATGCGCGATCCGCGACAGCACCAGTCGCGCGACCGCGTAGGCATCGTCCGTCGTCCGGATGGTCATCGCGCTTTCCTCAGCGCTGGGGGCGCCACGCGTCGAAGTGACGCTCGATCCGCTGCAGACCGTACGTCAAGAGAAGTCCCGCGGAGGCGATCAGGAACAGACCGACGAACACCTTCGAGCTCTGAAAGGTGCTCCCGGCGATCATCATCATCCGCCCGAGGCCGTGCTGCGCGGCGACATATTCCGCGACGACGACGCCGATGAGCGCGTGCCCTGTCCCGAGTCGGAGTCCGGTGAGGATGAACGGCACCGAGCCCGGCAGCGCGATCGTTCGGAAGATATGGAGATCACCGGCCCCGAACGAGCGCGCGACGCGCAGCAGGCTCGCGTCGAGGCTGCGTACGCCGGCCATCGTGTTGATCAGGATCGCGAACACCGCGCCGAGGTAGATCACGGCGATCTTCGACTCGACGCCGATCCCGAGCCAGATGATGAACAACGGGATCAGCACGATCCGCGGTGTCGCGTAGAAGAACGTGATGAACGGGTCGAAGACGTAGCGCAGCCGCGGGTACCAGCCGAAGAGCAGGCCGCACGGTATCCCGACGAGCGCCGCGAGCGCATAGCCGATCACGAACTCCTGTCCCGACACCGCGATATCGGTCGCGAGCTCGCCGTCGTTGACGAGCTCGAGGAACGCCTGCCACACGTCGACCGGACCGGGCAGGAACAGTGGCGACCAGATGCGCGCCGAGGCGACGGCCTGCCAGGCGATGAAGAACACCGCGACGCCGGACGAACCGATGAGCAAGGCTTCGCGGCGCTGGAACCATGTCTGCGGTGGGAGCGGCGTCGTCCGTATCGGCGAGTCGCGGGGAACACGGGTCGCGCCCATGTCGGTGCCGGGAAAGCCCTCGGCTGGGAAGTTCGGGAGGCTGTCGTACTTGATCGGCTCCTCGACGCGCTCCGCCATCTATGCCGTCGCAGCCAGCCCGTCGCGGGCCGACTCCTCCCGGATGCTCTCCCAGATGCGTCGTTCGATCTCGACGAAGCCAGGCTCTCGCTTCACGCGCAGGTCGCGTGGACGCGGTATGTCGACCCTCACGATCTCTTTCACGCGTCCCGGACGCGCGGTGAACACGATCACGCGGTCCGCGAGGTACACGGCCTCGACGATGTCGTGAGTGATGAAGACCGCGGTCTTGCGCGTCTGGTTCCAGATGCGCAGCAGCTCCTGCTGCATCGTCTCGCGCGTCTGCGCATCGAGCGCGGCGAACGGCTCGTCGAGCAGCAGGACCTCCGGATCGACGGCCAGAGCGCGGGCGAGGTTCACGCGCTGCTGCATCCCGCCGCTCAGCTCGAGTGGATAGGACTCCGCAAAGCCTTCCAGGCCGACGAGGTCGACGAACCGCTTCGCCCGGCCGCGCGCCTCCTCGTTCGGGATCCGGAGGAGCTCGACGCCGTACATCACGTTGCCCGTGACCGTGCGCCATGGCAGAAGGCTCGGCTGCTGGAACACCATCGCCCGGTCGTGGCCGGGGCGGTCGATCTGCCTTCCGTCGAGCGTGAGGCTGCCAGAGGTGAGAGGCAGGAGCCCGTCCACCGCGTTCAGGAACGTCGTCTTGCCGCAGCCCGAGGGTCCGACGATGGCGACGAACTCGCCGTCGGCGATGTCGAAGGTCACGCCGTCGACCGCCAGGAGCATGTCGCCGTAACGTTGCCGTCGGTGATGGATGACGACGTCCCGCGCCTGGAGCTTCATCCCGTCTGAAGTGTGGCCTCCGCGTGGGCTTTGGTCCAATGGTATTAACATTCGCCGCCTCTGGAGGTGCGGGGTGGAGCGAAAATTTGTCGTAGCCCTGGCGGTGTTCGGGCTGTTGTTCGCCGCGTGCGGCGGAACGACACCCGCGGCGCAAGCCAGCCCGACGGTCACGGCGACCGCGTCGGCGAAACCGACGGCGACGGAATCGCCCGACGCCGTCATGGCGCGGCTGTACGAGGCCGCCAAGTCCGAGGGCAAGGTCGCGATCTATTCGTCGATGAACACCGACGACGCCAAGAAGGTGTTCCCGGTGTTCGAGGCGAAATTCCCCGGCGTGAAGGTCGAGCACACCCGCGCGTCGGGTGAGGTCCTGACGACCAAGGTCGTGACGGAGAAGAAGGCCGGCCAGGACCTGTTCGACGTCGTGGAGTCGAACCTATTCGAGGTCGGCTACATCATCGACCAGGGCTACACCCAGAAGTACATCGTCGCTTCCGCCGATGATTACCCGGCCGAAGTGAAGGACGCGAGCGGCGCCTTCATCGCCGCCCGACTGAACAACGACATCCCGGGCATCAACACCACCAAGCTGCCCGCCGGCGTGACGATCAAGACCTGGAAGGATCTCTGCAACCCGGCGCTGTCCGGCAAGATCGCCGTCGAGCAGGGCGACGTTGTCGTCTACTCGGCGCTGCGCAAGATCCTCGGCGACGCCGAGGCGCAGAACGTGCTGAAGTGCATCGCGGCGAACAAGCCGTCGCTGCGCAGCGGGCACACCGACATGGCGAACCTCCTCGCCGCCGGCGAGTTCGCGGCGACGCTGTCGTCGAACGGACATCGGCTCGCGCAGCTGAAGTACGAGGAGAACAAACCGATCGTGTGGGGCCAGACCAATCCGATCATCACCGACGTGCAGGGCAT
>VBEZ01000085.1 GCA_005882255.1 Chloroflexota bacterium | reverse complement strand
TACTCCTTCGGCCAGGTCAGCCCGGCGTACCCGGCCTGTGCGAGGCGCCTGCTCCAGTCGCGACCGAGCGCGAGGGCGGCGGGGTCACTCCAGCCGCGAAGGCCGCGTAGCCCGGACGGCACGTTCGCCTCGAGCCAGGTGCGCAGCGCAGCGCGGAACGCGGCCTCCTCGGGTCCGTCTCGGAGGTCCATCAGCGCCCCTCGCTCGAGTCGCCGATCAGCCTGCCCACGACACCTCCCCGCCGATCTCGGCACCGATGCGCACCAGCGAGCGAAGACACGCGTCGAGCCCGGCATCGCGCTCACCGAGCGAAAATGGCGCGGCGTTGAAGTCGGTCGCGCCCGCCTCGGCGAGCCGCAGCAGCTGTTCGCCGATCGCGTCGTGGTCTCCGACGATCGCGACTTCCGCCGGGCCTGCGGCACCCTCCCGGTCGAGCATCGCGCGATAGGCCGGCAGCGTTGAATAGGTCTTGAACATGCGGCGAGCCAGCTCGCGCGCGGCGGCCACGTCGTCGGTCAGCGCGAGCGGGAGCTCGACGACGATGCGCGGGGCGGGCCGGCCTGCCTGCGCCGCCGCGTCGCGCACGCGGGGCACGATGTGATCGCGCAGCGTGCGCGCGCCCACCATCCAGGTAATGGTGCCGGCCGCGAGCGTGCCGGCGAGCGCGAGCATCTTCGGACCGAGGCCGGCGAGGAGTACCGGCACCGGCAGTCCGTCGCTCGACGTGAGGTGAGCGCGTACGTTGAACCGCGTTCCGGCGTGCTCGATCTTCCCGGTGCTGAGGAGCGCTACGAGGACGGAGAGGTACTCGCGGGTGTGAGCGTACGCGCGGTCGTAGGAGAGACCCCACACGTCTTCGACGACCACGCGATGCGAGGGCCCGACGCCGAGCGTGAAGCGACCCCGCGCCGCGGCCCCCGTCGACGCCGCCTGCTGGGCCATCGCGTGCGGGTGGCGCGGGTATGTCGGCGTGACGGCCGTGCCGAGCTCGATGCGTGTGGTCGCGCGGGCCGCGAGGGCAGCGGCGGTCATCGCGTCGTGCCCGTAGATGTTGGAAAACCAGATGGATGCGAGTCCGACATCCTCCGCGAGGCGGGCGCGTTCGACGTGCTCGTCGAGCGTGGCGGGTCGCCGCTCGCGTTGCCCGCCGTCGAGCAGTCCGATGCGCATCAGCCCGGACCTCGCGTGAGGGCCGGGCGCCCTGTTGTCCGGGCGAGCGGGATCCGCGTCACTCGACGCATCCCCGACCCCGCTCGCCCTGCGTGGCGCACTGCGTTTACCTGTCTCTACTTGAGCGTGATGAAGCCGGTCACGGTGACGAACTTGCCATCCTTCGCCGCCTGGAAATAGGCGGCCTTCACGCCCGCGTGATCCGTTGGGCTGTAGCTCAGGCTTGGCACGAGCGAGCCCGTGAAGTTCTGCATCTGGTCGAGGTTCGTCATGAAGCCCTCGCGGGTCAGCTCTTTGCCCGCGCGCTTCAACGCCTCGATGAATACCTGACCGTACGTGTATCCGGCCTCGGTGAAGCCGCCGATCTGTTCCTTCGGCGCGTACTTCGCCATGAAGGCCTGGTATTCGACGATCTTCGGGTTGCTGGTGTCGTCGAACGGCGGCAGGTATGCCTCTATCAACATGCCGTTGATCGCCGGGCCGGCCAGCTGGAAGATCGACGGATCGTTGATCACCGAGGATGAGAGCAGCTTCGGCGCGTAGCCGATCTTGCCCATCTCGGCGATGATCGAGCCGCCCGGCTTGGGAACGGCGTAGAGGATCACCGTATCCGCGCCGCTCGTCTGCAGCTTGAGCGCCTGCGCGCTGAAGTTGGTGTCGGCCGTTTCGTACGACACACCGGTCGCGGCCGGGAGGTTGCGCTTCTTCAGCTCCGCCTGGACCGCGTCGAGTCCCTCTTTGCCGAATGCGTCGTTCTGGTAGAAGACCGCTATCTGCTTCGAGCCCATTGTGTCGAGGGCGTATTGCGTCGCCAGCGTCGCTTCGGTCGTGTAGTTGAGCTGGACGGCGTAGATGTTCTTCTTGAGCGGTACGGCGAGTGCGGTCGTTCCGGTCGCCGGCCACACGTGTGGCACGTTGTTCGCGACGAGATAGTCCATGACCGCCGCGTTGTGGGCCGTCCCAAGGCCGCCGCAGAGCGCGAAGACCTTGTCCTCTTCCACGAGCTTCTTCACCGCGGCCACCGTCTTGGCCGGCTGGTAGCTGTCGTTCTCGTAGATGAAGCGGATCTTGCGGCCGTTGATGCCGCCCTGGTCATTGATCATCTTGAAGTACGCGTCGAGCGTGCGGTCGATGGTGCCGTAGGCACCCGCTGGTCCATCCTGGGGTCCCCAGCTGCCGACTACGACTTCGGTATCGGTGACGCCGGGAACGATCGGTTTGGCGGTGGTCGTCGCCGCCGCCGTCGCGGGCGCGGCCGTCGCGGCGGGGGTCGCCGACCCGCATGACACGGCGAGCAGCGCGACGACCAAGGGAACGGCAAGCGCCACCCGCCGGACGGTTCGGTCCTGCATCCTCGAGAGTCGCTGCATCAAAAATGCCCTCCTTCTGGCCTTCCCGGCCCTAGTGCCCGAGATATGCGCGTCGCACCTCCTCCCGCTGCCGGAGCGCCGTGCTGCGATCGCCCAGGATCACGCGTCCGGTCTCCAAGACGTAGGCATGGTCGGCGATGCTGAGAGCCATATGCGCGTTCTGCTCAACGAGGAGCACGGTCGTGCCCGCAGCGCGGATCTCGCTGATGACGCGGAAGATCTCCTTGACCAACAGCGGTGCGAGTCCAAGGGACGGCTCGTCGAGCAGAAGCAGGCGTGGCCGTGCCATCAGCGCCCGTCCGATGGCGAGCATCTGCTGCTCGCCGCCGCTCAGCGTTCCGGCGCGCTGCCGCAGCCGCTCGCCAAGGCGTGGGAAATAGTCGAACACACGCGATTGCTCTGGGCGTGTGGAACCGATCTGACGTCTCGCGTACCCACCGAGCAACAGGTTCTCCCGAACGGTGAGATCCGCGAAGATCTGTCGTCCCTCGGGCACCTGAACGATCCCGGCCCGCACCAAGCGATCTGGCGTCGATCCATCGATACGCTTGCCGTCGAACTCGACCGAGCCGCGCGTCGGCCGAAGGAGACCGGAGTTGACGCGCAGCGTCGTCGTTTTGCCCGCCCCGTTCTCTCCCAGCAGCGCGACGACGCTCCCCTCGCCGACCTGGAGACTGACGCTGTGCAGGGCGCAGACTCGCCCGTAGTACGCCTCGACCTCGTTCACCGCCAGCAGCGGACGAGCCACGCTAGCCAGCGGAGGCCTCGAACTCGGGTTCGCCGAGATACGCCTCGATGACCGCGGGGTCGCGACGGACGTCAGCCGGCAGTCCCGCGGCGATACGCCGGCCGAAGTCCAGGACATAGAGCCGATCGCAGAGGCCCATGACGAACGACATGTCGTGCTCCACGAGGAGCACGCTCAGGTCGAGCCGATCCCGCACTCGCCGGATCAGGTCCGCGAGCCCCTCGCTAGCCCGCTGCTCAGCGCCGGCGGAAGGCCCAGGAGCTCGATGGTCTCGTCCGCGCGCGCGGCCGCCTGGGCTTCCTCCGCGCGGACCCCGCGCAGGCGCAGGCCATCACGGATCACGCCGCTACGGATGACGACGTGCTGTCCGACCAACAGGTTCTCTAAGGTCGTCATGCTGCGACAGAGCTCCACGTTCTGGAACGTGCGCGCGATCCCGCAGCGGATGATCTCGTGCGACCGAGCGCGTGTGATGTCGCGGCCCTTGAAATGGATGGTCCCGCTATCGGGCTCGTAGAAACGGCTGATGCAGTTGAAGACCGTCGTCTTCCCCGCTCCGTTGGGTCCGATCAGCCCGACGATCTCGCCCGTGTTGACGGAGAGGTCGAGGCTGTCGATCGCGACGAGGCCGCCGAAGCTCATCGTCAGGTTCTTGATCTCGAGCAGCGGTCCGCTCATTGCGGTACGCCCCCGTCACCCAGCTCGATGATCTGATCGACGCGCGATGCCCCATCCCGCACGCGTGCCGCCCAGCGCAGGCGCGAGGATCGCACGATCCCGGCCAGACCGCGCGGAAGGAATGCGATCGTCAGGATCAGGATCGCACCCAGAACGACGATGTACAGATTCTTGAAGTCGTGCACCACCGGCAGTCGCGTCAGGGCGTTCTGCAGGAACGTCAGCATCAGCGCCCCTGCGAGCGCGCCACCGACGGAGCCCAGGCCGCCCAGGACGATCATCGTCAGGAAGTCGACCGACAGGAGCACGGTGAAGTCCTCCGGGCTGATGCCGTGGAGGAGATGCGCGTAGAGGCTGCCCGCGATCCCCGCATACAACGCGCTGAGCGCGAACGCGGTGGTCTTGTAGCGCACCAGATCCACACCCATCGCTCGAGCCGCGATCTCGCTGTCGCGGATGGCGACGAAAGCGCGGCCGGTGTGGCTCGCGACGACGTTCCTCGCGAAGATCGTCAACACGACGAGCACCGCAGCGGCCAGGTAGTAATAGTCCTGATCGGTGCGGAACACGATCGTGAACGCCCCCAGCGGAAGCGACGCGAGGGGCAGACCGTGCAGGCCCGATGAGCCGCCGGTCCACGAACCCTGCCAGACGACGAGCTGCGGGATAGCGAGACCGAAGCCGAGCGTCGCGACCGCGAGGTAGGGACCGGAGAGGCGAAGGGCGGGCAGCCCCAATAGGAATCCGATCGTCGCGGTCAGGGCTCCGGCGACGAGCAGAGCCGCGACGAACGGCAGCCCCAGGCGCAGCGTGAGCAGCGCGGAGGCGTACGCGCCGATCGCAAAGAAGCCGGCGTGTCCCAGCGAGATCTGGCCGGTGTGCCCGATGAGGAGTCCCAGTCCGATGGCGACGATGGCGTAGATGAGCGCCAGCGAGACCAGATAGAGGATGTAACCGGGGGCGATGCCTGGGACGACGTCGAGCAGCGCAGGGAGGACGACGACGACGGCGAGGCCCACGCCATAAGGCACCATGGCGCGCCCGCGCGTTCGCAGCCAGCGCACCTTCACTCGCCGCCTACACCTTCTTGATCTCGTGCTTGCCCAGCAGGCCGCTGGGCCGCACCACGAGCACGAGCACGATGAGCACGAACGCGATGGTGTTGCGAAGCTCAGGCACTTCGAAGCCGACGACGCTGTCGATGATCCCGAGCAGAAGTCCGCCGACGACGGCGCCGGGGAGGCTGGTGAGTCCGCCCACCACGGCCGCCGCGAATGCCTTGAGCGCGACGTCGCCCATCATGCTGGGGTCGAGGTAGTTGAGCGGGGCGATCAGCATGCCGGTCACCGCGCCCATGGCCGTGCCCATTCCCCACCCGAGGGCATTCATCCGACCGATGCTGATACCCATCAGCTGTGCGGCCGTTCGGTTCTCCGCGACGGCGCGCATGGCGATCCCCGTCGGGCTGAAACGGAAGAAGGCAAAGAGGACCGTCATCAGAACGAGCGTCACCAGGAAGGTCAGCGCGTTCAACTGGCTCACCACGATCGTCGCGAAGCGCAAGGGCGGGCCGGCCACCGGTGCGGGAAAGGTCCGTATCTCGTAGCCCCAGATCCAACCCGCGGTACCGAGCAGGATGAGGCTCAGCCCGACCGTGACGATCACTGGATTCAAGACCGTGGTCGTGCTGATGTGACGCAGTACGACACGCTCGATCAGCGCGCCGAACACCCCAGCGAAGGCCAGGGTCAGGATGAATGCGACGGTGAACGGGAGCTGAAAGACGGTCAGGAGCGTGAAGGCCACGAAGGTGCTGAACATCGCTGTCTCGCCTTGCGCGAAGGTGATGACCTTGGTCGTCTTGTAGATCAAGACGATGCCGAAAGCGGTCAGTGCGTACAGGCTGCCGAGCGCGAGCCCGTTGACGAGCAGCTGTCCCCACGGCAGGTCGGTGGGGATGTCCGAGGTGACCGACAGCATCGCCCTCTCTGCCTCCTTCGCTCCTCAGGACGTCGTTATCGCCATACGGACCGCACGCGTCATGCGCAGAGCATCCGGACGGCGCGCTCGGCGAAGTCGTCGGCGACCGCGGTCTCCGTGAGTCGACCGCCCGGTCGATACCAGCGGTGGACCCAGGTGCAGGTACCAAGGAGCGCAAGGGTCGCAAGCTTGGAGTCGCGCTCGACAAAGTCACCTTGACGCATGCCGTCGACGATCACGCGCTCGAAGTGGTCGCGCATGGCCTGGTGTGTCCGACGCACCTGCTGCAACGCTGTGCGCGGAAAGGAATGCTCCTCACGCACGTAGACGTGCACGGCGTCGAGATTCCGAAGGACCCCGAGCACGTAGACGCGGACGATCGCGCGCAGCCGCTCGCGAGGGGTCCCCGGCCGGGACGCTGCGGTGTCCATCTCGCCCAGCACCTGTTCCGCACGGCCCTCGAAGAGCCGGACGAGCAGCTCCTGTTTCGAGGAGATGTAGTAGTAGAGGCTTCCCTTGTTCAGCCCGACCGCGTCTGCGATCTCCTGCATCGACGCGGCGTCATAGCCCTTGCGCCGGAAGATCCGGAGCGCCGCGGCACGGATGGCCGTCTCCCGATCCGCCGCCCGCATCCCACGACGACGAACGAGGCGGTGACCCGCGCCAGCCCCCACGACCGGCCGCACCATGGCGGCGGACATTAGCAGACCGACCGTTCGGTAGAAAGTGCGCGTTGACCGGATGGGCCGGCCGCAGTAGCGTCGCCGGCGATCCGCAGCCGGAGTTTCCGCAGCCGGAGTTAGAGGGGGGTCAGATGCGTTCCTTCATCCCCGCAGCGTTGGTCGCGCTCGCGCTCGCGCTGGTCTATCCGGCAGACGCCCTCGCCGCGACGGCAAGCGCCCTTGCCCCGACGAAGGCGGGACAACCGTTCCCGACCAACCTCTACACCGTGCACGACGGGACGCAGATCACCGGTCTGCGCGTCGACCTGCCGAAGCCTGACTGCGCCATCCACCCGTCCGATTGCGCGGACATCGACGTCCTCGACACGCTCGACGGATTCAACATCCAGCCGAGGATCTCGATCCCGTTCTCGGCTCCGATCGACCTCTCGACGGTCTCGAGCTCGACCGTCTTCCTCGTAGGCCCCGGCGGCCACGTCGTCGGGATCAACCAAGCCGTGTGGGAGCCGCTCACGAACACGTTGCACGCCGAGAGCGACGAGCAGC
>VBEZ01000084.1 GCA_005882255.1 Chloroflexota bacterium | reverse complement strand
CTCCTGCAGCCGGAGACGCAGCACGTCGTTCTCGTAGCGAACGACAAGAGCGGAGATCGTGATGGCCGCGACGAGCAGTCCGATCGCGACGACACCGAGGTAGGAGAGGAACAGCCGGCCAGCGACGCTGCGGAGCATCAGGTGGCCGGCGCGACCATCTTGTACCCGACGCCCCACACGGTCTCTATCTTCGCGTCGGCGCCGGCGAGCTTGTCGCGCAGCTGCTTCACATGGACGTCGACCGTGCGTGTCTCACCCGGATACGCGAAGCCCCATACGTCCTCGAGCAGGCGATCCCGCGTCAGCACCATGCCCGGCTGCCGGCAGAACGCTTCGAGAAGCTCGAACTCCTTCGCGCGCAGCGCGACGGCGCGCTCACCGACCAGCACCTCGTGCCGCGCCGGATCGACGCTGAGGTTGCCGACACGGAGGACGCGACCGCCTCCGGGCATGCCCGAGGCGCGCCGGAGGATCGCTCGCACGCGTGAGACCAGCTCACGCGGATTGAACGGTTTCGCGAGATAGTCGTCCATGCCCGCGTCGAGCCCGGCGACCTTCTGCGCGTCCTCCGCCCGCGCGGTGAGCGCGATCACCGGCGTGTCCGCGCGAGCACGCAGCTCGTTGAAGAGATCGACTCCGTCCGCGTCGGGCAGCCCGAGGTCGAGCACGACGAGCGCGGGCTTCACCTCGTCGAAGAGGGCGCGTGCGCGTTCGCCGGTCGCCGCGTGCTCGACGAGATACCCGGCGTTCCGCAGGTACAGCGTGACCAGTTGCGCCACCGACGCGTCGTCCTCGACGACGACGATCCGCGCAGTGCCGCTCACCCGGCGAGCATAGCCTCGGGTATCGTCCCCGCCGATGCCCCTGAGGCTCGCGACGATCCTCGCGCATCCCGACGACGAGACCTTCGGCACGGGCGGCACGCTCATCCGATATGCGAGGGAGGGGATCGAGGTGCACAGCCTCTGCCTCACGGAGGGTGAGAAGGGCTGGGCCGGCATCGACGACCACATCGTCCCGCGCGAGCTCGTCGGTCCGACGCGCGCGAAGGAGCTCGCGGAGGCGGGACGGCGCATGGGTCTGGCGAGCGTCACCTGCCTTCGATACCCCGACAGCGGCCTCGCCGATGTCAACGAGGAGTGGGTCGTGCGCGACATCGTGCGCTGGCTGCGGCGGGTTCGACCCGAGGTCGTGATCATCTGGGGACCCGACGGCGGCTACGGCCATCCGGACCACATCGCGGCGGGGGAACGCGCCCTCACCGCCATCGAGCTGTCGGGCGTGCAGCGGCACGAGCCCGAGCTCGGAGCGCACTGGCACGCGAAGCGGTGCTACCGGTTCGTCGCCGGCGCGGAGCTGATCGATCGGCTCTCATCGCTCATGCCCGCGTTCGCGGAGTACATGGAGACGCTCGACGTGAAGCCGCAGCGCTGGACGCGCGACCGGCTCGGCGCGGTCATCGACGTCGGCGACGTACTGGATGCGAAGGTGCACGCGATGGAGGCGCACCAGACGCAGGCTCCCGACCTCGCGATGTGGGCGACGGCGCGCGCGAAGCTGCCAGAGATCTTCAGGGAGGAGACGTTCACGCGCGAGTACCCGGAGCCGGGCGGAGCTCCGCTCGAGAGCGATCTCTTCGCCGGGCTCCGCGGCGGCTGAAATGGCGGGAGGCCCGCTCGACGCGGGCCTCCCTAATTGGTCGCGATCGCGAAACGCGGGTCTTAGGCGACGACGCGACGGCCCATCTGTCGCCAGATGAGCAGCACGATCACGGCGCCGACGATCGAGCCGATCCAGCCCGCGGGCTGGATGACGGCCTGGCCGGTGAACAGCAGACTCGCGAGGAATCCGCCGACCAGCGAGCCGACGATGCCGAGCACGATGGTGCCGAGCCAACCCATGGGATCCGGACCCGGCACGAGCACACGCGCGAGAAAACCGATGATGCCACGAGGCCATTTCGCTACAGAGAGGCTGCAACGAACGCGCTGGTCAGACCGTTGCGAGCTTGATCGGTCCAGAGAGCGCGCCGACGAGCGCGCGAGTGTGCTCGGTCGAGCTGTCCGGTCGCGCGTGAGCCTCGAGATGACGCACGAGCGCATCCATGCCGGCGATCACCGGGACGCACGAGCTGCCAACGTCCTCGGGCTGACCGCGCGTGAGCACGACGACGCTCTCGACGGGCGTGTAGATGAAGCCACCGCTCGCGAGATCGCCCTTCACGCGCGCCGCGTTGGCATGCGCGCGCTTTGACGGCGAGTCCGAAAGCGGATGCGACGTGCCGGGGCCCGTCCGTCGGTACCAGTGGTCCTGATAGCAGACCAGCGCACCCTCGTCGTCCCGCGGCTCGACGACGAGCACCCCGTTCGGCCCCAGCACGACGAGCGGAACGGCATCGGAGCCGTCGCGCGGTGCGTAGCGCGCCATGACGATGTAGTCGGCGGACAGCCGTTCGCCCAGCTCGGCGGCGGCGCGCTCCGCGAGCCGTGCCCGCGGACCGTGGCCGGCCAGGGCTGCGAACGCCGTGCGGAGTCCCCCCATTTCGACCTTTCCGCCCCTCGGCGCGGGATGCTGGGCTGCCGGACGGCCTCGCCACAAGTAGGCCGCTCGTCCTGCCCCTTCCGAACTTGACATGTGACTGATTAGTCACCTATTGTGTCCGCTGATGAACGATGACGCCCTGGTCTTCAAGGCACTCGCCGACCCGACGCGGCGCCTCCTGCTGGACCGGCTCTTCGAGCGTGATGGCCGAACGCTCACCGAGCTCGAGTCGGCTTTCGAGATGACGCGCTTCGGAGTCATGAAGCACCTACGCCTGCTCGAGGACGCGGGCCTCGTCGTTGCGCGCAAGTCAGGCCGGGTCAAGCTGCATTACCTCAACCCGGTCCCGATCCGGTTGATCCACGACCGGTGGATCGACAAGTACACCGAACCCCACGTGTCAGCGCTCGCGGAGCTCAAAAAGGAATTGGAGAACGAACGATGAAGAAGGTCTTCGAGATCTACATCAAGACCACCCCAGAGCGCCTCTGGGAGGCGATCACCAATGGCGAGATGCGGAGCAAGTACAACTTCGGGGCACGGATCAAGTCGGACTGGAAGGCCGGGGGGCGCTACGAGCAGAGTCACCCCAGCAGCCACACGCTCCTCGGAGAGGGGCAGAACCTCGAGGTCGATCCGCCGCGCCGGTTGGTGCAGACGATGGTCGCGCTCTGGGACGACGACGTGAAGAAGGAAGGCGCCTCGAGGATCACCTGGGAGATCGAGCCGGTCGGTGACTCCTGCCACCTGACGGTGACCCACGACCAGCTGCGCGAGGGCGCGAACGAGCAGCTCTATGGCGGCTGGCCGATGATCCTCTCGGGACTCAAGACGCTGCTCGAGACCGGCGAGCTGCTGACCACACCGGGATCGCTGATGTACGCGACCCCGTCGTCGCGCCGCTAGCAGCAACGCGGAGGCCCTGCGCGAGCAGGGTCTCCGCTGGCGTGCATCATCGCGCTCATGTCACTTCGCTCGGAGATCGGGGAGCAGCCAGCGGCCGTGGCCCGGCTGCTCGCCGAAGGCGCCGCGGACGCCCGCCGCCTTGGCGGGCTCCTTTCTCGCGCGAAGCACCTCACCGTCGCCGCGCGCGGCTCGTCGGACAACGCCGCGACGTACGGCAAGTACCTCTTCGAAGGCCTGGCCAGCATCGTGACCGCGTCGGCCGCACCGTCGCTCGTCACGCGCTACGGCACGCCGCCGCGTTACGGCGGCGGGGCCGTCATCGGGATCTCGCAGTCCGGCGCCGCGCCCGATGTGTCGGCGGTGATCGCCGCGGCGCGGCGCGACGGCGCGCTCACGATCGCGATCACCAATCGCGCGTCGTCCGCGCTCGCCCGTGCGGCCGAACACGTCTTCGAGCTTCGCTGCGGACCGGAGCGCGCGATCGCGGCGACGAAGACATACACGTCGTCGTGTGTCGCGCTCGCGATGCTCGCGGGCGCGGCCGCCTCGCGGCCGCTCCAGTTCGCGGACTTACCGCAGGCGATGCGCGAGGCGGTCGACAGCGAGCCCGAGGCGGCCCGGATCGCGCGCAAGATCGGATCGGCCCGCGCGCTCGTCGTCCTCGGTCGCGGGTACGGCTATGCCGCGGCGCTCGAGACCGCGCTGAAGATCAAGGAGCTCGCGCGGGTCTGGGCCGAGCCGTATTCGAACGCGGACTTCGCGCACGGTCCACGCGCGCTCCTCGAGCGCGGCACGCCGGTGCTCATCCTCGGGGCCCGTGGCGCTACCGAGCGCGAGACACGTTCACTGGCGGCCGCGCTGCGCCGGCGCGGCGCTCGCGTCTACGCGATCACGGACGACGAGGCACTCGCGGCGAAGGTGGATGACGCGGTGCTGCTGCGGCGCGCGGTGGGCGAGCTGCTCAGCCCGATCGTGCTCGTCGTCGCTGCGCAGCACGTCGCGGCGCACGTCGCGCGCCGCCACGGCCGCGACCCGGAGAAGCCCGCCGGCCTTTCGAAGGTGACGCGGACCCTCTAGTCGCGGCCCGCTTCGGCTTCGGCTCCTTCGCCGGCGCGGCCCGCTTCGCGACCGCGTCCTCATGCTCGAACGCGACGCTCAGCTTGTAGCCATACGCGAGCGCGACGCGCTGCAGGGAACGGAGCGAAGGGAGGTACCGCGGATCCTCCATGCGACGCAGCTGCGTCTGCGAGGTGCCGAGCTTGCGTGCCGCCGCGCGCTCGGAGAGACCCGCCTCCCGGCGTAGGCGCACGACGCCCTCAGCGACCGCCGCCGCCAGGGGGTCGGGACGTCGCGGCTCCTCGGGAGGTGTCGCTGCGACCGGTGTTGGTGTCGGTTCGTTCGGCACGGGGACAAGAGAGTACCCCGCCCCCTAAGCGCGGGCGAAAACGTCCAGAAGATCGCGAGAATCGGGGTCGTACGCGAAGAGGATCACGCCTTCGCAACCCGCGCGCGACGCCGCGCGTACTTGATCGTGCAGCAGGTCGCGCTCTCCTTTGTACGCCATGAGACCGCCCCACATCTCGACGTTTGGCGCGGCCGCGCGCGCGCGAGACAGCACGCGTTCGACCTCCGCGGTTTCGCGGCGGTATGCCATCGGGCACAACACATCGACGAGACCCTCCGCGGCCCACTCGGGCCAGCGCTGCAACACGCGGTCGCGCGCGACGGCCGGGTCGGGGAACACCGCGGCGGAGATCACGATGCCCGGTCGAGCGCGGCGCAGTCGCTTCGCGCCTTCGCGCACGAGGGCAGTGACGTACTCGTGATCGTCCGGACCGGTGGCGTAGGTGACCTGCGGGTAGCGGACGTAGTCGTAGTGGAAGCCTTCGACCGCGTAGCGCGTCACGATGTCGGCGAACACGGCGAGCGTGTGCTCCCGGGCCGCTTCGTTCGCCGGATCGGTGTAGATGCCCTCCCAATCCGAGCCGCCGACGGGATCGAGGTATCGGACGCCGCCGGGGCGGAGCAGCCAGTCCGGATGACGGTTCACGATGTGCGCGGGCGAGCTCGGCAGGGCGCCGTTCTTGTCCGACCAGACGAAGAACACGTTGCCCCAGGCATGGATCCGCACCCCCACCGCGGCGCCGAAGCGCACGAGGTGGTCGAGCGGATCGAGGTCGCTGCCGGCCAGGGCGAGCGCCTGCGGCTCGAGCTCGGAGCGGTAGTACGCATCGCCGCGGCCGCGCACCTGGACGACGACGTCGAAGATTCCGCGCGTCGTCGCGTCGGCGAGAAGATCGTCGATCGCCTTCGCGGTCGTGATGCGGTCGCGTACGACCCAGAGCGCCTTCCTCATAGATCGACGAACGTCGCGAGCGTGATGCCCAGGTCCGTGATCGCGGCACGCACGCGGGGGTCGGTGAGCGTTGCGAGCTCTGTGGGCCGCTCCCGCGCGTAGCCCGACTTCCTGACCA
>VBEZ01000043.1 GCA_005882255.1 Chloroflexota bacterium | reverse complement strand
GGTGCCGCCGGCGATGAACGCCTTCGACGTGGCGTGCAGCAGCGTGACGCCGACGCCGCCGGCCACGCCGACGAAGCCGCCGCCCGCGCTCGCCGAGAGCCCGAAGAAGTCTTCGCTCGCGGTCGTCTGCACGGCGAGGCCGTGGAAGCTCGACGTCGTGCCGAAGCCGTTCGACGTTACGGTGCCGACGTAGATGCCGGCGAGGGCCGATCCGGCCTGCGCCTTCGCGTTGATCGTGCTGTTCTGACCGATGTAGGCCTGCGTGTCCTTGTTGAAGACCGCGACGCCGACCGCCACGCCGACGCCGACGTAGCCACCGGCGAGGCTCGCGGTGATCTGCAGCATCTTGCTGTCGTCGCGCGCCGCCACGAGCACGTTGTTGCCGGCGTTGATCGTCACGCCGTTCGTCGACGCGTAGCAGGCGTGCGTGACATCTTCTTGATCGACCGCGGTCGGCTTGACCCAGTCGCCGAGGCAGGCGTGCGTGTGCAGGTCCATCAGGGTCACGGTGAACGTGCCGGCGACGCCGACCTCACCACCGGCCGCGCCGGCGACGACGGAGATGACGCCGTCCTTCGCGGCGTTCACGACCGCGCCGCCGCCGATGTACGAGTCGGTGAAGATCTTGACCAGGTGGACGCCCGCGCCGACACCGACGCCGGCGGTGCCGCCGATGGCGACCGTCGCGGCGATGCCGAGCTCGTGGTAGCTGTTGCCGGCCGCGACGAGCACCGACTGCTCGGCATTCGGGCTCGCCACGTTCGTGGCGCAGGTGGCACCGCAGTTGACCTGGGCGTTCGAGCCGATGTGCGCCTCGGTCCGGACCGTGACCACGTCGACGGTGCCGCTGATGTTCACCGCGACCGTGCCCGCGACGCCGGCGGACACGCCGATCGCCGCGATGTCGTCGCTGTTCGTCGCCGTGACGCTCACGCCGCGGAAGGTGGTGCTGTTCGCCGTGATGGTGCGCGGGCCGCTCTGGCTCGGGTCACCGGACGGCTGCGATCCGTGCGGGACCAGGCTGTGGCCGCGGCCGGTCGCGCCGCCGGAGAGCGTGATGTCCTGCGGCAGGAGCGGACCGTCCGGGCAGTAGTTGTCGTCGCCCGGGCTGGCCGAGCCGGGGTTCGTGGCCGTTCCGTTCTTGCCGATCGCGTCGCACTTCGTCGCGGCGAGACGCACGTTCTCCGGGTGCGACGCGTCGTCGATGATCGCGTAGTACGTCTGACCGTCGGCCAGGCCGCCGATCGGCGTGCCGCCGCCGGAGCTGTAGACGACCTTCGCGCCGCTGACGATCGGCGCCGCCGTCGAGTCGCCGCCGGCCGAGCTGCTCGGCGTGTACGGCAGGTGCAGCGTGTTGCCGATGCGGTCGGTGTTCGGGTCGAACCGCGGCGACTGGTCCTTCTTTACGCTCGGCTGGTCGAGGCGCACCAGGCGGTGGTTCTCGCCGTAGAGCGTGGTCGATGAGGTCGGCGTGAGGTCGACCGGCGTGACCGGGCCGGTGCAGTTGATCTCGAAGCCGGTCTCGGGATCGATGGTCTTGCCGACCGGGC
This sequence comes from Chloroflexota bacterium, assembly GCA_005882255.1. GTDB lineage: Bacteria > Chloroflexota > Limnocylindria > P2-11E > P2-11E > CF-39. The sequence goes on along the minus strand of VBEZ01000043.1, from coordinate 25,021 downwards.
CGACGGCGCCGCAGTACGTCTCCGACAGCTTGACCTTGTTGCCGCTGTCGAGGATCACGTAGTAGGGCTTGGGGTAGTCGTGCCCGTCCGCGTCGCAGCACGTGAGCTCGAGAAGACCCGGGATGGCGGTGCCGCCACCGTTGTCGTAGATGACCTTCTGACCGGTGGCGAGCCCGTTCGTGTAACCCGGGTCCTGTCCGTAGCCGAGGTCGATCGTGTTCGCACCGGTGTCGACGGCGCCGATGGTGCCGTCGGGACGCGTCGTGGGCGCGAAGCGCGTGTCGATCGGCTTCACGGTGTAGCCGCCGGTCTTCACGCTCACGGCGCCGCCACCGGCCGCGTTCACGTGCGCGCTGTCGCCGATGTAGGCGTGCGTTTCCTTCGTCACGACCGGGACCGCGGCCGCGGCGCCGACGGCGGCCGTGCCGGAGGCGCTGATGTTGCCGCCGATGATGTCGAGCTTCAGCGCTTCGTCCGCCGCCACGCGCACGCTGCCGTCCGCGGCGACCTGCGCGCTATCGCCGATGAACGCCTTCGTCGTGATGCTGAAGACCGACACGCCGGCGTTCAGGTTGACGGCCGCGTCGCCACCGAACCCGCCACCGACCGCGACCGACGTGACGTTCTCGCTCGACGCGGCGTCGACGGTGACGTCGCCGATCACGGTGACCTGCGCGTCGTGCGCGACGGACGCCTCGGTGTCCTTCGTGAGGACCTCGACGTCGATGCCCGCGCCGACCGCGGCGGTGCCGCCGATCGTGATCGTGCCGGCGATGCCCAGCAAGGTGGTGTTGTCCGTCGCGGAGACGTGGACCGCGGCGCTCGAGCCGCCGACCACCGCGGACGGGTCGACGTGAGCCGTCGTCGTGTTATCGACGACGTCCACGATCACCGCGCCCGCGATGCCGGCGTCCCCGCCTCCCGAACCACCGACGGCGATCATCAGGAAGTTCTCGCTCTGCGTCGCCGACACGGTCAGGCCCGTGCCGCCGTTCGCCTGGACGTTCGCACCCGTGCCGACGCTCGCGTCCACGTTGCCCTCGCGAACGACGACGAGCACCGATGCGCCGACGCCGGCCGAATCGCCGCCGCCGACGTTGCCCGCGGCGAGGTCCCACTTGTCGGCGATGTCGCTCGCGATGACGTCGACCCTGCCGCCCGCGTGCACGATCGCGCCGTCACCGATGTAGGCGGTGGTCTTGTGCCCGCCGACCTCGTTGTTGACCACGACGAGGATCGCGCCGCTGACGGCCGCCTCGTCGGTCGACGCGGCGCCCGAGACGACGAGCTCGAACAGCTCCTCGCGTGAGGTGGCGTTGAGCGTCACGTTCCCGCCGGCCGAGACGTGCGCGTTGTTTCCGATGTACGCGTAGACGTCCTTGTCGAGCACCTCGACGACGATCGAAACGCCCACGCCGGCGCTGCCGCTCGTGAAGGCGAGCGAGCCCGCGACGTTCACGAGCTTGGTGTGGTCGTCCGCCGCGATCGCGATCGTCTGCAGCGCACCGCCGCTCGCGCTGGTCTGGTTCACCTGCGCGCCGTCGGCGATGTAGGCCCTCGTCTGGAGCTCGAGGACGTCGACGATGATCGAGCCGGCGATCGCCGCGTCGTCGCCCGTGCTGCCGGCGCCGGCGATCGCGACGGAGCTCACCGCCGGCAGATCGACCCGCGTCTTCGACTTGTCCGGGTGGAGCGGCGAAAGCGACGATGTCGCGGTCACGCTGATGCCGTTGGTCGCGTGGACCGACGTGCGCTGGCCGGCGACGTCGGCCGCGTCGATGTACGCGAGCGTCTTGATGTCGAACAGGACGTTCACGACGATCGAGATGCCGACGCCGACGTCACCCGTCGTCGCGGCGAGCGAGAGCGCGAGGCTCTGGAGACCGAGCGGTGCGGTCGCGTTCACGGTGAGCGTGTCGCTCGAGTCCAGCGTCGCGCCCTTGCCGACCGACGCGATGGTCTCGTACTTCACGACCTGGACCGCGAGCGAGCCGGCAACGGCCTTCTGCGACTGACCGCCGGACGCCGAGAGGCCCCAGGCGATCAGGTCGTTGCTCTCGCCGACCGGCGTGATCGCCTCCACCGTGATGCTGTTGCCGGTGATGTGAGCGTTGTCGTCGATCCGCGCGGTGTTCTCCATGAGCACCACGTTGAGTCCGACGGCCGCGCCGACGGTCGTGCCACTGCTGCCACCGCCGCCGCCTCCGCCGCCACCACCACCACCGCCGCCACCGCCGCCGCCGCTGCTCCCGGAGCTCAGCTGGACCGCGAGGCCCGTGGCGATCGCGGTCGCGTCGGTCTGGTTGCGCGCGCTGACGGTGACCGCGCCGCTGGTGCCCGTGACGGTGCGGGCGCCGGAGATCCGCGCGATGTTCTTGGTCAGGACGACGTTCACGCCGATCGCGGCGGCGACGCCGACCTTCTCTCCGCTGTTGTCGTTGCCGGTGTTGTCCGTGGTCTCGCTGTTGCCCTTGTCGAGGCCACCCGACTTCGTGCCGCCGCCGGTGTCCGCGCCGCTCGTGGCGGACGGGAGCGACCCGACGCCCAGGCTGTTGGTGTTCGGGTTGTTGCCGTTGACCTGCTTGTTCGACGTCTTGTCTGCGTCGTCACCCGACGAGTCCGCGCCCGACGTGCTGGCGTGCGCCTCGACCGCGGTCTTGGTCGTGGACTCCGCGATGATCGAGACGGACGTGCCGGAGAGGTCGCGCGCGACCTCGGCGATGGTGTCCCAGTCGATGAGCAGGTTGATCGAAACGTCCGCGCCGACGGCGCTGTCGCCAGATGCGTTCGCCTCGGCCGTGGTCTTCGACGCGTCCGCGGTGTGCGTCGCGCGGATCGTGACGGCGCCGGAGGCGGTGAGGCCGGGGCCGCTCACGGTGCCGAGGCGCGCGAGCGCGTGATCCTTGTAGTCGACGACGAGCGCGACGCCGGGGGCGACCGCCGTGCCACCGCTGCTGCTCGCGCCGGCGACGATGGTGGTCTCGATCGTCCGCGTCATGTCGGCGGTGATCGAGACGTCGTGGCCGCCGGCGAACTGGGCGCCGTCCTGGATCTCGGCGCGCGTGCGGGCGTCGATGAGGATGTTCAGCGCGATCGAGGCGCCCACGCCGGTCTTGCCGGCCTTCGCGGTCGAGGTCGCGCTGGTGGTGTCCTGCTCGGTGCTCTCGGCCACGAGGGTGACGTTGCCGGTGCCCGCGGTCACGTTCGCGCCGCCGGGCACCAGAGCGTCGGTGTGCTGCGTGTTCACGATGTTCAGCGCGAGCGCGCCGGCCACGCCGGTCTTCTTCGAGCCGGCGCCGGAGTTGGCCGTGGCCTTCATCGTGCTCGTCACGTCCGGACCGCCGGCGGTCGGCACCGAGGTCATGACCGCTTCGATGTCCAGACCGTTCGACGTGATCGTCGTGTTGCCGACGGTCGAGCTGTTGGTCAGCTCGACGTAGTTGATCGCGATCGCGGCGCCGACCCCGACACCGTCGCTCCCGCTCGCCACCGCTGTGCCATCCGCGCCCGCGGCGGCGTCCGTGTTCGCGGACGACTTGATCGTCACTGCGCCACCGGCGGTGATCGCTCGGCCGTCCTGGATCCAGGCCTCGGACCGCGTGAACGCGATGTTGATCGAGACCGCGGCAGCGACGCTCACCGATCCGTCCGACGAGGAGGCCGAGCCACCGCCGCTCGTGCCGCTCCCGGTGCCGCCGTTGCTCGTCGAGGTGTCGTTGCCGAACGAACGCTGTTGCGAGACCAGGCCGTCGATGCCACCGGACGGCGCGCCCTCGCTGCCGTCACCCGGCGCGCCGGCCGCGCTGGCGGACGAGTCGCTCGCGGTGTCGGACGAGCCGAGCGCGAGGATGCTGACCGCGTCGCCGGCGGTGACGCTGCGGTCGGTCCAGGCCTGAACGGTGTGGTGCGCGATCGTCAGTGAGAACGCGACGCCCACCGCGACCTTGTCGCCCTGCGTATCGCCCGCCGACGCGGTGATCGCGGAAGCTGTCTGCTCGGCGCGAAGCTCGACATCGCCGCTGACGCTGAGCGGCGTGCCGATGCCGAGCCAGGCCTGCGTCGTGACGTTCGAGATGACGATCGCGATGCCGGGCGCGATGCTGTCGCCACCGCCGCTCGCGCCGGTCTTCGCCATCGTGTTGTCGGCGTGCGTCGTGGTCGCGTGCAGCGCGACGTCGTCGCCGCCGGTGAGAAGGCCGGTGATGGAGGCGCGCGTCGTGTCGTCGATGACGGCGACGACGACCGACGCGCCGACGCCGACGCTCGACGCGCCGCTCACGCCGCCGTTCGAGGGCAGCGCGTTGTTCGTCGCCACGGTGTTGGACGTCGCGGTGAGCGTCACGTCCGCGCTCGCGCCGGTGCCCGCGTGGAGCGTGCCGGCGAGCGACGCGGTCGTCTCGATGTTCTCGATGTCGATCGCGACCGAGCCGGCCACGCCGACGGAACCGCCGCCGGCGCCGCTGGTGGCGCTGGCGCCGAGCTCGTGCGTGGAGGCCATGAGCGCCGCGATCGTCGCGCCCGTCGCGGTCACGATCGCGCCGGCCGGCAGGATCGCCTCGTTGCGGATCTTCGCGTAGTTCACCGCCACCGCGACGCCGATCGAGTCACCGCCGCCGGACGAGTCGCTCGATGCGCCGGAGCTGCCCGATCCGCCGGAGTCGCCCGATCCGCCTGAGCCGCCCGACCCGCCGGAGCTTCCGCTCGAGCTGGCCTCGGTCGGCTGGACCGCGCTGCCGTCGGCCGTCGCGGAGGCATCGGTGTCGGCGGACGTCGACAGCGTGAACAGACCGCCGGCGACGACGCTGATCGGACCGGCCAGTGTCGCGCGCGACGTCGTCTTCGCGAGGTTGATCGCGACGGCCGCGGCTACCGACACGCCGCCGTCGCTGGTGTTCGTCTGCGGCGTGCTGTCGCCGCCGTCGCTCGAGCTCCCGCCGTTGTTCGAACGGGTCGTGTTGGCGAAGCTCCGCTGCGACGTGATCTGGTCGAAGACGCCGGTGCCCGCGTGGCCACCGCTGGTCGCATCGGCGGGTGCGGCGGCGGCGCCCTCGGAGGCATCGCCCGGCGCGCCCGCGGCGCTGGCGTGAGCGGTGGCGGAGCTGTCGGACGAACCGTGCGCCGCGAGCGTCACCGCGCCGGTCGCGGTGAGGTTGCGCCCGAGCGTCGCTTCGCTGCGGTGGTTCGCGATCGTGAGCGCGAGCGCGACGAGCCGCCGATGTCGAGCGGGGTCCCGCTCGGGCCGACGGTCGCCGTCGTCGTGATGTTCGACAGCGCGATGGCGACGCTCGGGACCACCGCGACCTTGCCGCCCGCGGCGCCGGTCTTGGCGTGCGTCGTCATGCCGTGCGAGGTCGTCGCGGCGAGCGTCACGTTGCGACCACCCATGAGCACGCCGGTCAGCTCGGCGGTGGTCGTGTCGTCGACGATCGCGACCGCGACGGAAGCGCCCACGCCGACGCTCGACGCGCCGGACACGCCGCCGGTCGATTCCTCCGGCAGCGCCTTCGTGTCGCTCGTCGCGTGCGACGTCGCGGTGATCGCGACGTCGGCGCCCACGCCCGTGCCGGCGGTGAGGATGCCCGCCAGTCGCGCGGTCGTCTCGATGTTCTCGATGTCGATGGCGACCGACCCAGCGACGCCGACCGATCCGCCGCCGGCGCCGCTCGTCGCGGAGGCACCGAGCTCGTGCGTCGAGCCCATGAGCGCTTCGATCGTCGCGCCGACCGAGTAGACGTTCGCGCCGGCCGGCAGGATCGCCTCGTTGCGGATCTTCGCGTAGTTGATCGCGACGCCGACGCCGACCGAGACGCCGCCACCCGAGGAGTCGCTCGAGCCGTCACTCGATCCACCGGATCCACCCGATCCGCCGGAGCCGCTGCTCCCGCTGGAGCTCGCGTCGACCGGCTGCACCGCGCTGCCGTCGGCCAGAGCGAACGCGTCGGTGTCCGCGGAGGTCGACAGCGTGAAGCGCCCGGTCGGCGTGAAGATGGACACCAGACCGATCGTCGCGCGCGAGGTGGTCTTCGCGAGGTTGATCGCGACCGCGGCCGCGACCGAGACGCCGCCGTCGCTCGTATCGGAGCTCGGCGTGCTGTCGCCACCGTCGCTCGCGCCGCCGCCGTTGCTCGAATGGGTCGTATCGAGGAAGCCGCGCTGCGACGCGACCTGGTCCGAGACACCCGTGCCCGGGTGCCCGCCGCTGGTGCTGTCCGCGGGGGCACCGGCGCTGCCCGACGAATCTTCGGGCGCGCCCGCTGCCGACGCCTTCGCGGTCGCCGAGCTATCCGACGAACCGTGCGCCGCGAGCGTTATGGCGCCGCCCGCGCTCAGGTTGCGCAGGAGCGTCGCCTCGGTGCTGTGGTTCGCGATCGTCAGCGCGAGCGAGACGCCGACCGCCGCGCTCTTGCCCTGCGCGTCGCCCTCGGCGGTCGTGTTCGCGGACGCGGACTGATCGGCGGTCGCGCTGAACGCGCCACCGATCCCGAGCGGGATGCCCGAGTTCACGGTCGCCGTGGTCGTGACATTCGACAGCGCGATCGCGACGCTCGGGACCACCGCAACGTTGCCGCCCGCGGCGCCCGTCTTGGAGTGCGTCGTGAGGAAGTGCGACGTGTTCGCCGTCAGCGTGAGGTTGCCGCCGCCGTTGAGCTGGCCCAGCAGCGACGCGGTCGTCAGGTCGTCCACGATCGCGACCGCGACCGACGCGCCGATGCCGACGGACCCGACGCCGGAGACGCCCGATTCTTTCGGCAAGGCCTCGACGTTGCTCGTGGCGTGCGAGGCCGCGGCGATCGTCACATCGCCGGTACCCGCGGTGAGGACGCCCGCCATGACGGCCTCGGTGTCGATGTTCTCGATGTCGATCGCGACCGAGCCCGCGATGCCGACGGAGCCACCGCCCGCGCCGCTCGTCGCGCTCGCGCCGAGCTCGTCCATGCCACCCGAGAGCGCCTGGATCGTCGCGCCGTGCGAGATGACCGTCGCGTCGATCGGCAGGACCGCGAGGTTGAAGACGCGTACGTAGTTGATCGCGACGGCAACGCCGATCGAGACGCCCGAGCTCGAATCGCTCGGAGCGCCGCTCGATCCGCCGCCGCTCGAGTCCGCCGGCGCGCTCGCGTCGGTCGGCGACTGCGCGGCACTGCCATCCGCGGTCGCGGTCGCATCGGTGTCGGCGGAGGTCCGGAGCGTGAAGAGCCCACCCGACAGCACGGTCACGGGCGCGATGAGCACGCGAGACATCGATCGCGCGAGGTTAATGGCGACCGCCGCAGCGACGGAGACGCCGCCGTCGGAGGTGTCGGCGTTCGGCGTGTTCGCCGCCCCGCCGTCCCCGCTGCCGCCGTTGCCCCTCGAGGTCTGGTCCGCGAACCCGCGTTGACCCGCGACCTGCTGGGTGACGCTGCCGGACGTGGAATCCGCCGGCGCGCCCGCGCTGCCGCTCGCATCTCCCGGTGCGCCGGCGGCACCCGCCTTCGCGCTCGCGGAGCTGTCCGAGGAGCCCTCGGCGGCGAGGGTGACGGCGCCGCCCGCGTACAGGTTCCGCACCAGCGTCGTCTCGCTCGAGTCGTTCGCGATCGTGAGCGCCAGCGACACGCCGATCGCGGCGTCCTTGCCCCGCGCATCGCCTTCGGCGGTGCTGCCGGCGGACGCGCTCTGATCGGTCGACGCGCTGAACGCGCCGGTGATGTTCAGGTCGGCGCCGCCGCCGATCGTCGCGAGCGTGGTGACGTTGGAGAGCGTGATCGCGACCGACGGGACGACGGCAACGTCGCCACCAGCCGCGCCGGTCTTCGCGTGTGTCGCCATCGCGTCGGACGTCGTCGCGGCGATGGTGACGTTGTGTCCGCCGTTCAGCGTCCCGATCAGCTCCGCGCGCGTGACGTCGTCGACGAGTGCGACGGCGACCGATGCGCCGATCCCGACCGATCCGGCGGTGACGCCGGAGGCGCCGCCCGAGCTGTCGGCGGGGGCGTCTGCGGGCGTCGCGTCCGTCGCGCCGGTCATGTGCGAGGTCGCGGTGATGTTCACGTCGCCCGTTGGCCCGGCCGTCAGCGTCCCGAACAGCAGCGCGTCGGTCTGGATGTTGACGATGTCGATCGCGACCGAGCCGGCGATGCTCACCGATCCGCCGCCGGCGCCACTCTTCGCGGACGCGCCGACCTCGTGCGTCGAGCCCATGACCGCGGCGATCGTCGCGCCGTTCGTGGCCGTGACGACCGCGTTCGTCGGGAGGATCGCCTGGTTGTGGATCTGCGCGTCGTTGATCGCGACCGCCGCGCCGATCGAGACGCCGCCGCCGCTTCCGTCGCTGCTCGCGCCGCTGCTGCCACTGCCGCTCGAGTCGCTGGGCGGTTGGACCGCACTGCCATCGGCCGCGGCCTGCGCGTCGGTGTCCGCGGATGTGGCGAGCGTGAAGCGGCCACCCGCGTGGATCGTCACGTTATCGGCGACCGTCGCGAGCGATGTCGTCGTGGCGAGGTTGATGCCCACCGCGGCGGCGACCGATACGCCGCCGTCCGATGTAGACGCCGAAGGCGTCCCCGTGCCGCCGGTGCCGTGGCCGCCGTTGCTCGTCGAGGTCGTGTCGGCGAAGCCGCGCTGCTGCGCGACCTGGTCGTCGACGCCGCTGCCGCTCGCGCCACCCGACGATTCCCCTGGCGCGCCCGCGGCCGACGCGTGCGCGTTGGCCGAGCTGTCGGACGAACCGTCGGCGCTGATCGTGACGTCGCCACCGGCGGTCAGGTCGCGCTCCAAGGTGGCGGTGCTGTTGTGATTGGCGATGGTCAGTCCGAGCGACAGCCCGACCGCGGCGTCCGAGCCCTGCGCGTCGCCCGAGGCGCTCGTGCCGGCGGACGCCGTCTGGTCCGCGCTCGCGGTGAACGATCCGCTGATGGCCAGCGGTGTCGCGTTCGGATCGACCGTCGCTGTCGTGGTGACGTTCGACAGCGCGATCGCCACGGCGGGCGTGACCGCGACATCGCCGCCGGCCGCGCCGGTCTTCGCGCTGACGCTCAGCAGGTGCTGCGTCGACGCGTTGATCGTGAGGTCCGCGCCGCCGACGAGCGTGCCGGTGATCGATGCGGTCGTCGTGTCGTCGACGAGGCCGACGGCGACCGATGCGCCGATGCCGACGCCGACGGTCGTGTTGCTGTCGCCTGGCTTCGGCAGGCGGATCTTGATCTTCCAGACGCCGCGGCCCTGCGTGCCGATGTAGATGTTCACGTCGGTGTCGGAGAGGTGCTCGAAGTGCGCGAACCATGGACGCGGCAGGTTCGGCGTTCCCGAGGTGTCCGAGGTGAACGGATCGGTGAGCAGGTGCCAGTCCGCGCCCTTGTTCGTGCTGAGGAAGACGCCGGAGTCACGACCGCCGGCGACGATGAGGTTCGGGTCGTCGGGGTCGTACGCGAGGAGCGACGGCTGCGCGTAGCCGTAGACGCCCGCTCCACCGACGCCGGGCGAGATGTTGGTGAAGTTCCCGAATCCGCGCTGCGTCGTGTAGCGGAACGCGCCGTGTCCGGTCATGAACGCGTCGAGCTGGCTGTCCTTCGTCCAGGCGGTGCCTGCGTTCGTCGACGACACCATCTGCGGAACGCCCGACGCGGCCATGTTCGACGCGTAGAGGCGGCTGGAGTTCTTCGGGTCGACGGCGAAGATCCCGACGCCGCCGGTGAGGCCGCTGGTGTTGTCGATCTGCGTCCAGGTCGCGCCGGTGGTGCCGGTGGTCCGCCACAGCTCGTCGCCGTTCAGGCCCATCGTGCGCTCGTTGCAGATGCCCGCCTGGATGAAGAAGGTCGGCGTGCCGGGTGAGCCGGTGGTGTCCGCGACCCGTACCGCGCACGCGGTCGCCGGTGCGCCGGGGATCTGTGTCCAGGTCACCGTCGCCGCGGTGATGTCGGTGGTGTAGTAGACGCCCGAGTCGGTGACGATGACGTACTGCTTGTCGGCGATACGGTCGAGCGCGTCCATCGGGCGGAAGCCGAGCATGTTTCCCGGCGGCTGCGAGGCCGTGGGCAGCTGCGCGCCGCCGACGAGACCCGGTCCGCTGAGGAACATGACCTCGACGCCGCCGTAGCAGCAGCCCGTGTAGACCACGCGGTTCGCGTCGGCGGAGAAGTCGAAGACGTCGCAGCAATCCGGGTTGTGCCAGGCCGGCTTCGCGGCACCGGCGTTCAGCGTTCCGAACGTGCCGTTGTCCTGCACCCCGAAGTAGAGGTCCTCGGCGGCGTCGCCCGATCGATGCACGCCGCTCATCGCCATCAGCCACAGCGCGTGCGGCGTCACGATCGGCTGCTCGAACTGCGGGCTCTGGCAGGTGGCGGTGGTGTCGGTGTTGCGGTACACGCCGCCGTCCGACGAGAAGATGTTCGGGCAGCGGTCGTTCGCGACGCTCATGTCGAAGACGAGATCGCCGACGTCGTCGTGCGCGCCCTGTGTCGCGGGCGGCGGCAGTCCGGCGGCATCGCGGGTGAACGGACCGAACCAGTTGTTCGCGGTCGGGCAGCGCGCGCCCGCGACGAATGAGGTGCAGCTCGCGCGATAGAGGCTGACGTCTCCGTACCAGAGATCGAACATGTCGGCCGCGCCGACGTCTGAACGCTGGTTCGTGACGACGAACGGAATGCGGCCCTGCGCGTTCGAGGCGACGTTGAACTCGGTCGGCCAGGTCGCGCCACCGTCGTCCGACTCGAAGACCCGAACGCCGACCGGACCGCCGACCCAGGTCAGGCCGCCGTCGGTCGAGCGGAAGTGTCCGTCGTCGCCGCAGACGTCGACGATCCCCTGACCGGTCGGGCCACCGCCCTGCGCGACGACGTCCCAGATGTCGCCCGCCGGCGTGCCGGGCGTCGGGTCGACGAACGTCCATGTCGCACCGGAGTCGGTGCTGACGGCGACGCCGCAGTTGGTCCCGACGAACACGTTGCTCGGCGCGTCCGGTCGGATGCTCATGCCGAACGCGGAGGGCTCGCTCTTGCGCGACGCGTCGCAGTTGAACGCGGCCGCCGGCGTCGCGGTCGCGGGACGCGTCCACGTCGCGCCGGCGTCGTTGCTCACGTTGATCCCGGCGAGGCTGTTGACGCGGCCGTCGTAGAAAGAAGTGGCGTACACGCGCGAGGCGGCGCTCGGGTCGACCTCGACGTCCCAGGTCGCGAGCGGCCGGTGCCCGGCGAGGAACGACCAGTGCTGGCCGCCGTCGGTCGTCTTGTACAGCCCGCCCCATTCGGTCGCCGCGTACACGATCGTCTTGCTGCCCGCGACCGCGCCGAGGCCGTTCACGCGACCACCGGACGCGCTGTCGGGATCGTGGGCGTCGGTGTCCGACGAGTCAGGGTTGATGTCGGTGATGCTCAGGACGTGGAAGGCCTGCGGCGTCGATGCGGCCTGCGACAACGTGACCTCGGCGGGCGTCGCGGCGACGTTGCTGTCGGAGTCGGAGGCCGCCCGGATGATCACGCTGCCGGTGCCCGCGTTCAGCGATCCGGCAAGTGACGCGGTCGTCGTGATGTTCTCGAGGTCGATGGCGACCGAGCCGGCTATACCGACGGAGCCACCACCCGCCCCCGACTTCGCCGACGCCCCGAGCGTGTGCGTCGAGTGCATCAGCGCCTGGATCGTCGCGCCCTGCGAGGTCACCGTGTTCCCGCCGGGCAGGATGGCGGTGTTGACGATGTCGACCTTGTTGATCGCGACGGCGATGCCGATGCTCACGCCACCTCCGCCGGACGGCGTCACCGCCGTGCCGTCGGCGCGCGCGAACGCGTCGGTGTTCGCGGACGTCCCGAGCGTGAATCGTCCGCCCGCGTTCACAGTGATCGGACCGGCGAGCGTCGCGCGCGACCAGCTCTTCGCGAGGTTCACCGCGACCGCCGCCGCGACGCTGACGCCGCCGGACGAGGTCGATGCGGCCGGCGTGTTGTCGGCACCGTCGGTCGAACCGCCGCCGTTACTCGATCGCGTCGTGTTCGCGAAGCCACGCTGCTCGTTCACCTGCTGGGTCACGCCGCTCGAGCTCGGATCCGCGGGCGCGGCGCTGGGCGAGGAGTCCGCGGGCGCGCCGGACGCGGACGCGGTCGCGCTCGCCGAGCTGTCCGACGATCCGTCGGCGCTGAGCGACACGGCGCCGACCGCGGTCAGGTCGCGCGCGAGCCACGCCTCGCTCCGGTGATTCGCGATCGTCAGCGCGAGCGAGACACCGATCGCGGCCGACGCGCCCTGCGCATCGCCCTCGGCGATCGTGCCGGCCGAGGCGCTCTGATCCGCGCTCGCGCTGAACGCGCCGCCGATGTTCAGCGGCGTCGCGCTCGCGCTGACTGTCGCGGTCGTCGTGACCGTCGAGAGCGCGATCGCGACCGACGGAACGATGGCGACCTTGCCGCCGGCCGCGCCGGTCTTCGCGTGCACCGCGAGCCCGTGCTCGGTCTTCGCCGCGAGCGTGACGTCGCCGCCGCCGTTCAGCGTGCCGCCGAGAAGCGCGGTGGTCGTGTCGTCGACGATCGCGAGCGCGACGGACGCACCGATGCCGACCGAGCTCGCGCTGGTCGTCGAGTCGCTTGGCAAGGCGCTCGCCTCTGACGCTGCGTTCGAGGTCGCCGTGATCGCGACCGCGCCCGTTCCCGCGGTGAGCGTCCCGGCGATGAGCGCGGTCGTCGCGATGTTCTCGATGTCGATCGCGAGCGAGCCCGCGACGCTGACGGACCCGCCGCCCGCCCCGCTCGTCGCCGCTGCGCCGAGCTCGTGCTCGGAGTTCATCAGCGCCTCGATCGTCGCGCCGTTCGAGGTGACCGTCGCCCCAGCGGGCAGGATCGCCTCGTTCGCGATCTTCGCGTAGTTGATCGCGACGGCCGCGCCGATGTTCACACCCGAGCTCGAGTCGCTGGGAGCATCGCTCGAGCCGCCACCGCTCGAGTCAGCCGGCGCGCTCGCGTCGGCCGAGGTGTTGACCGCGCTGCCGTCGGCCGTGGCCTGCGCGTCGGTGTTGGCGGCGGTCGACAGCGTGAAGAGTCCGCCGGCACTCACCGCGATCGGACCGACGAGCGTGGCGCGCGAGATCGTCTTCGCGAGGTTGATCGCGACCGCGGCCGCGACATTGACGCCGCCCGAGCTCGTCGCTGCGCTCGGCGTCGGGTCGGCGCCACCCGCACCGCTGCCGCCGTTCGAGGACGACGTCGCGTCGGCGAAGCTGCGCTGGCTGGCAACCGTGTCGTCGACACCGGTGCCGGCGTGACCGCTGCCGGTGCTGTCGGCCGGCGCCGCGCCGCCCGAGCTGTCCTCCGGCGCGCCCGAGGCCGAAGCGGTCGCGCTGGCGGAGCTGTCCGACGAGCCCGTGGCGGACAGCGAGACCGCGCCGTTCGCGGTGAGGTTCCGCGCGAGCGTCGCTTCGCTGCGGTGGTTCGCGATGGTCAGCGCGACCGAAACGCCGATGGCCGCGGACGAACCTTCCGCGTCACCCTCGGCATCCGTACCCGCCGATGCCGACTGGTCCGCGCTCGCACCGAACGCGCCGGTGATCAGGAGGTCCGCGAGCGGCGCGACGAGCGCGGTGGTCGTGACGTTCGAGAGCGTGATCGCGACCGATGGGACCAGGCTGACGTTGCCGCCGGCGGCGCCGGTCTTCGAGCTGCTCGTCGCCCCGTCGATGGTGTTCGCCGTCAGCGTGAGGTTGCGACCGCCGACGAGCGTGCCGGTGAGCGACGCGTCGGTGCTGTCATCGATGAGGCTCACCGCGACCGCCGCGCCGATGCCGAGCGAGGAGGCGGCGCCCGTGCCTTCCGCCGGAGCCTGAGCGGCGTGCGCGTCGGCCGACGAATCCGCGCTCGAGCCCGCGGCGATGGACACGTCGCCGGTGCCGGCGGTGACCGTGCCGGTGATGGTCGCGCTGGTGTGGAGATTGACGATGTTGAGCGCGAGCGAGCCGGCGACGCTGACGGTCCCGCCGCCCGCGCCGGAGGTCGCGGTGGCGTTGAACTCGCTCTGCGCGTCACCCGCGGACGTGACCAGTGCCTTCACCGTTGCCGGACCGTTCGCCGTGCCGGCGACCGTGGCGGAGTTGGTGACGTTCGCGTCGTTGATGGCGACTGCCGCGCCGATCGTCGCCGGAGGGCCGCGGGCCGCCGTCGCCGAGCCATCGGCGTTCGCCTTCGCGTCGGTGGCCGCTGACGACCAGAGCGTGAGCCCGCCGGAGTTGATCGTGAGGCCCGACGGGAGGCTCGCGCTCGAGGTCGTGTTCGCGACGTTCACCGCGACCGCCGCGGCGGCCGTGACCGAGCCATTCGACGAGCTCGCCGGCGGCGTCGAGCCGGACCCGGAGCCCGTGGCGCCGTTCCCGCTCGCGGTGCCGTTCCCGAGCGTGCGCTGGCTGGCGACCTGCATGTCCGGGGTCGCGGCGCCGGAGCTCGCGTCGGAGGCGCCGTTCGCGCTCGCGGTCGCGCTCGTCTCGGTCGACGAGTTGCCGCTCGCCTTGAACTCGACGGTGTGGCCCAGCGCGTCGAAGCTGCTGGCCGTCGTCGCGATGACCCGGTGATCCGCGTAGCCGACCGCGACCGAGGCGCCGATCGCGGCGTTCTCGCCCTTCGCGTCGCCGTCCGCCTTGGTGACCACCGGCGAGCCGTTGTCGATGGCCCGCGCGGCGAAGTTGCCCGTGATCGTGAGCGCGACGCTTCCGCCGACGGTCGCGCTCGTGGTGAGCGTCGTGATCGTCACCGCGACGACCGGCGTGATGGCCGTGCCGCCCGCCGCGCCGCCGGTGGCCTGGGTCGTCACGGTGTGGCTGCTGGTCGCCTCGAGCGTGAGGTCGTTGGCGGTGACCTGCGCGTCGTGGCCGACCGTCGCCTCGGTGTTCGCCGTCACGACGTGTACCGCGACCGACGCGCCGATCCCGACGTTCCCGCCGGCGGTGCTGTCGACCGCGGCCGGCGCAGGTGTCGCGCTGACGCTGCTGTCGAGCGCCGATGTCGCCGCGACTACCAGGTCCGCGCCCGTCGCGTCGACGAGCGCTGATGCGTCGACTCCCGCGGTCGTCGACATCGAGATGACGCCGACCGCGAGCGAGCCGGCGACGGTGAGGCTCGAGCCGTCCCCGACGCCCGAAACCGACTGCGCTGTGAACTTCGCGGTCGTCGGGATGGTCGCCTCGACCGTCACCGAGCTGCCGCGCAGGTCCGTCTTGCCGACGTGTGCGTTCGTCGTGACGTTCGCCAGGTTCACGGCTACCGCGACGCCGAGACCCGAACCGGTCGAATCGACGGCGTGGCCGTCCGCCGTCGCGGACGACTTCGCCTTCGACCCGGCGTGGATCTTTTGGGTGCCGGTCGTGTCGACGCTCGCGGTCCCGCCGCCGCTGCCGGCGACGTACGCCTCGGTCGTGCTGCTGAGCCGGCTGAACGACAGCGCGCCCGCGATCGCGAGGCTGCCGTCGTAGGTGTGGGCGTTGTCATCGGTTCGGCTCGACGGCGTGTCGTTGTTGGCGGTCGATCCGTTCGGGCTCGCCGCCGAGGTGCTCTGCGCCGAGCCCGAGGCGTCGGCGGACACGTTCGAGCTCGCCGCCCGGACGGAGACGCCGCCGTCGATGTACGCGCGCGTCGTCTGATCGACGTTCCCGATCGCGATCCCGGCGCCGCCGCCCGCGGAGCTCGCGTCACCGGTCGCGGCGGAGTCGACGTTGTTCGTCGCCGTCACCGTGAGCGCTCCGAGACGCGAGCCGTCGGCCAGCCCGCCGAGGACGCTGTTCCCGGAGATCCGGCTCGTCGCCGTGCTGCTCACCAGCGACCCGGCGATCGCGGCGTCGAAGCCGGGGTCGGTCTGGGACGAGTCGCCGTTCGCGGTCATCGCCGCGGTGACGGTCGACGTCGCCGCGAGGGTGATGTCGCCGCTGCTCCGCAGGACGGAGTCGCCGATGACCTCGACCGTGGCCGTCGAGTTGGCGTTGAGAGCGATGTAGTGGTCGGTCGGCGAGGCCGGCGTGACCGTCGCCGTCGCGGTGAGGCTGATCGAACCACTGCGCAGGATCGCCGCGTTCAGGCTGATCAGCGACAGCGCCGTCGGTGCGACGTAGCCGAGTGTGGACGACCCGGTCTGGGTGTCCGACGCTTCGAAGGCGATCGATCCGTCACCGGCGCCGGTGGTGTCGACCGTGACGCCCGAGGCGACCGTGATCGTCTGGCTCTGGAGCGTGACGCTGGCGCCCGGGAGGGCGACGTTGCCGTCCACGGTCACGGTGTCGGTCCCCCCGCCGCCGTTCACGGTGAGCGAGGTCGTACCGGCGATGGTGATGTTGCTGGTCTCGAACGAGGCGTCCGAGCTTGTCACCTGGACCTTCGTGCTGTCCGAGGGATGCTGGTGGACGAGCAGGGTCTCGTTACCACTCGTCCCGTTGACCGTCACGGACGCGGCGCTTATGTCGACGGGCTCGAGGCCGGCGTAGGTGATGGTCTGGCCGTCGACGACCAGCGTTCCCGAATTCGGCCCGGTCGGATTCGAGACGACCGAGCCGCGCTGGCCATCGATGACGAGCGTGTCGAAGCCACCCGCGCCGCCGTCGACGGTCCCCGCGAGGGTGCCGCCCGGCTTGAAGACGAAGGTGTCCTGGTTGTTCGGAGCGCCGGTCAGGTTCGTGAATCCGCTGTAGGACAGGGTGCCGAGCGTGCCGGCGCCCGGGCCGTTCACGGTCCAGGTCGAGTTGGTCGACGGGCCGACGAGCGTATGGCCGGCGCCGGTCGCCTTGATCGCAAGGACGTTCGTGAAGGAGAGCGTCAGTGGTCCGGCGACCGAACCTGTCGCGCCGCTCACGGTCCACGTCGACGCGGGCGCGACGACCTCGACCGTGCTCGTCGCGGTGGCGCCGCCGTCGTAGGTGATCGGCGCCGCGATCGCGCCAGCGGTCGTGTCGACCTTGAGCACGGTGCTGTCGGTCGCGGCGGCGGCGATATCGAGGCTCTTCACGGTCGGCGCGGGTCGTGTGGTCGTGCTGCCGTTGACCGTGACCGCGAGGTCAGAGCCGGCCGCGCTCACTCCGATCGATTGGCTGGACGGAGTCGCCGCGATCGGCGGAGGAGCCACGGCCCACGGCGCGCGGAACGCGAGCGCGATGGGATCGCTCGTCTTCGTCTCGGTGACGCCACCCGTCGTGACCGGGGTCGACGCGGAGACACTGACCAGGCCGTAGTCGGACCTACCGACCGTGACCGAGCACGTTCCGTCGGCCGCGGTCGTGCAGGTCGGCGAACCGGAGAACGACGCATCCGGCGCGGCGAACGTGACGGTCAGGCCGGCGACCGGCAGACCTCCGTCGGTCGCGCTGACTTTGACGGTCGAGGTCGAGCCCGCGTCGACCTGCTGCGACGTGCTGCCGAGTGAGATCGACGGACCGCTCGGCGACGGAGAAGGACTGCCGGAAGCGGTCGCGCTCGGCGCTGGCGAGGCTGATGCGGAGGGTGATGGGCTCGCGGAAGGTGACGCGCTGGCGGTCGCGGTGGCGATCGGACTCGGTGACGCTGTGGCCGACGTACTCGGCGACGGAGACGCGCTTGGATCGGGCGAGGTCGACGCCGACGGCGACGGTGATGGCGACGGAGACGTGCTCGCGCTCGGATCCGGTGACGTCGACGCGGACGGCGACGGGCTTGGCGACTCAGACACGGACGGCGATGGCGATGGAGAGGTACTGGCGCTCGGACTCGCGGACGGACTCGCGGACGTGCTTGGCGAAGGTGACGTCGATGCGGACGCGGACGGGCTCGGAGACTCCGAGACGGACACGGATGGCGACGGCGACACCGTCACCGAAGCGCTCGGCGCCGCGGTCGCACTCGGCGTCGCGGTCGCACTCGGCGCTGCGGTCGCGGTCGACGCTGCGGTCGCGCTTGGTGCGGCCGTCGCAGCCGGTGCCGCGTTGTAGTTCGGCGGCGCCGATGGAAAGTGCGTGCTCCCCGGCGTCGGCGATGCGCTCGGCTTCGGCGCGGTGGTCGAGGTGGAGCTGAGCGGCGCGGGAGACGCGCCGGGCGACGCGCTCGTCGACGGTGACGCGCTCGCGGCGGGCGACGCGCTCGCGTGCGGAGCCGCACTCGCGCCGGAGACGGCGGTCGCACTTGGCGCGGCGGTCGCCGTCGGTGCGTTCTTCACCGGCGCGGCGGACGCGACCACGGGTGGAGGCGGCGCGATCCAGTCGAGCGGCTGCACGACGGTCTCGCCGGTCTTGTCGTCGTACTCGACGATGCGAACGCCGGACTCGCGCGCCCACGCGTCGAGACTGTCCTGGTCGGTCGGCGTCAGCGTGATCGTGTAGAGGCCGCGCTCCGGGTCAGCGAGCTTCGCTTCGAGGCGCGGCAGATCAACGACGGCGAACCGATCACTGGTTTCGCGATCCAGCGACCAGCGATCGACGGTGAGATGGTTCTTGCCGAAGTACGAGGCGATGTCGTCCTCGGTGTAGATGCGCGGGAAGTTGATCCAAGCCTTGTCGCTCGCCTTCGGATCGTCTCCGGCGCGTTCGATGAAGACGCTCACTTTCGGAAGTGAGAACAGATAGCGGCCGGTGAGTACGTCCGAGTGAATGATCGAGAGCCCCAGCGGTCCGACCGAAGCGATGACCGCGTTCTCCTTGGTGCCCGCTGGGAAATTCACGACGAGAGTGCCGGGGTCCGCTCCGAATTCGACTTTGAGGTTTGTGGAGGTGGTGGAGGAAGAGGTTTGGTTCGGTGTTGTGACGTCGGGCTGCTTGGGCTTCGAGGTGATCGAGGGAGTGTTCGTGTCTTCGGCAGACGGAGTGGTCGGGACGGCGCGCGCGATCGGAACGCCGATCACGACGACGTACATCAACAGGAACGCGCCGACCAAGCCGCGGCCGTATGACACTAAGAGTCCGTAAAGCCCACCAGGCTCCCCTTCTCCCTCATCCCTCGCGCGCGCGCTCGCAACATTACGAATGACACGAAGGCGAACGTCAACGTTCGATTAGCGTCCGAATCGTGAATTTTCGCCTAGCACCCGACGCACGAGAGCGACAGCCTGACTTCAGAACTAGGCCACTCGCCGCATCGGGTCCTACTCGCGCGCCTCACTCCTGTTAACCACGCGCGAGCGAAGCGAACTTCTGTGATGGCTGCAGGTGCTTCGCGTTTAGGCGACCTGTCCCGCGCGTCTGTCAGTCGGTCGTTGTGCGCGATGAACAGCGGTGATCGCGTGCGAGCGCGCGCCATCATAGGCAGCGCTCATGTCGGGGAGAAATTCTGCGAAACGCACTCTGCGCGCCGCGAAGCGTCAGCCGAAGTCGCGTGGTAGCAGAGCGGTATCGGCGGCGGTCGGGTGGCGCGAGATCGCGCTGGCGCTGGCGTGCGTCGAGATCGCGATCTTCGTCCTCGTTCTCGATCCGTCGGTGCGCGACGTCTTCGACTTGCCCAAGGCCACTTTCACGCACGCTCTCGCGTGGGTGCTCCTCGGGGTCCTTGTCGTTGTCGCGCTCGTCGACGGCGTCAGGGTGCCGGTCTCACCCTTATTCCTGGCGTTCTACGCGATGCTGGCGACGGAGCTGCTGACGACGGCGACGGCCACGAACCAGTACGTCGCGGTGTTCGGTGAGGTCGGCCGCTACCTCGGCCTCACGACCCACGCGGTGCTGGCGCTCGTCGCCATCACGATCGCCCTCGCCACCGATTACCCGCGGCGCGCGGCGTGGCTGGCCTGGACCGTCGCCGGCATCGCGGTCGCGGCGAGCGCGTACGCCATCGCGCAGGCGCTCGGGGCCGATCCGATCACCTGGGTCGACCTCGACTCCAAGGCTCGACCGTTCGCTACCCTGGGCAATCCCGACTTCTACGGGCAGTTCCTCTCGGTCGTGGTCATCGCGTCGGCCGCGGCGCTCGTCTTCGCCGGAGCGGCGCTCGGCCGGCTCCGCTGGGCGGTGGCCGCGCTCGGCGCCGAGAGCGCGGTGCTCATGGTGATCGTCGCGACACGGGGCTCGGTCATCGGCGTCATCGCCGGTCTTCTTGTCATCGGCGTGCTGTGGCTGCGCCGGACCGGGGCCTCGCGCCGCGCGCTGTCCCGCCTGGCCGGCGCGGGCGCCGCCCTCGTCGTCGCGCTCGCCGTCGTCGTCTTCGCGACGCCGCTCGGCGGACGCCTCTTCGCCCTCGCGGACTCGCCGGAGGTGAGCGGCCGCATCCTTATCTATCAGGCCGCGGCGAGGATCTTCGCCGACCATCCCGTCCTGGGCGCGGGCTTCGAGAACTTCGCGGTGGTCTACCCGCAATACGAAGAGGCGGAGGGTCTGAAGAACAACCGGACGCAGACCTCCGCCCACAGCTGGCTGTTCCACACCGCCGCGACCACCGGGATCGTCGGCCTCGTGTCTCTCGCCGCGCTGCTCATCGCGTTCGCGGTGCATGCCTGGCGCCGAGCGCGCGACGCGGACGCGGCGGCCCTCCTCACCGCCACGGCCGCGATCGCGGCGTATTACGGAAGCGGTCTGGTGCTCCCGGGGGCTCAGAGCATCCAGTGGATCCCCTGGGCCTGCGTCGGCATCGCGCTGGCGAGCGACCTTCGCACCGCCCGGGTCATCGCACGGACGCCGACCTTCCGACTCGCCGGCCTGGCGCGGCTCGTGATCGTCGTCGGGCTCACCGGAGCGGCATTCCTCCAACTCACGAGCCTGAACGCAAACCGATTGGCAAAGGTGGCGGAGACCTCCCTGCGGGCTGAGACGGCGCCGCGCGCTGTGACCGCCGCGCGCTTGGCGACCACGACCGACCCGGGGCGCGCGATCTACTGGAACGACCTCGGCCGCGCCCTCGAGCTCGTCGATGACCAGGCAGCGGCGCGCAGCGCGTATCTCGAGGCGACCGCACGTTCGCCGTACACGGCCGCGTTCTGGTGGAACCTCGGCCGCATGCACCTTTACTTCGCCGAACGCGGCGACGGGACCGCGAAGAACGCCGCCTACGAGACGATGCGTCGGGCCATCGCCGCGGCGCCGCAGAACCCGGACACCTTCGACCAGTTCGCGCGGATCCAGCTGGCGCTCGAGGACCTCGGCGGCGCCCTCGAAAGCTCCCAGAAGGCGATCGCCCTCTATCCCGGCGAGCCGAAGTACTACACGGTCGCGGGAGACGCGGCGCGTCGGCAGGGCGACGTGGCGAAAAGCCTCCAGTTCCTGCGCCAGGGCGTCGCGAACACGGACTCGAACGATCTGCGTTTGACGTTCGCCCGCCGGCTCATCGAAGCCAGCCAGTTCGCCGAGGCGCGTGCGGTACTGCAAGAAGCTCTGAGACAGGATCCCGCGAACGCGGCGGCGGCCGACCTCCTCAAACAGATCGAGGGCCGCTGAGCACCACCGCCCTGCGGGTCCTGCCGCGGCTCGGGGTTCTCGCTCGCTCGAAACGTATCCCCGCCCGTCAACCCCTGCCCCCTCGTCCTGCGGCGGGGCCCGTCGACTCTCGCTCGCGAGGACCCAACTCGCCGCGTCACCCGCAGGCCGATGGTGCTCGGCGGCAGGACCCGCGGCGCCTGACGCGCGCTAGTTCGTCTTCACCACCAGCACGTGCTCGAGTCGCCGCAGGTCGACCGCCGGTGTGACGATCGCGCGGTTGTACGCGGCGGCCTGCGCCGTCTGGACCTGGGCGATCGTGCCGATGACGAGGCCTTTGGGATAGAGCGAGCGCAGCTCGTCGCCGATCCCGAGCCCAGCGGTGATCACGACGTCGCCTTCCTTGACCGGCTCGGTCTGGAGGAGCCAGTCCATGATCAGCGAGTCCCCGAACTGGCCGCGGACGATGCCGGTGGCGCGCGAGCCCTGCACCAGGGCGGACACAACAGATGAGGAGTCGGTGACCAACAGCACCTTGCTGTAGTTGGTCCCGACCTCGCTGACGCGCCCGACGAGGCCCTGGTCCGACAGCACGACGTGGCCGACCTTCACCCCGTCGTCAGTGCCGATCCCGAGCACGATCGTGTGGAGGATGCCGGTCGGGTCGCGCGCGATGACCAGGGCGGGGATGCTCTCGAACGGGACGGTCCGCTGGAGCGTCAGGAGCCGCTCGGCCTGCTGGCCCGCGATGGCCTGCTCCCTGAGCCGGACGTTCTCCAGCGTGAGCCGGTCGTTCTCGGTCAGAAGGCGGGCGTTGTCATCGCGCAGGCGGTCGATCTGGCTGATCGCGGACGCAAAGCGGTCACCGGCGGCGCCGACGTCGGCGAGAACGCGCTGCACCGGGACGAGGAGCTGCGTCAGGAAGGTCGACGAGCCGCGGACGACGTCGGTGTTGCGCGCCAACAGGAGCAGCAAGCTGACGAGGACGAGCAGCGCGAACGGCCGGAGGACGCCGCTCTGGTTCCGACGCGCGCGACCGAAGCTTGCCATGCGGAGACGTTAACGCGAGTTCGAGGAATATGTCTCCATCACGAGGCTTCTTTCGTACTTCACGAGATCCTCGACGATCATCCCGCAGCCC
Source organism: Chloroflexota bacterium (assembly GCA_005882255.1). Taxonomy (GTDB): domain Bacteria; phylum Chloroflexota; class Limnocylindria; order P2-11E; family P2-11E; genus CF-39. The sequence continues at coordinate 2,588 of VBEZ01000043.1, read as the reverse complement.
CGGACGACGCAGGTGAGTGGGTCCTCGGCGACGTGGACGGCCATCTGCGTCGCTTCCGCGACCCGCGTGTCGAGCCCGCGGAGGAGCGCGCCGCCGCCGGCGAGGTAAATGCCCTGGTCCATGACGTCGGCGATGAGCTCGGGCGGCGTCTCCTCGATCGTCGCCTTGATCGCCTCGACGATCGAATCGATCGACGGCTCGATGGCCTCGCGGATCTGCGCGCTCGTGACCTCGATCGACCGCGGCAGACCGGTGAGGAGGTCGCGACCGCGGAAGTACGTCGAGACTTCTTCGTCGAGCGGATAGGCGGAGCCGATCGCGATCTTGATGTCCTCGGCGGTCCGCTCGCCCATGAGCAGGTTGAACTCGCGCCTCGCGTATTGGACGATGTCGCTGTCCATCTCGTCGCCGCCGATGCGGATCGAACGCGAGATGACGATGCCGCCGAGCGACGTGACCGCGACCTCGGTCGTGCCGCCGCCGATGTCGACGATCATCGAACCCGTCGGCTCGTTCACCGGAAGGCCCGCGCCGATCGCCGCGGCCATCGGCTCTTCCACCAGACGCGCCCATCTCGCGCCGGCGGAGATCGCGGCATCTTGCACCGCGCGCTTCTCGACCTCGGTGACGCCGGACGGGATGCCGACGATCACGCGCGGACGCGGATACAGCAACGCGCGCTCGCCGTGCACCTTGCGGATGAAGTAGTTGAGCATCTGTTCGGTGATGTCGAAGTCGCTGATGACGCCGTCCTTGAGCGGACGGATGGCGACGATGCTCGCCGGCGTGCGCCCGACCATCCGCTTCGCCTCGGCGCCGATCGCGAGGACCGCGCCGGTCCGCTGATCCTTCGCGACGACCGACGGCTCGGCGATGACGATCCCGCGCCCGCGCACGTGCACGAGGGTGTTGGCCGTGCCGAGGTCGATCCCGATGTCCCGCGAGAACAGGCCGAAGAGACCGTCGAACAAAGGTGGGGATACCCCTTCCAAGCGCGGAGCCAGGTTCACGCGAAGGATAACGGCGCAGCGCGTCAGAACGCGCGCGGTTTCAGGGTCTGGGCGTCGGTGTCGAGACGGTCGCGGTCCCGGACGCGCCGCTGGCGCTCGGGCGAGGCGAGGCGCTTGCGCTGGGGCGCGGCGAAACGCTGCCGCTCGGGCGCGGTGAGACGCTGCCGCTTGGCCGCGGCGTCGGTCGCGGCGTCGCGGTCACGGGCCGGCGGGTCGTCGCGGGTCGCGGCGTCGGCGTCGGCGCGGGCGTCCCCGGGATGAGGCGGACCTCGCCCGCGCTCGAGAGGCCCGCGAGACGGATCGGCTGGTAGCGATCGTCGTAGACGATGACGCGGTGGACGACGCGCGGCGGCGTCTCCTCATAGACCCACACGAGCGTGTGCTCGGCGTTCGCCCACGCCTCAAAGATGCGGATGTGACCGGTGCGCTTGGGATCGCGGCCGATCGTGAGGTTCATCGCGTCGCCCGGTCGGAGCTCGCTCTTCCCGATCGGGAACGAGACTTCCCAGAGCGAGTCGGTCGTGTAGCGGCCGACGCTCCACGTCCAGCTCACGTACGCCGAGCAGTCCATCCCGCTTTGCGTCGAGTTGCCGCCCCAGACGTATCTCAGTCCGAGGAGCGACGCGGCGCGCGACAGGATGCGCTGGCGGATCTGCGCGGTCGCGTCCGGCGCCGGCTCGACGACGGGCGCGGGCGGTGGCGGCCGCGCCGGAGCGGCGGGCGCGTTCGCGCCGAGCGGATCGGCGCGCAGCGACCTCACCGTCGTCATGATCGTGTCCGCGAGCGCGCTCCAGTCGGATTCGTTCGCGGCCGCGCGGATCACGACGACGCGATCGCCGGGGCGCGAGAAGAAGTAGCGGCTGAAGACGTGAACGCCTTCGTACACCGCTTCGTCATCGAGAGTGACGAACCCGGGCGCGGCGCCCAGCTCGCGATCGCCGCGCATCCGCGCGTCCATGCCGACGAGCCCGCTGTCGACGCGCGCGAGACCGACGGTGATCACGGCGCCGGCGTCGGCGACCAGGCCGCTCGTGATGGGGATCGGCGCGGCATACAGACTTGGATCGGAGAGGCGCACCTGGTAGCGGACGATCTCGAACACCGGCTCGGGCGGATCCGAGACCGGATTCAGCGCGCTGGCGGGCCCGCGCACCCAGCCGGCCGGCGGGACGAACGACACGTGCGTCTCGTTGTCGTTGAAGACCCGTGGGAGCGGCAGGTCGGCGCGGAGCACGTCCGGGGCCGGCTCGGGAATAGCTCGTCGCGCCTGGTAGTCGGCCGCCACGGCGACGGTCGGCAGCTCGCTCGGCGTAGCGCTTTCGATCGTGCGGCTGCCCTGGAGCGGCAGGACGACGATGGCGACCAGCGCCAGCGCCGAGGCGGCACGCGCGAGGGCCGGTCGAGCGGACGCTCCCACCGGTCTCTGGCAACGAGCGCGCTTGGCGAACGTGTCAGCCAGATACGCCTTCGCTACGCGGGATTCGCACGCTGCCGGGCCATGCGCGCTGGAGACTGATCCAGCGCCCGGCGCCAAAGATCACGTGATCCACCACCTCTATTCCCAAGAGCCGCCCGGCG
>VBEZ01000083.1 GCA_005882255.1 Chloroflexota bacterium | reverse complement strand
CCTCGTGCTGAACGTCGAGAGCCGCGCCGACGCGAGCATCGCCGCGAACTCCAGCATCACGGCCGGCTCCGGCCTCGGCGACGCCGTGCTGGTCGAAGCCACTTCGAACGAGAATGCGCTGGTCATCTCCTTCGCCGGCTCGGGCGGGTTCGTCGCCGTCAGCGCGCAGGTCGCGGTGTTCAAGGACACCGGCAACCAGTTCGCGCACATCGACGACAACGTCGCGATCCACCGTGCGGGCGGCGGCCTCGACGTGCTCGCCGACGCCGACCGCACGATCAACACCTACGCGATCGGTGTCACCACCGGTGCGTTCTCCACCGGCGTGTCGGTCGCGCACATCACCGTCACCGGCGACACGAAGGCCGAGGTCGGCAACGTGACCCTCGGCGACGTCGTGCCGCTCGGCCACTACAACGTGCGCGCTCACGACCACACCGCGTCCTCGACCCTCGGTCTGTCGATCTCGGGCGGCGTGGGCGTCGGCGTCGCGGCCGCGATGGCCTTCAGCAACCTCGAGGGCAGGACCTACACGCGGTCCGGCGCACACGGCTGGGTCGGCTCGGGTGGTGTGAACATCACCGCCGACGGCGACCACCTGCTGACCGCGCTCGTCATCAACGTCAGCACCGGCATCGGTGCGACCGGCGTGACCGTGGCGCGCGGCAACAACAAGCACGACACCGAGACGCTGGTGGAGTCCGGCGGCAACATCGCGACGCCCGGAGCGGTCATCGTGGCCTCGACCGCGTCGAACTACACGGACATCCACACGCCCGGCGGTTCCGGTGGTGGCGTCGCGATCACCGCGCTCCTCGCGTTCGCCCTCGTCGCCGGTGCGACGCGGACCACGGTCAACGGTCAATTCACGGGCACGTCCGGCATCACGATCCAGGCGATCGGTGACAACACCGCCATCGCGAACTCGTTCACCGTGGGCGTCGCCGCGATCGGCTTCAACGGCGGCACCGCGGTCGCGACGATCACGGGCGACGCGCGCATCGAGACCTTCATCGGCTCGACTGCGTACCTGACCAGCTCCGGGCCCGTGCTCATCGAAGCGAAGACGCGCAACCTGCACAACCGCGCGCTCGCGACCACCAAGGGCTACACCGTCGGCATCCTCTCCGCGACCTCGGCCATGATCTCCATCGCGACCATCGAAGGTGCGGTCCGCGTCCAGATGGACGGCGACATCAGCACCACCTCCAGCGCGAACACCCCCGGCAGCCCCGCCATCGGCATCACCGCCAGCGGCCAGAACCTGGCCGACGCGGAGATCCTCGTCATCGACGTCGGCTTCGGCGGCTCCATCGCGGCCTCCGTCGTCGACTCCGAGATCACGAGCGACGCGGACGTCGAGGTGAACGGCACCGGCGACGGCAGCCTCAGCGCGCCGGGCAACGGCGTGACGCGCGGCCTCGTCGAGGTCACGGCCGACTCGAACAACCACTCGAAGGCGCACACCGATCTCGCGGCGGGCGGCCTCCTGGCGGTCGGCGTCTCCGTGCCGACCGCGCGCGTCCGCGGTGGCACGAACGTCGATCTGTCGACCGACGTGACCGACGCCGGCGGCACCACCGTGCAGTCGACGAGCGACAACTTCGCCGAGGTCGAGTCGACCGCCGTGGCCGTCGGGGTCATCCCGATCGCCGTCACGGTCGCCGACGCGCGCGTCGACAGCGACGCCACGACGGACGCGATCGTCCGTTCGAGCTCCTCGTTCTCAGCGCCGGGCGGTGCGGTGCAGGTCCTCGCGACGTCCACCAACCACGCCACCACGCTCGCGACGAGCCTCGGCGTCGGCGTCCTGGCGCTCGCATACATGCAGGCGCTGTCGAAGGTCGAGGGCGGCACCCTGGCGTCGTTCGACGGCACGATCCCATCGACCCCGACCAAGACGATGGCCCTCACGGTGCGCGCGCGCGGTCAGAACCAGGCCACGTCCGACGCGGCGGTCACCCAGATGTCGCTCACGCTCAGCGGCGCGAGCAACAAGGCGAGCGCGGTCGTGACGTCGGCCGCGTCGACCCAGGCGTTCGCACCGTCCAACGCGTCGCTCACGACGAGCGGCGTCATCACCGTTGACGCAGGGCTGGTGGCCGACGGCATGGGTCACGAGAACTACGCGAAGGCCCGGGCGCACGGCGGGTCGGGCGGGACGATCAGCGCCGGCGACTTCCAGTCGGTGGCCACGATCGGGGCCGCGGTCACCGCGCGGCTCGACGGCGCGGTGCTGGGCTCAGGCGGTGTCGCCGTCTCCGCGAGTGGCCACACGTACGCGCAGGCGGACACGCAGTTCGTCGGCATCGGTGTCGTGTCGCTGTCAGGGTCTGGCGCTGAGGCCACCATCCAGTCCGGCGCGGACGTCACCGCGACCTCGAGCCCGCTCGCGACGGTGAACTCGACCGGCCTCGTCTCGATCAGCGCGAACGGCGGCAACACCGCGACGGCGACGTCAGACGGCGGCGCCGGCGGCGTGGTTGCCGTGGGCGTGAACCTGCCGCAGGCCACGATCCAGGGCGCGGTCCGCGCCTCCCTCGAGGGCGACATCGCGAGCTCCGGCGCCGTGACGGTTCAGGCGACCGGAGGCAACACCGCGAGCGCGACCTCGGCCGTCGTGTCGGTCGGGATCTTCGGCAGCGCGAACGGCATCGTGTCGACGGCGGAGGTCGGATCGAGCGCCGACGTCGAAGCGCTCGTGTCGTCGGTCTCGACGGTCACGTCGACCGGCGCCGTGCAGGTGCTCGCCACGGGCGCGAACTCCGCGAACGCGACGGCCACGATGGCCGGTGGCGGGTCGATCAGCGTGTCGATCCTCTCGCCGACGGCGACGGTGCGCGGCGCCGTGAAGGCGTCGTTCGACGGCGACCTGCCCGACGTGACGGTCGACGCGGCGTCGCTCACCGTGCGCGCGCGTGGCCGCAACGTCGCGACCGCCGACGCAAGCCTCCTCTCGATCGGTCTGCTCGGCAGCCTCGGTGGCGCCGTGGTCGACGCCGAGGTGAGGAGCGACGCCGACGTCGAGGCGCTCGTCGGATCGGGGTCTTCGCTCGCGACAAGCGGTGGCATCACCATCGACGCGGGCCTGGTCGCGGACGGCTTCGGCCGCAAGGACGACGCGAAGGCGCGCGCGCACGGCGGCTCGGGCGGAACGATCAGCGCCGGCGTCTTCCTCGCGACCGCGAAGGTCGCGGGCGCGGTGACCGGGATGCTCGACGGCGACGTCCTCGCCTCGGGTGGCGTCTCGGTCGTCGCCGATGGCGCGATGACCGCGATCGCCGACACGGAGTTCGTGGGCATCGGCGTCGCGTCGCTGTCCGGGTCGGGCGCCGAGGCAACGATCAGCAGCGGCGCGGACATCACCGCGACGGTGAGCGCCCTGTCGCAGATCGCGTCCGCCGGCCAGGTGTCGGTGACCGCGACCGGCGGCGACACCGCGACCGCGAACTCGGATGGCGGCACCGGTGGCCTCGTCGCCGTGGGC
>VBEZ01000082.1 GCA_005882255.1 Chloroflexota bacterium | reverse complement strand
ACCAACGCGGTCCTCCACCTCCTCGCGGTGGCGCGGGAGGCCGGCGTCGAGCTGGCGCTCGAGGACTTCGACCGGATAAGCGCGAAGACACCGCTCCTCGCCGACATGAAGCCGTGGGGTCGCTTCAACGCACCCGACATGGACAAGGCCGGCGGCATCATGCTGGTGCTGCAGCGTCTGCTCGACGCGAAACTGCTCAACGCCGATGCGCTGACCGTGACCGGCCGCACTATCGGCGCGGAGGCGCGCGCGACCAAGGAAACCCCGGGTCAGGAGGTCGTGCGCCCGCTCGCGAAGCCGATCGCGGCGACCGGCGGGATGGTGATCCTCAAGGGCTCGCTCGCCCCCGACGGAGGCGTGATGAAGGTCGCCGGACATCTCATGGCGGCACGGCGCTTCATCGCGCGCCCGTTCGATCGCGAAGAGGACGCCTTCGCGGCGGTCGTCAGCGGCAAGATCAAGGAAGGCGACTGCGTGGTGATCCGTTACGAGGGCCCGAAGGGCGGGCCCGGCATGCGCGAGATGCTCGGCGTCACCGGCGCGATCGTCGGTGCCGGTTTGGCGGAGAAGGTCGCGCTCATCACGGACGGCCGTTTTTCCGGCGCAACGCACGGCCACGTCGTCGGTCACATCGCGCCCGAGGCCGCGGTCGGTGGTCCGATCGCGGCGATCCGAGACGGGGACGCGATCCTCATCGATCCCGCGAAGCGGCGGCTGGATCTCGACGTGCCGGCCGACGAGATGCGCCGGAGACTGGCGGCAACGAAGGCGCCACCGGCGCGATACAAGACCGGCGCGATGGCGAAGTACGCGAAGCTCGTCTCATCCGCGAGCAGCGGCGCGGTGACGGGCGAGTAGCTCGCGCCGGCTGATCTTTAGCCCTGCCGGCCTCGCTTCGTTATCGCCGAGCGCGATCGCGTGCTGGTCTGCTTCGTACCGAGCTGGTTCGCGAAGCCGCGGCTGATCGCGAGGTATTTCTTGAGCTCGGCGGTGCGAGCGAGCAGCCCCGGCGGCACCGCGACAAAGTCCTTCATGACCACGCCGTGTTGGACAACGACTTTCGTCTTGTATTTCTTCATGAATGCCACACGCTCGTCGGGCGGGAGCCGCAGCCGCAGGTCGCCGGTCGGTGAAAGGTAGGTGAACATCTTTCCGTTCGCCGACGTGTAGGGGATCGTCGCGCCTTTGCGCTCGATGCTCGGATCGGTGGCGATCAGCTTCTCGTAGAGCGCCAGCTTCGCGGCGGAGATCGTATTCGTCGACTTCTTAGCGGCCACCGCCAGGAGCCTACCCTGGAAACGAAAGCGCCCCCGCCGCGCTATGCGACGGGGGCGCTCGCGAAATATGCGCGGCTCGTTCGTCCGCTTCCGCGGGTGCGCTACCTCGGGGTAGTACTCACTGGCGCCTTCACGGCAACGGCGACCTTCGGCTTCTCTTCATAGTTGGCTTGCGCGACGAGCTCGCGCCAACCCGGCACGGGCTCGATCTTCGTGATGCGGTACGACTTGTGGTTCACCTCGATGAGCTTGCCGACGATCGCGCCGTAGGCGACAGCCGACTGCCCGTTGAAGGGACCACCGTGGAGCTTGACCGTGACGCTAGCGGTGGAGGATTTCAACGGGGAGGCCGGCGGTCTCCGCCGGCCCCACCCTTACGTGCCTTTTGTGCTTTGAGCGCGGCGATCCGGTTCTTCTCGGCCTTGTCGCGCTTCGGTCCTTTTTGCTTCGGCACCTAGCTAGTAGCGGCTACGAGACTGCGATGGACGGCGCTGCTCGAAGCAATCGCTGCAGTAGACGGGCTTGTCACCACGCGGCTGGAACGGCACGCGGGCTTCCTTGCCACAGTTGCTGCAGGTCGCGGTGAACATCTCGCGGGCGCCGCCGCCGTATCCACCACCACCGCCACCACCACCGCCGCCACCGGCGCGGCGCGCCGCGCGGTCAGCGGGGCAACGGCTCGGGGGGTTCTGCAGGCCACGGCTCGCGTAGAACTCTTGCTCTCCGGCGGTCCAGATGAACTCTTGGCCACAGTCGCGACAGGTCAGGGTCTTGTCTGCGAAAGACACTCAGGTCTCCTCTCGTATTTGCCTCTGCGCTTCGAGGATCGGGGCGAGTCTCTACGTGAGGATGACCTGCACGTGACCAACTACGTTCCGGGCCCTTGTCCGCCAGCGGCGCTTCGCCTTGCGAAGCCTTCTAAGTGTATGTCCCGACCGCCTTGTGCAGGCTGACCAACTTGGCGGTCGCCGGTTCACCGGGTCCGGCCCGGTCCCTAGCGTCTTTTCCGATGGCGTTCGCGCTCCTCCCGATCATCCTTCCGGCCCCGATCCCGGGGCCCGCTTCGCGTTCGGGAGGCTGAGCCGCACAGGACCACCGCACCAGGGCACCGCAGGCCTCCCAGAACGGGAGGCCTTTCTATTCGCGGGACGTAGAAGGAGTGACATGGCGACGCAGCTGGCGGCCGGCGAACGGGAGCGACTCAACGAGGTCTTCGGCTCGTTCATCGACGAGACGATCGGCATCGTCGCGCGGCAGACGCGCGACACCGTTTCGTTCGCGGTCGGCTCCCCGGCCCGCGAGGCGCTCGAGCTCGTCGGAGCGGATGACCTCGCGGCGACCGTGATCCGCCGCGAGGGCGCCAGCGCGCTCGGCTACACGATGACGGAGGGCGAGCCCGAGCTCCGCGCCGCGATCGCCGCCGACGCGCGCGTGCGTGGCATCGATGCGGATCCCGAGGAGGTCCTCGTCAGCGCCGGCGCACTGCAGGCCATCGATCTCGCGTGCCGGGTCTATCTGCGACCCGGGGACGTCGTCGTCGCGGAGTCGCCCGCGTTCGCGAACGCGCTCTCGGCGTTCCGCAATCACGGCGCGCAGGTCGTCGAGGTGCCAGTCGATGACGAGGGCCTCGACGTCGCCGAGGCCGCGCGGGTCCTGCGCCGCGACGGGCTCACCCCGCGGATGTTCTTCGTCGTGCCGAACTTCCAGAACCCGACCGGCGAGACGCTGTCGGATCATCGGCGCGCCTCGTTGCTCGCGCTCGCCGCGACGTACGGCGCGGTGGTCGTCGAGGACGACCCGTACGGTCTCCTCCGCTACCGCGGCAAGGACATCGCGCCGCTCGCCGCGCGCGACTCGGCCACGGAGGTCGTCTCCATCGGCAGCTTCTCAAAGACGTTCCTCCCTGGCCTGCGTGTCGGGTGGGTCATCGCGGGCCGCGACACGATCGGTCGGATGGCCGCCGCGAAGCAGACGATGGACTCGTCGACCGGAACCCTCGGGCAGCGCATCGTGCTCGAGTTCGAGCGACGTGGCGGCTCGGCCGCGCACGTCGCGAAGCTGCGCGAGATGTACCGCGCCAAGCAGGAGCGCGGTCGTGCCGCGCTCGAGCGCGAGTTCGCGGGGACCGGCCTGCGCTGGAACGACCCCGAGGGTGGCTTCTACTTCTGGGTCCGTCTGCCGGAGGGGATGACCGCCCGCCGCCTGCTGGACGTCGCGCTCGAGGAGGGCGTCGCGTTCGTCCCGGGCGACGCGTTCGCGATCGCCCGCGATCACTCCGAGGCGCTG
>VBEZ01000081.1 GCA_005882255.1 Chloroflexota bacterium | reverse complement strand
GGTCTCGGCGGACTCATGCGCGACTTCGCGCGCGGTCGATTGCCGCTCGTGCCGTTCGCTGACGCGGGTCTCAACTTCGTGCACGTCGACGACGTCGCGCGTGGCATCGTGCTCGTCCTCGACCGCGGTCAGGCCGGACGCAGCTACGTGCTCGGCGGAGAGAACGCCCGGGTCGCGGACGCGTTCGCGGCGGTCGCTCGCGTCACCGGTCGGAGTCTCCCGCGCCTGCGGTTGCCATATGTGCTGCTCCAGCTCGGCGCGCTCGTGCGCCCTGGTCTGCGCGAGGTCGTGAGTTCGACGAAAGGCGTGACGTTCTGGGCGAGCGATGCACGCGCGAAGGGCGAGCTCGGCTACACGTCACGGAATCTCGAGGCCGGAGTGCGCGATACCTACGGCAGCGCGGCCGCGTAGCTCCCGGACGCCTGCTGCCCTAAGGCTCCTCGTCCTCGTCGTCGTCTGATTCGAACTCGTCCGAATAGAAGCCGAGCTCCTCCGATTTGAACACGGTGACGAGAAAGTCCTCGCGCTCGGGGTCGTGCGTCTGCACCAGCTCCTCGTCGAGCTGATCGATGAGCTGCTGCAGCTCGTCATCGGTGAGATCGACCTCGAGCAGCAGCGTGCCGTGCACCTCGAAGCGTCCGTAGTGGATGTCCACCCGACCGACGCGGCGCGCGCCGCCGTAGATCGTGAAGATCTCGCTCGATTCGGTGCGGACGTTGCGCTCGAAACGTGCTGCTTCCATGGGACCTCGACTGTACTAGGTCGCCACGTCGCGGAGCTGCTTCAGCACCCACTCGGCGAGCGGCGGCATCGCGAGGTCGGCGGTCGCCACGGTGCTGATCGCCCGCGGCCAGGTCCAGACGAGGATCTCGGCACAGCTCATCGCCGCGGATCGCAGCGCTCGTCGGTCGAGTCCCGCGACCGTCGCCTCGATGTTGTCCGGCATCGGCGCGTCCGGCGCGTCGAGCACGGCCGTGAGCCCGTACTGCGGATCCGCGATGCGCTCGGCCATGGCCCAGAGGCGCCACAGCTCCGCGCGCGCGGCATCGAGCTGCGCGTTCGCCTCCCACAGCGAGCCACGCGTGAGGTATTTCGCGCAGGCGCTGAGATGGACCAGTGCGACGTGCATCCACCGGCGAACCTGCTCCGCCGTCGCGGTGGTCGCCTTCGCCTCGCCGACGATCCGTTCGTCCGGGTCGTACAGGACGATCCAGTCCGGCCGCGGTGCCTGGCGGTCGCGCGCGACGGCGACGACGAGGTCGAGCTGAACGCCGCTCGCGTACTGCGCGAAGGTGTGCTGATAGGGAACGAGCTCGCGGTTCGCGGGTTCGATGATCTGCTGATGCATGTCGATCACGTCCCCGACGCGTCGCACGACGCCCGCGCTCTCGCTGACCGCGTCGCGCCAGGCGCTGTCGACGACGGCGTACATCGCATCGACGTCGGACAGCTCGTCGGCCGCGCCCCGCCCGAGGCTGCAGCCGACGACGAGAACGCGGATGGCCGGATCGCGCTCGGCCTCACGCATCAGCGCGAGCATCACCTCGCGATGCGGAGCGAGCTCTTTCGGTAGCGAGCGCAGCCAGCGCTCGGCATCCTCGCGCACGCTCGAATCGTAGCCACGCTAGGCTCCGCGCTCGTGCCGCATCCACTCCGCATCGGCCTGAAGCTCTCGCAGCAGGTCAATCCCATCGAGGCGCAGCGCGAGGCCTGGCGCATCGCCGACGAGGCGGGCTTCGATCACATCTGGCCGTTCGACCACCTCATCGCGCTCGGGAACGATCCGACGAAGCTCATCTTCGACGGCTGGACGATCCTCGGAGCGGTCGCGGAGAACACCAAGCGCGCGCGCATCGGACTCAATGTGACCGGCAATCTGTACCGGCACCCGGGCCTGCTCGCGAAGATCGCGGTGACCGTCGACCACCTCTCGGGCGGACGGCTCGAGATGGGGATCGGGGCGGCATGGAACGAGCCGGAGTTCACGATGTACGGCCTGCCGTTCCCAAGCGTCGCGGATCGCATCCGCATGCTCGACGAGGCGTGTCGCGTGCTCAAGGCGCTCTGGACCGACGAGCGCGCGACCTTCAAGGGCCGCTTCTATCAGCTCGACGCGGCGATCGCCGAGCCGAAGCCGGTGCAGAAGCCGCATCCGCCGATCTGGATCGGCGGCTCGGGGCCGAAGCGAACGCTCCGCGTGGTCGCGAAGCACGCCGACGTCTGGAACTCGAACGCCCCGACGCCCGACCAGACGCACGCGCTGGTGAAGATCCTCGACGAGCATTGCGCGAAGGTCGGCCGCGATCCCGCGACGATCCGGCGGTCGCATCAGATCCGCGTCGAGAAGGAAGACGACGCCCTGCGGATCGGCGAGGCCGCGCTGCGCGCCGGCTTCAGCGAGCTGCTGCTCTTTCCCTTCGCCGCTGGCGACCTGCGCACGGGCGTCGAGCGCGCCGCGGCGCTGCTGCCGCGGATGCGCGCGCTCGCGCGTTAGCGGCGGCTGAGACCCAAGACCGAAAGGAAGAAGCTCGCGAAGAAGGTCTGCACGCCGAGCGTGATCGCGAGCGACGAGAGGATCACGACGCGGAGGCTCCGCGGAACGTCCACGATCGGGCCGAAGCCCTGCGTCTGCCAGATCCCGATCGCCGTCGCCGCGAGCACGAGGCCAGCGATGATGAGGACGATCCCGGCCACGATGCCGGTCTCGAGGGTGACGTAGCGGTAGAGGCGCGTGAGCCGCGGGTCTTCCGGGAGCAGGCCTTCGCTGATCGCGAACGTTTTGGTGAAAAGGGCGAAGATCACCGCCTGGTAGCCGAGCACGACCGCGGCGGCGGCGTACACGAGCGTGTGCACGTCGAGTCGGACTGATCCGATCGCGCGCTCACCTGGCAATAACCACAACAGCACGAGCGCACCGACGGCCATGAGCAGCGCCCCCGGATAGAGGAACAGCCAGCGCGGGCTGTACAGCAGCAGGAACCGCAGGTGGCGCCAGCCATCGCGCCAGGTGCGCAGATGCGGCGGCCGATCGCGCTTGTCCGGCGAGAGCGTGACCGGCACCTCGGCGATGCGCAGCCCCTCGACCGAGGCTTTGACGACCATCTCCGAGGCGAACTCCATGCCCGTGGTGCGCAGGTCGAGCGCGAGGATCGGCGAGCGGCCGAAGCCGCGGAGCCCGGAGTGGAAGTCGCCGACCTCGCTGCTGAAGAAGAGCCGCCCGAGGAACGACAGCACCGGGTTCCCGAGGTAGCGGTGGAGGAACGGCATCGCGCCTTCCGCGACGCCGCCTTTGAAGCGGTTGCCCATGACGAGGTCGTAGCCCTCGCGCAGCTTCGCAAGGAACGTGTCGATCTGCATGAAGTCGTATGAGCCGTCGGCGTCGCCCATCACGACGTACTCGCCGCGCGCCGACGCGATCCCAGTGAGCAGCGCGGCCCCGTAGCCGCGCAGCGGCACCGGCACCACGCGCGCGCCGGCGGCCGCCGCGAGCTCGCGCGATCCGTCGGTGCTGCCGTTGTCGGCGACGATGACCTCGCCGCTGATGCCGTACTTCGCGAGCGCGCCGCGCGCCTGCTTCACGCAGTCGGCGACCGTCGCCGCTTCGTTGAGGCACGGCATGACGACCGAGAGTTCGACTCGTTGGTCCAAGCCGCTCGCGATGCTAGCCCGAGACTCCGAGGCGGGCGGTCCGTACGCGATCGACGTCGGCGAACGCGCCGATGCGCGCGCGCACCTCGTCCGGCACCGGATCGTCGAGCGTGAGGATCATCAGCGCTTCGCCACGGGGATGAAGGCGACCGACCTGCATCGACGAGATGTTCACGTCGTGCTGTCCGAGCAGGGTCCCGACGCGGCCCACCAGGCCGGGTTTGTCCTGATGCTTCGTGAGCAGCAGGTGGCCCTCGACCGGTACGTCGACCCAGAACCCGTCGATGAGGACGATGCGCGGCTCGCCCTGCACGAGCGTCCCCGCGACCTCGGTGTTGCCGACGCGCACGGTCAGGAGCGCGGCGTACCGCGCCGCCTCCGTCTCGCGGCGCTCCTCGATCACGAGTCCGCGCGAACGCGCGATGGCCAGCGCGTTCACGAGATTGACCCGCTCCGCGCTGAACGTTTCCAGCAAGCCCTTCACGACGGCGGCGCGCAGGGGCTCGGCGTCGAGCTCGAGCAGCTTCCCGGAGTACGCGAGCTGGAGCTTCGCCGGCCGCTCGTCGAGCAGCTGCGCGACGAGGGCGCCGACGCGCTCGCCGAGCCGCAGCCAGGCGCTGCCACCGGCCTCATCG
>VBEZ01000205.1 GCA_005882255.1 Chloroflexota bacterium | reverse complement strand
GCGGTACTTCTTCGGCATCATGTCCACGAAGTACCTCGCGACCCTCAAGCCGGCCGACATCGCGGCGACCCCGGTCGGCTCGGGTCCGTTCATGTTCGACAGCCGCTCACCGGACGGCGTCGTCACGATCAAGGCGTTCCCGGACTACAACTGGGGCCCGGAGACCCTCAAGAATCACGCGGCGCCGTACATCAGCAGCGTGAAGTTCCGCGCGGTCACCGAACCGTCGACACGAATCGCGACGCTCGAGAGCGGCGAGAACCTGCTCATCGACGAGATCCCCGAGGCCGACTACAACCGTCTGAAGGACGACAAGCGCTTCACGTTCGTGCTGTCGCCGCGCGCGAGCCACACGCTCGGGTTCTCGATGAACGTCACGAAAGCACCGACCGACGATCGCGCCGTGCGTGAGGCCGCGAACTGGGCCATCGATCGGAAGTCGATCGTGGACAAGGTGTTCTTCGGCGTGCACCACGTCTCGGTGGGTCCGCTCTCGGAGGGCGTCTGGGCGCGGGACGACACGATCGAGAAGATGTTCACGTACGACCCGAACAAGGCGAAGAGCCTGCTCGACGCCGCGGGGTGGAAGCTCGGCACGGGTCCGATCCGTCAGAGGAACGGCCAGAACCTCGAGATCCTGCTCGCGACCTTCCGCAGCCCGTGGACCGAGATCGCGCAGGCGATGCAGGCGCAGCTGCGCGATGTCGGCATCGACCTGAAGGTCCAGGTCATGGAGCGCGCGCCATACCTCGACTTCGTGCGCGGCTACAAGCACAACATGGCGGCCACATCGACGACGGCCATCGACCCGGACGGCATCCTGCGCGTCTGTTACGACTCGGCGAACCGCGTGACCGGGAGCAACTTCAGCAACGTGAACGATCCCGCGCTCGACACGCTGCTCCGCAAGGGCCAGGGACAAGAGCTCGGCACGCAGGACCGGCGTCAGACCTATCTCGACGCGCAGAAGAAGATCATGGAGATCCTTCCCTTCGTCGGCGTGATGAGCCAGGTCCGCGTCGAGGCGATGTCGGCGAAGGTGCACGACTTCAAGCCCGGTCCCGACGGCCTTACCGGCTTGCCGCTCAACGACACGTGGATGGAGTCCTAGATGGATCTCGGGACGCTCGCGATCGCGGCGACGCCGGCGTTCATCGCGAGCGCGGTGGAGTTCGTCGAGGCGACGACGATCGTCCTCGCCGTCGGCCTGACGCGCGGCTGGCGCGCGCCCCTCGTGGGGGCCGCGCTCGCCGCACTCACCCTCGCGGTCATCGTCGCCACGCTCGGCGTCGCGCTGGTGAACTACATCCCCGAACACGTGCTGCTCGGCATCGTGGGCACGCTCCTCCTGCTCTTCGGCCTCCGATGGCTGCGCAAAGCGGTGCTGCGCTTCGCGGGCATCGTCGCGCTCCACGACGAGGAGGAGATCTACAGGCGCGAGGTCGCAGAGCTTCGGGCGCAGGGCCGAAGCAGGCGGGAGTGGGACTGGGTCGGCACCGTCGTCTCGTACAAGGCCGTGCTCCTCGAGGGCACGGAGGTCGCGTTCATCGTCATCTCGTTCGGCGCGAAGGGCGTCGGCGCGATGACGGCCGCGATCTGGGGCGCGGTCGCAGCCGGGGTCATCGTCGTGGCGGTCGCCGCAGCACTGCGCACGCCGCTCACCGCTGTGCCGGAGAACCTTCTCAAGTTCATCGTCGGAGCGATGCTCACGACGTTCGGCATCTTCTGGTTCGGCGAGGGCGTCGGGGCGGAGTGGCCCGGCGACGCCGCCTCGATCCCGGTGATCCTCGGCCTCGTGCTCGTCACCAGCTGGGTGTCGGTGAAGATGCTCGGCGCGCTCCTTCCCGAGGGCGCGCACGTGGAGGCGCGCAATGTCTAGCTTTCTCCGCGGCGTGTGGGATAACACCTATGGACTGCTCGTCGATGACGGTCAGCTCGCGATCGGCGCGATCGTGGCGCTCGCGATCACCTGGATCATCGCGCAGTACGCGAGCGATGCCCTCCGCCAGGGTGCGGGCTGGCTGCTCCTCGTGATGGTGATCGTCCT
Organism: Chloroflexota bacterium; assembly: GCA_005882255.1. Classification (GTDB taxonomy): domain Bacteria; phylum Chloroflexota; class Limnocylindria; order P2-11E; family P2-11E; genus CF-39. The sequence goes on along the minus strand of VBEZ01000205.1, from coordinate 2,049 downwards.
CGTGATCGCGAACGTGTACCGCGCCGGCCAGAACGCGCGTCGGAAGCTGAAGCGGACCTAACGCCGCCCATCACGGCCGACGTCATATTCCGCGGCGGTCGCATCTGGACCGTCGACGACGCGCGGCCGGAGGCCGAGGCCATCGCGACGAGGGGCGACCGCATCGTCGCGGTCGGTAACGAGCATGAGGTGCGCGCGCTCGAAGGCCCGGCCACCGAGATCGTCGACCTCGGCATCGGCATGCTCCTACCCGGCTTCATCGACGCGCACACGCATTTCGGCAACGCCGCCGCGTGGGTCAGCCGCGTCGCGCTCTATGAGGCACGCGATGCCGACGCCGTGGCGTCGATCGTCGCGCAGGCGGCGGGTCGCGTCGCGAAGGGCCTGTGGATCACCGGCGGCGACATCGGCGCGGCCATCGCCTGGGAAGCCGAAGCCCGCGGCGAGCCGCGGCCGGCGCCGCTCCCAATCGACCGCCGCGCGCTCGACGCGATCACCACCGACCACGCCGTGCTCCTGCGTCGCGTCGACGGCGCGTACGTCGCGAACTCGCTCGCGATCGCGCGCGCGCGTTACAGCGCGACCGAGCCCACGCCGCGCGGTGGCCGAATGGAGCACGATGCCGCCGGGGAGCTCTCCGGCGTCTTCCACGGTCGCGCGGGCGAGCGGTTCGCCGACCTCGTCCCGCCCGCGAACCTGGAGACGACGCTCGCCGGCGCGCGGGTCGCGCTCGCGGACCTCGCATCCGCCGGGATCACCTCCATACATGACATCGCCCGTCTGGACGCCGCGTCGCGGCGACGGATCTTCCACACCGATGTGGAGCGCAGCCTGACCGACCTCGAGCTGCACCGTGAGCTGCAGCGGCGCGGCGAGCTCAGCGTGCGCGTGTACGCGATCCTGTCGCTGCCGGCGTGGCGCGAGACGGTGTCGGCCGGCATCCGGCCGCGGACCGACGAGGGCCGGATCCGCTACGGCGCGATGAAGGCGTTCATCGATGGCTTCCTCATGGACGAGCCGTACGCGAACGACCCGCACTGGCGCGGTGACTTCACGTTCCGCTTCGTGGACGAGGCGACGCTGTCGGAAGACATCGCCGGGGCGGATGCGGCGGGCTTCGACGCCGCGGTCCACACCATCGGCGACCGCGCCCACCGCTTGCTGCTCGACTCGTACGAGGCCGCGATGGAGAGGAACCCGCTGCGCGACCGCCGGTTCCGCGTCATCCACGCCTGGTACCCGAGCGCGCGCGAGGTCGAGCGCATCGGCCGCCTCGGCCTCATCGTCGACATCACTCCCCAGCAGCTCGTGAACGACCTGCGCGCGGTCGACGCGAAGCTTGGCCGCGAACGCGCGCGCACCGCGCACGCCTGGCGAACGCTCGCGCGCGCCGGCGCGCGGCTCGACATCGTGTCGGACTGGCCCGGATCGTTCAACGAACAGCGCGCCACACCGCTAGCTCCGCTGGAGAACATCGCCCTCGCCATGACGCGCGCCGCACCGGGCGGCGTTGCGTGGCATCCCGATGAGGCGATCGGCGTCCGCGACGCGATCGTCGCGTACACCGCGAATCCCGCGTATGCCTCGTACGAGGAAGACCGCAAGGGATCGATCACGAGCGGGAAGCTCGCGGATCTTGTCGTCCTCTCGCGCGACATCCTGAGCGCGACCGCCGCGGAGATCCGTGCGACGCGCGTGCTGCGCACGATCGTCGGCGGACGGACCGTATACGCCGCGGAGGCCGTCCCCGCGCGCTAGGCGCGATCGCGCTGCGGCTGCAACGCGTGCACGATCGGCCGCCAGCGGGCGAACGCTAGGATCGCCGCGACCAGCTACGCGGCGCCCATGAGCCACGGGTAACGCGAGGTCGGTGCCCGATGGCACGCCATGAAGGAACCCGGCGGTGAACGCAACGGACGAGGTGCAGCGTGAGCCACTGCGTGCGCCTGAGGCGGTGCGCACGAGCGCCGCAGCCGGTCCCGTTCAGCTGCAAAGAGCCCGCATGATTCCTTGCGATTGCCGGCGATCGCGCGTTCAGGAGAGAAGCCA
>VBEZ01000203.1 GCA_005882255.1 Chloroflexota bacterium | reverse complement strand
CTTCCGGATCTCGAACGGCGCCTCGAGCGTTTCGCCCGCGACCTTGAGGCGTACTCGGTACGCACCCGGCGGCACCTGTGGACCCGCGAGCTGCGCCTCGAAGGCGTCCCAGGTCCCACCCTCGCCCTCGATCTTCGCGGCGTCCGGGTAACGCATGTTCCAGAGGAAGCGGTTGAGGCCGGCAAGCACCGGCACCTTCGGATCCTTCGTCGCCGGCGGCTGGGCCGTTCCCTCGGGCGGCGTCTTCTGCGGCGGCTCCGGCTTCTTCAGCTCCTCTTCGATCGCCTGCGGATCGCTCTTGAATTCGCGGATCACCTTGCCGCGCGCGTCGAGGAACGCGAGCGTCGCCTCGGCCTTCGCCTTGTCGCGGAGCCAGTACTCGACGAGCACGCCGCTCGGCGGATTCGTGCCGGCGTCGATGTTGATCGCGACCTTCTCGCCGGTCGCCTTCTCGCGCTGGCGATACGTGACCATCGTCGCGCCGGTCATGCGGTAGTTCTTCCCGA
>VBEZ01000202.1 GCA_005882255.1 Chloroflexota bacterium | reverse complement strand
CTGTGCTCCGTACTGCCGCAGCGGCTGCAGGTCGTCGAGGACCCAGAACGCGCGACCGTGCGTTCCGAGCACGAGGTCGTCGTCCTTGATCACGAGGTCGTGGATCGGAACGACCGGAAGGTTGCCGCCGAGCCGCTGCCAGCGGCCGCCGTCGTCGAATGACACATATGCGCCGGTCTCGGTGCCCGCGTACAGCAGGCCCTTCTTCGCGGGGTCCGCGCGGATCACCCGCGTGAAGTCGTCGTCGGGGATGCCGGCTGTGATCTTCTTCCAGGTGCGTCCGTAGTCCTTGGTCTTGAAGAAATAGGGCCGGAAGTCATCCTGCTTGTAACGGTTCGACGCGACATACGCGGTCCCCGCGTCGTGGGGCGAGGCTTCGATGATCGACACGAGCGCCCAGCTGCCGATGCCTTTGGGCGTGACGTTCTTCCACGTCTTCCCGTCATCACGCGAGACGTGCACGAGGCCGTCGTCCGATCCCGCCCACAGCACGCCGCGCGCGACCGGCGACTCCGCGAACGCG
>VBEZ01000204.1 GCA_005882255.1 Chloroflexota bacterium | reverse complement strand
CGCCGAGCCGCGTCTCGCGGCGGATCTCCCGTCCAACGTGCAGCGCGCGCTCGAACAGTCGGGCGAGCATCGGATGCAGATCGCCCGCTGCCGCTTCGTAGGCCGCGCGGACCTGCCGAAGGATCTGCGGCTCGCCGGCGATCGCGGAGTCGAGGCCCGCGGCGACGCGAAACAGATGCGCGGCAGCCTCGTGTGCGACGAGCGTGCGCATGTCGGAGTCCGACTCGACCTGGTCGACAGTCTCGTAGACCTCGACGCGGTGGCAGGTCGCGAGTACTACGCGCCCTGGCGCGTTCCCCAGTGTGCCAAGCAGGCGCTCGCGCGTGTCGAGTGCGGCGTCGCGCTGGTGGACCACGCGCGCGACGAGCTGGGTTTCGAGCGACACTGTGCCGGACCGTACGACGGCGACCGCGAAACGCGAAAGCTCGCTACAGAGCTTTTCCCACCTTCACCGTGAGATACGGAGTCTTGCAAGGACGAGACCCGTGAGCGCGCCGCCGATCGCGCCGGCGAGCACCCGGCCGACCGGCGATTCGAACCACGCCAGACCGATCCCGATATTCGCGCAGCCCAGCGCGACGTTCTCTATCGCCGGCGCGCCCACGAATCCCGCGAGGAAGTTTGCGCCGAACCACAACGTGAGGAGGTTCTCCGGCGGCGCGCGGAACGCGAAGAACTGCAGGCCCGAAATGAAGACGCCTGCGAACGCCGCCGGTAGCAAGAAGACGAGAGCGCCGACAGCTTCGGTCCCCTGATCAACGCCGAGCGCGCCGAGCCCGCCGAGCAGGATCACGCCGGCGAGGTAGGCGGTCCCGAAGGCGAGCGGCGTCATCAACACCGTGCCGCCGAACGTGAGTGGCCACCAACGCAGCGTGCTGACGCGCAGGCCGGAGAAGAACAGCACGAACGTCTGCAGCGTCGCCATCGCGAACGCGAGCACGCCGATGGCGACGTACCACTGGAGCTTGAATCCGCAGACCGCGGTCCCGGCGAGCGCGATCGCGGCGGCGTTCGCCGCCGCATAGGCGACCACGAACCCCGTGCGGCGCACGGGTCAGCTGGCCGGCTTCTCCATCACCCAGCGCCACGTCCACCCGACCGCTGGCGAGGTGACGAGCGCGGTGGCGGCGATGAAGTCGAACGGGTTGTTCGTCGTCGCGCCGGCGTAGATGGCGAGCAGCAGCCACGCAGCCGAAAGCGGGATCGCGAGGCGCAGCTTCCCCAGGCCACTTCCCATCTCAGCCTCGAAGATATCGCGCGCGCGGTGCGAGCACCACCCTCGCGGGTGACTACCAGTTTCCTTTGTGGATCACCTGCTCCGCAGGACGATGCCCGCGTTTCAGCGAAGGCGACGGGCGGTCGTGTGGCTTGGCGTACCCGATCGCGATCGTGCCGATGGCCGTGAGCTCGTCGGGAACGCCGAAGGTCGCGCGGAACTTGGCCTGATCCGGGACGCCGAAGAACACCGCGCCGAGGCCGGCGTCCACGGCGGTCAGGAGCACGAGCAGCGCGGCCATGCCGGTGTCGATGTCCCAATAGGGCACCGGCCAGCGCTTCTCGTCCCTGTCGGTCCAGTTTTTGTCCGGCTCCGCGTAGCGTGCAACGTACTGGCTCTTGTTGCTCAAGCAGACGACCAGCAGTGGCGCCTTGAACATGTCGTCCCAGCCGAACCTGGCCCGCCGCTCCGGCGGCCAGAGGGCGTCCCAGTAGCGCGCGGTCTGTTCCGGGCCTTCGAGCGCGAGGAAGGCCCAGCCCTGGCTGAACCCGGCCGAGGGCGCCCGCTGCGCGTTGGCCAGGAGCCGGTCGACGATATCGCGCGGGATGGGCCGATCTTCGAAGCTGCGGACCATCTTCCGTTTGCGGACGACGTCCTGGAACTCCATCAGGCCCTGCGGTAACGGCCTGACGCGCGTCGCAGCAGCTTCTCGTCCACCAGGTAACGCCTCAGCATCGCGTGGTCGGCGTGGACGCCCTGCAGGATGCGATTGACCTCGGATTCCTGATATTCGCGCCCGGGCTCGAAGCGTTGAGCCAGGTGACGGAGCACGGCGATGCGGTCGGCTCGCGACGAGGGGATCGTTTCGAGATGTCCGGCCTTGAAGAAGCGCGCCAGCTCCGCGGGGCCCTCGAACTCCTCGATCCGGCGTTCGTTCCCCTTCTTGAGCACGTCCAGACTGTACGCCGGGCGACCTAGCTGACGGAGAATACGGACGCCATGGCCGACCGGACGACCGCGGTCGCGCACGACGGATCGCTGGTGGATGCGATCGCCGAGCATGTCCATGCGCACGGTCCGCGCGCGGTCATCCTCGTCGTGGCGGCGTTCGCGCTCGCGCTGCTCGCCGCCGGCTACCTCGACGGCGAATTCGACCGACCGCTCAACACCACGCTCTGGCGCACCGGTCTGCTGCCGGCGGTCCTCGTCGCGTACTGGCTCGTCGCGCGGTGGATCCTGCGCCGCTCGTACGCGCACGCGATCGGCGCGTTCCGCGCGCTCCTCGTGGACGGCCGTGACTTCGACCACCGCGTCGAGCTCGCGACGCGCCGCGGTCGCTACGACGAGTGGATCGCCGCCGTGCTCGCGACCGTGCTCGGCTTCGTCACGATCCAGCCGTGGACGGTGGCGGACACGTTCGGCTGGATCGGCGCGTATCGCGTCGCCGCGGTCGGTCTCGTGTTCGCCCTGCTCGGCATCGTTTTCTACGAGATCGTGCGCCGGACGCGCGCGCTCTCGCAGCTCCACCGCTATCCGCTGAAGCTCTCGATCTTCGACCTCTCGCCGCTGCGACCGGTCGCGCGGTTCGCGTACGCCGTCGCGGCCGCGTTCATGATCGCCATCGCCGTGAGCGAATTGTTCCTCCTCGCTCCGGGCGTGCCGGTCGACCTCGTCATCCGTCTCGCGATCGCATACGTCGCGATCCTGATCATGGCGACCGCGCTCTTCTTCTACGTGATGTGGGATAGCCACATCGCGATACGCACGCTCAAGCAGAAGGAGCTCGCTCGCGTGCGCAAGCTTCTCACCGAGGCGTACACCGACGGCCTCACGGCGTCGGTGACCGCCGGCCTCGCGCTCGAGCGTCGCATCGCCGACGTCTCGGAGTGGCCGTACGACACGCGGACGCTGCGGAGCCTCGTCGTGTCCTTCCTGCTCCCCGCCGTCGCGGCGGCGAGTCGCTTCTTCCTCGGCGATCACTTCTAGGTGGCGATCGACGCCACGATCCGCGAGGCGGTCCGGCGGTGCGGGCGCGCGATCCCGATCTTCTTCCTCGCGACGTCGAGCCTCGCGGCCCTGCGGGGCGCGATCATGTTCCTCGCACCCGAGCTCGAGCTCCACCGCCTGACGCCCGGTGCGAACTACCTCAACCTCGTGCTCGTCTACGGCCTCGCCGGCGCGGGCGTAGGGGTCGTTGCGCTCGCGATCGTTACGCAAGCGCTCGGGCTCGAACGGGCCGACAGCGCCGAGCTCGCCGCGGCGATCGCGCTCGTATTCGCTGGCTTCGCCGCCGGCAGCCTCGTCGGTGTCCGCGCGGCACGTCGACGGATCGCCGCGCTCCCGTGACACGCGTCCAGATCGTCGAGGTCAGCCCGCGCGACGGGCTGCAGGCCGAAACGCGCACGCTCCCGACGGAGACGAAGCTCGAGCTCATCACGCGTCTCGCGGAGGCCGGCCACACCGTGATCGAAGCGACATCGTTCGTGAACCCGAAGGCCGTGCCGCAGCTCGCCGACGCGGAGGAGCTGCTGCGCGCGCTCAAACGCCGACCCGGCGTGCGCTACCCAGTCCTCGTGCCGAACGAGAAGGGACTGGATCGCGCGCTCGCAGCGGGCGCGGAGGACATCGCCGTGTTCGCGTCGGCGTCGGAGAGCTACTCGCGCAAGAACCTGAACCGCTCGCGCGACGAGGCGATCGACGGCTATCGCAATGTGGTGCGCCGTGCCAAAGATGCGCGCCTCCGCGTGCGCGGCTACCTGTCGATGGTCGTCGCCGATCCCTGGGACGGCCCGACGAAACCGGAGGTCGTCGTGGACTGCGCGAAGCGGCTGCAGATCCGCACGCTGCTGAACGCGGTCGAGGACGCCGGCATCGCAAAGGACAAGATCGCGCTGCATCTGCACGACACGTACGGTCAGGCGCTCGCGAACGCGTACCTGGCGATCGAGATGGGCATCACGACCTTCGACGCGAGCGTCGGTGGCATCGGCGGCTCGCCCTTCGCGAAGATGGCCGCGGGCAACCTCGCGACCGAGGATCTGGTGTGGATGTGCGACGGCCTCGGCATCGAGACCGGCCTTTACGTCGAGCGCCTCGCTGCGACGACCGCCTGGATGTCACAGCAGCTCGGCCGCGAGCTCCCTGGGCGGGTCGCGCGGGCCCTCCGCGCTTGAGCCGCGGCAGGTCACGCGTTGGACGGCTCGGTCGGCCGCACGGCGGGTGGTAGAACTGCGGCGTGGATCCGCGGCTCAGCGACGGTGACATCGATCGGATCGCATCGCGCGTTGTCCAGAAGCTCCTCGTGTATGCCCTCGTGATCGCGGTCGGGATCTGGCTTGCACCGATGGTCTTCTTCGCGCTTCTCTCGACGGCGGCGGGCGCCACGCGCGGCTTGCCGTTCCTTGTCGCGGTCGCGCTCACGGCCTCGGTGCTCGCGCTTCCAGTAGTCGCTCTCATTTGGGCCTGGGGTCGTAGGACGCGCTGACGGCCCTCGCGCCTAGTATCGCGCCGTGCCACCGACCTCCCCAGATCGCGAATCCCACCCAGCTCAGCGCGAGGGCTACATCGCGATCGCCGACATCTCGGGCTACACCACGTTCGTCGCCGACACCGAGATCGAGCACTCGCGCGAGATCCTGGCCGAGCTTCTCGAGGTCACCTCACGCGAGCTCGAGCGCCACCTGCGCCTTTCGCGCATCCAGGGCGACGCGCTCATCTGCGTCGGAGAAGAGGACGAGGTCATCCCCTGCCTCGAGGATGCCTTCCTCTCCTTCCATAGACGCGTTCGCGCGATGGTCGCGGCGACCACGTGCCCGTGCAACGCGTGCCGCAGCGTGCCGAGCCTGACGCTGAAGTTCGTCGCGCAGTACGGCACGTACTCGACCGTGACCGTGCGCGGTACGGTCGATCTCGTCGGCGCCGACGTGAACATCGCCTTCCGGCTGCTGAAGAACCACGTGCCGTCGCACGAGTACATCCTGGCAACGAACTCCGTGCTGGACCGGCTGCCCGCGCTCGCGCGCGAGCGGTTCGTTCCGATCAGCGAGGACTACGACCTGGGCCACGTCGAGGCCGGCTACCGCGACCTCCACGACCTACGCGAACGCGCGTACCAGCAGCTGACGCAGCGCGTGACGCCGGGCGACGCCGACTTCACGCTCACGCGGACGATCGACGCGCCGCCGGCCGAGGTATACGCGGAGATCGTCCGGCCCTCGACGATGCAGCGCCTGGCCGGCGCGCCGAACATCACGCTCAAGAACGGCGCTCGCGGGACGCTCGCGAACGCCGCCTATCACTGCGAGCACGGGGCGAACCGGAAGACGATCTTCGAGGTCATCCGCGACGATCCGCCCCGCGAGCTCACGATGTGGGTCTACGGGGACGGCCCCGAGGCCTACACGACGTACGACTTCGAGCCGCTCGGCACGGATCGCACGCGCCTCCGCCTCTCCCTTCGCATCACGAACTCGAAGGGCCTGCGGCGTTTCATAACGCGACTCGTCTTCCGGTTCTTTTTCACGCGTGGGCTGCGGCAGCTGCGCGCCATCGTTCGCGCGTCGCGCGCGCCGGTCGCGAAGACGGCGTGACTACATCGCCTGCGCCATCACCAGCGTGTGACCGACGCGGCCCTCGGGCACGAAGCGGTGCCAGAGAGGCACGAGCCCAGCCTCGGTGAGCCAAACGAGGTACGTGGCTCGGTCGGCGTGGTCCCAGAACATCGCGGCCCCGTAGTAGTCCTCGACGCCCGTCCAGCGCTCCGCGCCGACGATCGCGAGGAGGTATCCGGCCGGCCGCAGCCAACTCCGGATCTTTGGCAATAGGTTCCGCTGATCCTCAAGGGGTACGTGGATCAGTGCGTAGAAGGACACCACCGCATCGAAGGACGCCGGCTCATGTTCCCAGGTGACCATGTCCGCTTGCTGGAACGTAGCTGTCGGCACAAGCCGGCGTGCGCGCTCGATCTGCACAGCGGAAATATCAAGCCCGAGCACATCGAAACCCTTGTCGGTCATTAGCTTCGTCGCGGGAACTCCGGCGCCGCAGCCGAGATCGAGGACTCTGGCAGGCGGCGGGATCAGCTGGGCAAGCTCATCGACCCACCCCTTGTAGCGTTCCGTACCGTTCTCGGTCGCGCCGTCGGCCCTACCCTCGTCGTTGCGGTACGCGCGAGAAATGGCGTCGTAGCCACGGCGAACCAGATCGCGCTGGCTGGCCCTCGTATCACGATTCGCGTCCGCCAACGCGCGCTAGGTGTGTGTGGCCGCCGCCGCCCGTGCGCGTTCTCGGCCGACGCGAGCCGGTCGCAAAGACCGCTTAGGCGCCTCGGTCCCCACCGCGGGGACGCCGGAGGAGCGCACCAGTTTGTCGAAGGCGGCGACGTCGCCCCTCGCGAGCGACTGCCACTTCGCGATCTGCGCGTCGACGCGCTTCGACACGTCGTCGAAGACGTCGCGCATGCCCTTGGTCGGCGCGTAATCGGCGCCGCCGATGTAACC
>VBEZ01000042.1 GCA_005882255.1 Chloroflexota bacterium | reverse complement strand
AGTCTTGAAGACCTTGGTCTTGTCACCGCCGGACGGATCGTTCGGCAGGGTCTGCCATGCGGACACCTTGTAGTGGCCCTCGGCGAGGGTCATGTCGCCGGAGCGCCAGTTGCCGCCGGAGTCGGAAGGACCCCAGGTCCCGTGTCCGAAGCTTCCGCTCGTCTGGCCCTGACCGTCGATCTGCCACTGTCCGCTCGAGTGGCTGTCGAAGTTGAAGCCGTCGATGTAGAAGGTGCAGCCCGGCTTCGGCTGGTTCCGATGGTCCGACTGATCCGTAGTGATCATGTGGACTTTGATGTCACCGTTGTTGCCAGGTGGGCTGTTGCTCGTGTGCTCCTGCCCACTTGTCTGCTGCTCGGTCTTTGCCTCGGACTTCTGATCCGAGCTTGCCTTTTCCGAGGTGGACCCCTTCGCGCTCGACGAGTTGGACGCCTTCTCGCTCGACGAGTTGGACGCCTTCTCGCTCGACGAGTTGGACGCCTTCTCGCTCGACGAGTTGGACGCCTTCTCGCTCGACGAGTTGGACGCCTTCTGCTCGCTCGATGGAGATGACTTCTGCTGCGTCGAGGTCCCCGTTTGGGCACTCGCGCCGGCGCTTACCGACGCCTTCGCCTGCCCCCCGGACTTCGTCTCTGCCTTCGCCGAGACTTGTGCCTTGTCATCGGTCTTCGCGGTCGCCTTGTGCTTGCTGTCGTCCGCGTATGCGACCGAGGTGCCTGCCTGGAACATCAGGACAAGCCCGGCAACGATGCTGAGTAGCCCCTTGGCCTTGCGCATCTTGTCTCTCGCCTCCTGGTCCCTTTTTGTGGCGACCCGGACTTGCCCCGGGTGCATCGCCGATCGGGAGTCGCAGGCGGCGCTCCACCGTGGATGGCGCAGGTAACGCGGTCATGAAGGCGAATGCGGGGAGGAGTAACGCGCGCGCCTCAGATGTGCGACAGCAATCGACGCCGTGCTCGGGCGTCCAACGTGCGACCGGCGTCCGCCGTGGATCGTTGAGTGATCGCAATAGACGAGCCATAACGCCGCTGTGGCGCGGCTTACTGACCGGTAGGTAGAATCGCGGAGTGCCGCAGCGAAAGCGCCGTCCTGCGGGATCGTCGACGCGCGAGCGGGTCCTCCAGGCGGCCGACCGGCTGTGGGGCGAGCGCGGCGTCCGCGGCGCGTCCCTCGATGACATCGCGCGCGAGGCCTCGGTCACGAAGCCGACCGTCTACTACTACTTCGTCGATAAGAGCGCGCTGTTCACCGCGGTGGTCTGCAGCGTCCTCGAAGAGCACGGGGGAGCCCTCAAGGCCGCCGCGCGGCGTACCGGACGCTCACGCGATCGTCTGGTGGCATCCCTCGCGTACCTCATCGGCGCGCGCTGCAGCGCCCCGCGCCTGCTGCGGGACGGTGGCGTGGCGCTGACGGTCGACCAGAACAGCCAGGCACGCAGCGCCTTCTTCCGACACTTCTTCGCGCCGCTCCAGCAGATCCTCGACGACGGTGTCCGTGCTGGAGAGCTGCGTCAGATGGACACGGCCTTCGCCGCGCAGGCGCTGCTAAATCTCCTGGACCCCTGGACGGGGCGTGATCCGCTACCGGGTGGCCGCGAGCCACAGCAGCTCGCGACCGACATCGTCGGTCTGATCGTCGATGGGATCGGGGTCTAACTACCTACCGGTAGGTAGGGCTCACGGCGTCGGCACAGCGACGGGCTTGCCCGAGCGAACCCAGTCTCGGATGCGCTCGACCGCGAGGCTCAAATTCTCGAGCGAGTTCGCGTAGGACAACCGGAGGTGCCCCTCGCCCACGGGGCCGAACGCGGTGCCCGCAAGCGCGGCGACGCCGGCCTCGTTCAGCACACGGTTCGCGACCGTCGTGGCATCGCCGAGACCGAGACCGGTGATGTTCGGGAACACGTAGAACGCGCCGTGTGGCAGCCGGCAGGTGACGCCCTCGATGCGGTTGAGTCCGGCGACGATCGCATCGCGACGCCGGCGGAATTCGGCGAGCATCACGTCGACCTCCGCGGGGCGCTGTGAGATCGCGACGACGCCGGCGCGCTGCGTGAACGTCGCCGTGCACGACACCGAGTTCGTCACGAGCTTGGCGACCGGGTCAACGAGCGGCTTGGGGAACGCGCCATAGCCGAGTCGCCACCCGGTCATCGCGAAGGTCTTGCTGAATCCGTCGAGGAGGATGGTCCGCTCGGCCATTCCCTCTTCGGCCATGATCGAGTGATGCTTGCCCTCGTAGATGATCTCGGCGTAGATCTCGTCTGACAGCACCCACAGGTCGTGCTCGCGCGCGATCTTCGCGATCTCGCGTATGGCTTCCGGCGACAGGACTCCGCCGGTCGGGTTGTGCGGGCTGTTGAGGATGAGCAGCTTCGTGCGCGGTGTGACGAGCCTGCGCAGCTCACCCAGGTCGGGGACGTAGTCGTTCTCCTCGCGCAGTGCGAGAGGGACGCCGGTCGCCCCGGCGAACGAGATCATCGACGCGTAGATCGGAAAGCCGGGATCGGGATAGATCGCCTCGTCGCCCGACTCGAGCAGCGCGAGGATCGCGTAGAACATGATCGGCTTCGCGCCGGGGGTCACGATGACCTGTGCCGGCTCGACGTGAAGTCCGCGCGCACGGTTGAGATAGCCGGCGACGGCCTCGCGTAGCTCGGGGATGCCGGCGGACGGGGTGTAATGCGTCTCGCCGCGCTCGATCGAAGCGACGCCCGCCGCGACGACGGACCGCGGCGAGTCGAAATCAGGTTCGCCGATCTCGAGGTGAACGATGTTGCGGCCCTTCGCTTCGAGAGCGCGCGCACGCGCGAGGACCTCGAATGCTGTCTCGGTGCCGAGCCGCCCCATCCGGCGCGCGAGCGGGCGCATGAGGCGAGTTTAGACCTTGCCCTCGATGCAGGCGCATCCTTCGAGGCCGACGAGTGCCGCGTGTCGCGTGCCCGCGGGCAGCAGCATGCGATCGCCCGGCCGCAGCGTGAGGGTGCGTCCGTCTCCGAGGACGAAGTCGATCGAGCCGCGCGTGCAGTAGAGCAGCTTGTGATAGCCGTGGGCGTGCTGCTCGTAGCGGTCGCCCGGACCGTTGGACCATCCGTATACGTCGCGCGCCTCGGCGCGTAGCTGCTGCTCCAGCTCCCTCGCATCCGGCGGGCCTCCGGTGTGACGGTCGAGCTGCACATCCACGCTTCGACGATACGAGAGGACGGCGATACTCACGCACGTGCGCGTCGGCGTCGTCTTCCCGCAGCTCGAGATCGGCACCGATCCCGCGAAGGTGAAGGCCTACGCCCAGGCGGTGGAGGATCTCGGCTACGCGCATCTGGTCGCGTTCGACCACGTCCTCGGCGCGGACATCTCCACCCGACCCGCCTGGCGCGGCGCGTACAACGCGACATCGATGTTCCACGAGGTGTTCGTCCTGTTCGGCTTCCTCGCCGCGTGCACGACCCGCCTCGAGCTCGCGCCCGCCGTCGTCATCCTGCCGCAGCGCCAGGCCGTGCTCGTCGCGAAGCAGGCCGCGGAAGTCGATGTCCTTACGAAGGGCCGGACGCGCCTCGGCGTCGGCCTTGGCTGGAACGAGGTCGAGTACGAGGCGCTGGGCGAGAAGTTCCGTGACCGGGCTCGTCGGATCGAGGAGCAGATCGAGGTGCTGCGGCTCCTCTTCACGAAGGAGGTCGTCGACTACAAAGGACGCTGGCACCGCATCGACCGCGCCGGCCTCAATCCGCTACCGGTGCAGCGGCCGATCCCGATCTGGATGGGCGGCAACGCCGACGCGGCCGTCCGCCGCATCGCCCGGATCGCGGACGGATGGTTCACGCACCTGCAGCCCGACGATGCGGGTCGCGCGCGCCTCGCAGAATTCCGTTCCCATCTGCGCGAGGCGAGCCGCGACGCCGCGACGTTCCCGATCGAGGGCCGCGTGGCCGCCGCGAAGCGCACGCCAGACGATTGGGCGCGCATCGCGCAGGGTTTCGCGGACATGGGAATGACGCATCTCGAGTTCAGCACGATGGGCGCGGGGTGCGCGACGGTGGATGATCACATCGCGTTGATCCGCCGCTTTCGCGAGACTGCGCCGGTGTTCGCGTGACCACCCTGCGCCTGGCGCTGTCGTATCTCCTCGCATCGACCGTCACCTCGTGCGCCGCACTGAGCACAGCGCCGGCGACACCTTCCGCTACGGCTTCGTGATGCTCACCGGCACGCCGATGCCGCTGACGCGCACGAGGGTGCCCCCGGCGAGCTGACGCGCGTACAGCCCGCCGGTCGTCGCGACGTAGAACCACGCGCCGTCAGGTGACCAGCCCGCGAAGCGACCGTCGACCTCGGCGATGACGCCGCCGCTCGCCGGATCGCGGACGGTCGCGACCGGCTTCGATTCCTGGGGCGTGCCCAGGATCCCCTGACCGCCCAGCGTGTTCGTGTAACCGATGAGCGGACGCGCGGGCGACCACGCCTCGTCGGCGATGCGGTCGCCGAGGACGTACTGCGTCGCGGCGCCATCGGACGCCCGCAGGAGGACCAGGAACGGCGTCGCCGTCGTGCCAAGGAACGCGACGCGTGCCGCGACGAACGCGCCGTCCGCCGACGCGGTGATGTTGCTCACCGACGTGATGCCCTTCGTCACCGACGGCGCCTGCGCGCGCGCGTCGCCGATGATGCGCGCCACCGTGGTCACGGTGCGCTTCTGCGTGCCCGCCCACAGCTCGATGGCCTGCTCGTCACGCGCGCGGTCATTCGCGCGGATCGTCCCGTTGCTCAGCACGAACATCCCCGGCTTCGTCCACGTGACCTCACGCCCGGGGATGGACTGACCGAGGACGCCATCGAGGCTCACGACGCGCACGTTCAGCTCACTGAGAAGGATCGAGGGATCCTGCGGCGATGCGGGCAGCGCGACCGCGGCAACAAGCGAGCCGTCCGGCGACCACGCGACCGCGGGCAATACGGACGACAGGGCGCTGAGCCGCGTGACCTTCCCGCCGCGATCGATTGTGACCGGCGGCAGTGGAATGATGAAGCGGCGCTGCGTCTGCGCGTTGCTCGCGCCGGTCCGCAGCACCGAGGCCACGCCGTCCGCGCCCATCGTCCAGATGTTGCCGCCGAGCGCGAAGGCGTAGCGCACCGCCGGCGCGTCGGCCCGCGGGGTCGGCGCGGCCCTCGCGAGCGGCGCCACGCGCGGGAACCAGATGTCGCCGCCATCGATCGAGCCGAGAAGAAGGACCGCGCTCGGCGCAAGGCCGGCGGGCGTGATGTCGACGCGGACGATGGTCGTGCCGGCAAAGCCGATCGCATAGCGCTTGTCTGGGGCGACCGCGATGCGCTCGATCAGCCCGGCATTCGACGGCAGCAGGATCGGGATGGAGCCGATCACGAGCTGCGCCGGAGCCGTGCCGCGGTGGTAGAGGTAGCCGCCCGGCCAGGTGCCGTCGAGACGCAGGCTGTCCTGATCGGGTGGAGTGACCTCGCGTCGCACGTCGGTGCCGTCAGCGGTCATGCTCCACACGTTCGCGGCGGCCGCGAACACGAACGTCTCGGTCGCGCCCGCGAACTGCGTCACGCGTCCGGCGAGGAAGTGGACCCGGCCGTCGCTCCCGATGACCGGCGACGACGCCTGCAGACCGGTGAGCGGGCGGAACTGATTCGTCCCGGTCGCGCGCACCGCCGATACCACGCCACCGGTCGTCTGCACGAGCAGCTCGTCCTCATCGAGCCAGTCGGCCGCGATCGCGTCCTCGACGGTGGTGATGCGGGTCCAGGTGCCGTTCGCCGCTCCGACATAGACGTCGCTCTGGCTGCCGGTCTGGCGCTGCACGGTGGCCGCGATGCGCGCGCCGCTCGGTGAGAACCGGTGATCGACGATGCGGTAGCTGTCGGCGCGCAGCTCGGGCGCGAGCGTGTAGGACGTCGTCGCGCCGTCGATGCGCACGACCACGAGGCGGATGCCGCCCTCGACATATGCGACAGCGTTGCCGTCGACCGACCACCTGGTCTTCGTGATCGCGTTCGGGTTGTCGGTCTTCGCCACCGAACGTCGACGCGAGTTGTCCGCGTTCGCGACCCACAGCAGATGGTCGCCGTTGGGCTCCGCGCGCCAGTACGCGAGCCGGCCGTTCGCCGAAAGGTCCGTGACGGCCTGTCGCGAAGGGCTCGCAGCGGCGGACGGAGAGGCCGTGGCGGCGGCGTTGGGGCCGCCAGGCGTCCCGGTGGTCGAGAGGACGATCGCGACGACCGACGCGACAACGACCAGCAGGGCGACCAGGGCATACGGCAGAAGCCCGCGCAGTTGCCGCACGTCCTGAATAATCCTCCCTATGCCCGAACCGTTGGAAGCCGCCAAGACCTTCATGGACGCGCTCGAGGCGCGAGACCCCGAGCGTGCCGCGGCCGTCTGCGCTGAAAACGTCCAGATCGAGCTGCCCGGCGGCGATCCCCAGCTGGAGGGTCGCGACGGTGCACGCCGCCTCGTGCGCATCGCTCCGGCGTTCATCCGGCGCGTCCGCGAGCACCAGATCGACGGAACGACGGTGATCCTGCGCGGCTTGACGCGCGCGCCGGGCCACTTCGCGAACTACACCACCTGGACCTTCGAGACCGACGGCCAGCTCATCACGCACGTGACCTTCGCCTGGCGCCCCGCGAACTAGCCGCGCCGCGCGGTCTTATTTCTCCACGTATCTGAAACTCCGCGGCGTCTTCGCGAGGCCGAAGTCCGCGAGCGGGCGCGGTTTGCGGTAGCGGCGTGGCTTGGTCACCGGCAAGGTCCAGCCCTTCGCAGTCCGGCCCGCGCGCTCGCCGAGGACGCACTCGCCGACGACCGTTCCGGTGCCGACCACCGCGAGGTACGCGCGGGCCGGCAGTCGCGTCGGCGGCAACGCGCGGTGATCCGTGCTGCGTTTGCCGTCGAGGAGCGCGTCGGCGTTCTCCTGGGAAACCGCGAGGACGATCGCGTCCATCAGTCCCTCCCCACCATTCGTCAGGAGCGACATCGGCGCGGCCTTGCGCGCCGAGCGGGCATTGCTCAGCGGCTGGCGGTGGCCTCGGCGACGCGCTCCATCGCGGTCGTGATCACCTCGACCTCGCGGTCTGTCAGGTGGTCGGCGAAGTTACGAGCGATCGAGCGGAAGTGCGCCGGCGCGGACCGTTTGAGGACGCGCTGCCCCTGCGCGGTCATGACGATGAGCTGCCCCCGCGCGTCGGACGGACAAACGCGCCGCTCGATCAGGTGCTGCGTCTCAAGCCGATCGAGCGCCCTGGTGAGACCACTCTTCGTCAGCCCGGCCTGCTCCGCGAGCTCCGTCGGCCGGATCCCCTCCGGCGGCCCTTCGTTCAACGTCGCGAGAATGTGATGCTCGGAAAAGAGCAAACGGCCGGTCGCCTCGGCATCGCGGTCCATCGCGCGCGTCATCCTCAGCCCGGCCCGCATGAATGCGATCCAGGCGCGGAGCTCTGCCGGCGCCAGCTTCCGCTTCTTGCGGGTACCGGGAATAGGTTGTGTGGTCAACGAGTTGATTGTATCATCAACTAACGGCGCCAAGGAGCGCTGAGAAGAGGCACACAACATGGTCTGGTACATCGACCCCTATCACACACAGGCGACCTTCTCCGTGAAGCACATGATGGTCAGCACGGTCCGCGGGCGGCTTGGCAAGCTGCGCGGCGAGATCGACATCGACCCCGAGAACCCGCAGCGCGCCAGCTTCGAGATCGGCGCCGACGTGAGGGCGATCGACACCGGCGACGCGCGCCGCGACGGACATCTTCGTTCGGCGGACTTCTTCGACACCGAGAACTACCCGGAGATCGTCTTCAAGAGCTCGGCGGTCTTCCCGAAGGGCGAGAACAAGTACGCCGTGAGCGGCGACCTCACGATCCGCGACGTCACGCGTCCGGTCACCTTCGACGTCGAGCTGGAGGGCATCGGCGTGGACGGAAAGGGCGGCCAGCACCTCGGCGCGTCCGCGGCGATCACGATCGACCGGAAGGACTTCGGCCTGGTCTGGAACCAGCCCGTCCAGAACGGCGTGCTCGTCGGCGACAAGGTCAAGGTGGACGTCGGCCTCGAGGCGCTCGACGCCGCCAGCGCGAAGGCGATGGGCATCGCGGCTTAGCGCCGGCGCGGCGGCGGCCAGTCGCCGCGGCCCCGGACGCGCGCGGCGATACGGGCGAAGTCGCCGGGCGTGGTCCCTTCCAGAAGCGCGCGAGCGTGGCCGAGATAGAGCGTCTCGGTCGGCTCGCGCGCTTCGTCTTGTCCGGTGCGTGAAGCGAGATGGCCCTCGAGCGGCCAGGAAGGCCCGAGCACCATCGCGAAGATCGCGAGCGCCCGAGCCATG
This sequence comes from Chloroflexota bacterium, assembly GCA_005882255.1. Classification (GTDB taxonomy): domain Bacteria; phylum Chloroflexota; class Limnocylindria; order P2-11E; family P2-11E; genus CF-39. The sequence continues at coordinate 11,101 of VBEZ01000042.1, read as the reverse complement.
TGGAACGGCGACGTGACGATGACCAGCGGCCGCGGCGCGACCTCCGCGAGATAGCGTTCGGCCACGAGCGCCGCGTTCGCGACGGTGTCGCGAGACTCGTCTTCGAGGAAGATGCGAGAGCGAGCGACGCCGTTCGCGGCCAGGCGCTCCGCCATGAAGTACGCCTCACTGTGCTCCGGCGTCGGCTCGTCGCCGTGGCTACCGGACACGATGAAGGCGATGTCGTCTTCTCGCGCGAGCGCCGCGGCCGCGTCGGCGCGGGCAAGGGTCGTCTCGGTCGGACGTCCGTCGTCCTCGAGCCCCGCGCCGAGCACGACCGCGATCCGGCCGTAGTCGGCGAGCGCGCGCCGGTCTCCCGTCACACTCGGAGGTCGGTGATCGCGACCGGTCGTTTCGTGTCCGCCGATCGATAGGCCGCGATCGCGACCTCGAGCGCGCGAAGCCCCTCCTCGCCGTCGATCGGGACGGGACTGCCCGCGAGGATCGCGTCCACGAACTCTCCGATCATCCGCACGGTCAGGTCGTCGCCCCACCCGACCAGCCGCGCGCGACCGGTGGTGTCGTCGTAGTGGGTGAGAGCTTGCCGGAAGACGTCGACGTCGACCGTTCCCTTGTCACCGACCACGTGGAGCGTCACGCCGCCCCAGGTCGGGAACGTCTGCGGTCGCGACCAGCTGCAGTCGATCGAAGCGAACGCTCCGCCGGCCAGGTCGCAGCTCAGGATGCCGCAGTCCTCCACCTCGAGGCCGTAGATGAACGCGCCGAGCTCGGCCTGCACGCGCACGAACTCGTCGCTCACCAGCCAGCGGATCACGTCGGCGGCGTGGACGGTGTGATCCATCACCGCGCCGCCGCCCGCGAGGCGCTTGTCGCCGAACCACGACCCGGGGTACTGGCCCGGATTCGTCGCCCGCACCGCGCGGATCCGGCCGAGCACGCCGCCCGCGATCGCTTCTCTCAGCGCGATCACCGCCGGACTGCTGCGCACCGGGAACGCGACGCCGAGCTGAACGCCGGCGCGCCGGCACGCGTCGATCATCGCGCGCCCGTCCACCACCGTGGTCGCGAGCGGCTTCTCGCTCAGCACGTGCACGCCCTTCGCCGCGGCGGCCTCGGTGTAGCGACGGCGGTCGAAGTTCGTCGATGCGATGACGACGGCTTCGCTCGCGGCCAGGAGGCCGTCCAGCGTCTCGTGCCACCTGGCTGCGTGCTCCTTCGCCGCGACGCGTCCGCGCGCGGGATCGTCGTCGTGGATCCCGGTGAACTCGACGTGCTCGAGCCCGCGCAGCGTGCTCGCGAGTGCGGGCGCGTGCACGTGCGCGAACGAGACGAGTCCAACGCGAAGCCGGCGGCTCACGCCGGCGCCTTCCACGCGATGACCGAGCCCCTGTCGGCGGACTCGATGACCGCGAGGCCGAGCGCCAGCGAGCGAAGGCCTTCGTGCCCATCCACGCGGGGACGCTCGCCACGCCGTATCCGCGCGAAGAGATCGCGCAGCTGTCGCCGGTACGGCGATTCGGCGAGGGTCGGCGTGGCCATCATCGCCGGGCCGGCGGGACCGGCCGGCGATTGCACCGTGAGCGGGGACGCATCGCGGCTGTCGTGGACCAGCATGCCGCGATCGCCGCGCAGCTCGAAGCCGGTGCGGAAGCCGGCGTGCTCGGCCCAGCTCGCTTCGACCTGCACGATGGGACGGTCGTCGTAACGGATCGTCGCGAGCGCGTACTCAAGGCCGCCTCCCCCCGTGAAGCGCCGCGCGTACACGCGCGACGGCTCGCCGAACCACCAGCGAACGGTGTCGAGGTCGTGGAGCATCAGGTCGAGGACGACGCCGCCGCTCTTCGCGTCGTCGAGATACCACTCGCGGGCCGAGCCGACCGAGAAGTTTCCGCGCACCAGCGTCGCGATCGCGGGACGGCCGAGCGTTCCGTCATCGAGCAGCTGCTTCGCGCGCTGGTACTCCGGGAAGTAGCGCACGACGTGGCCGACCGCGAGGGTGACGCCGGCGGCGTCGCACGCGCGCACCATCTCCTCCGCCTGCTCGCGCGTGCGCGCGATCGGTTTTTCGCAGAACACATGCTTGCCCGCGCGCGCGGCCATCGTCGCGTACTCGGCATGGAGGTGCGTCGGCGTCGCGACGACGACGAGGTCGACGTCGTCTGCGGTGCAGATCTGCTCGGCCGTCGCGACGCGAGCGCCACATTCCTTCGCGAGGGCGGCGGCCTGATCGAGCGGGACGGCGGCGACGGCCACGACCCGTACGTCATCGAGTCCGAGCGCGCTGCGCGCGTGCATCGCGCCCGCGAATCCCGCGCCGAGTATGCCCACGCGTAGTGCCACGCCCGCGAGCGTATAGAAAAGGGCGCTCCTTTCGGAGCGCCCTCTCCCAGACATGTCGGCTCGGGCTAGATCTTGTGCAGCGTCCCGTCCATCAGCATGACGATCGTGAAGTTGTCACCGCCGCCCTGCGTGTAGATGGGGTCGTTGTCCGGCTTCCAACCCGTGACGCGCGCCTTGTCGTTGATCGGGTTGTTGTTGAGCCGTTCGTAGATCGGGATGATCGGAAGCAGCTCGTTGAAGGCGAGGGCGATCTTCGTGATCGGGTCCTTCTGCTTGGAGGTGTCGTAGCCGGTGATGGCGTCGTCCAGGACCGTGTCGAAGTTGATCGACCCGCCCGAGTAGGTCTGCGTGAGCGGGTACTTCATGCCGCCGCCCGTCGCATCCTTGTTGAACTCGCGGAACGGCCGCACCAGCGAGGCCTGCGGGTGCGGGTTCCCGATGCCCCAGGGGTTCAGTCCGATCTGGAACTTGTCGTTGTTCATATCCGGCAGCTGCGTCGAGCGGATCGCGCCGCGCGGCGTGATCTTGATGCCGAACTTGTTGAGCGCGTCCGACGCGTAGGTGGCCGCGGCGGCCCAGTCCTGGAAGTCGCTCGGGAAATACAGCTCGAACGACAGCGGCTTGCCGCCCTTGGCGTAGATGCCGTCGCTGCCCTTGGCGTAGCCCGCGTCCTTCATGAGCTGGTCGGCCTTGGCCGCATCGAAGGCGTACGCGTTGAGCTTGGACACGTCGCCGGAGTTGATCCAGTTGGGCACCAGGCTGTCCGGGAAGCCGGCCATGTACTTCGGCGCGCGGGCCGAGGTTCCGTAGAAGATCTTTCCGGCCTCTTCACGGTTGAAGGCCATCGCGATCGCCTGCCGCAGCCGCTTGTCCTGCAGCTCGGGAGCGTTGTCCCAGCTGAAGTACAGCGCCGGACCGGTGAAGATCGGACCGCGGATGATGCGATAGCCCTTGTCCTGGAACGCCTTGTCGGTCGCCAGCGGGAAGCCGTGCGTCGCGTAGTCGACGTCGCCGTTCAGGACGAGCGGCGTGATCTCCGCGGTCTCTCCCTGGTAGACGACGATCTTGTCGAAGTTCACCTTGTCGGCGAACAGTCCGCCGGTGTTGCGCACCATCGTGAGCTGCGCCGCCGTCACGCTGGCCGTGTCGATCTTGTAGGGACCCATCGAGTACGGCTTGTCGGGACGGAAGTCGTTCATCTCCTTGATGAGCGCCTTGCCGGCATCGGTCGAGTTCGTGCCGCCACCGGTGTAGAAGTCCTGGGCCTTCTTCGCGAGCGGGCCGAAGATGGAATCAGGCTTGATGCCGTTGCGCAGGATGAGGCGCTCGCCGAGGCTCGTTGGCTTCGTGTAGTGGAAGCGGACGGTGAGGTCGTCGACCGCATCGACCTTGTCGATGAAGTTCCAGATGCCATAGCTCGCAAGGCGGCCGACCCAGTACGTCGTTACGACGTCCTTCGCGGTGAAGGCCTTGCCATCGTCCCATTTGATCCCCGACCGGAGCTTTACGTCGTAGTTGTCGCCGTTCTGCGTCGCCGACTCCCCGGCCCAGAAGTCGTACTTTCCGCTCGCCCAGTTGTAGACGGCGAGCGACGGGATGAAGAGGTCGGTGTAGATGCTGCCGCCGAGGATCGCGTTGGTCGCGTAGAAGTTCCAGTGGCCCTGCGGCTGGAGCACGTACGGCCAGCCGCCGTGGAACTCGCCGCCCTTCGTGGACGTGGTGCCGCCACCGGTCGTCGTTGTCGACGTCGTCGTGCCGCTCGTGCTGGGCGCGCATGCCGCCGCGATGAGTCCGAGGCTGGTGAAAGTCGCGTCACGGAGCAAGCGCCGCCGTGTCGGTGAATAGCTCAAGGTCTTATCGGCCATTTACTTCCCTCCCGAGTGCGAATCTGTCTCGTTGTAGCCCTTGGCGGTGCCTTTGTCGACTAAGGTACGCGTCTTCGAGCGTGGCGGCGGCGGCAGCGACGATCGCGCAAGCACGGTAACGATCCCGACGAACACGAAGCCGATCACAGCCGAGAGCACAGTGGCGACGAACTCGGCCGATGTGCGGTCTTCGAAGGGAAGTACCAGCAGCGAGAGCGCGAGGATCACGAATCCGAGCCGGAACGCGGCCTGGAGGAGGGCCGGATCCATCTACGCGGTCACCGCGGCGCGCGCGCCGGTCCGTTCGCGGACCGCGACGTGGCAGGCGACCTCACGCGCGCCCGGTATCGCAAGCAGCTCCGGGATCTTCACGTCGCAGAGGCCCGCCTCCGACAGCGGGCAGCGCGGGTGGAACGTGCACCCAGGCGGGAGCGAGAGGAGGCTCGGGATCTCGGCACTGCGCAGCTCGACGCGTGTCTTAGAGCGCGTGATGTCCGGATCCGCCTCCGGGATCGCCGCGATGAGCGCCGCCGAATACGGATGCGCAGGATCGGTCACGAGCGCCTCGGTGTCCGCGAGCTCGACCATGCGTCCCAGATACATCACTCCGATACGACCGCGCCGCGCGAAGTAGCGCGCCACCGCGAGGTCGTGCGTGATGAGGACGATGGTGACGCCGAACTCCTTCGCGAGCGCGAGCAGCAGGTTCAGCAGACTGATGCGGATCGAGACATCGACCATCGAGACCGCCTCGTCCGCCACTATGACCTTGGGGTCGACCGTGAGCGCCCGCGCGATCGCGACGCGCTGGCGCTGGCCGCCCGACAGCTGATGCGGATACTTCGTGACGAAGTTCTCCGGTGGCGTGAGGTCGACCCGTTTGAGCAGCTCGGTCACCGCCGCAAGCGCCTGTCGTGACGAGTTCGCCTTCTTGTGCCGGTACAGCGGCGCCGACAGCGTTTGGAACACCGTGCGCGTCGGGTTCAGCGATGCGTAGGGATCCTGATGTACGAGCTGGACCGCGCGACGGAAACGCGCGAGATCGGCGCCCTTCGTGAGCCAGACGTCCTTGCCTTCGTACAGGAGCCGGCCGCCCGTCGGGCGGAGGAGACCGGTCAGGAGTCGTCCGGTCGTCGTCTTCCCGCAGCCGCTCTCACCGACCAGACACATCGCCTCGCCCCGGCCGAGCGCGAGCGATACCGCGTCGACGGCCGTGATGGCGCCGGCCGGCGTCGCGAACGCTCGGCTGACGTGGTCGAGCTCGATCAGTGCGGTCACGCCAGCTTCTCCGCGACGGGGACTTCGGCGTTCGAGCCGAGCACCTCGGCGACGTGCTTCCAGCGGATGCAGGCGGCCTGATGCCGCGGGGTGTCGACCGGAATGAGCGGCGGGTCGGCCGCACGACATTCGTCGATCGCATAGGGGCACCGCGGGGCGTACGAGCAGCCCTTCGGGAGACGCATGAGGTCCGGCGGCGAGCCGGGAATGGACGCGACGCTGCCCAGCGCGCCCGAGACGCGCGGCACCGCACGCAGGAGACCGACCGAGTACGGATGACGCGGCCGGTAGAACATGTCGTCGACGTTCGCCTCTTCGACGACCCGTCCCGCGTACATCGTGATCATGCGATCGGCCAGCTCCGCCGCGATCGAGAGGTCGTGTGAGATGAAGATCATCGAGAAGCCGAGCCGCTCGCGTAGCTGCTTCAGCAGATCGATGATCGAGCGTTGCGTGAGGATGTCCAGCGCGGTCGTGGGCTCGTCGAGGATCACCAGCTGCGGCTCCAGCATCAGCGCGAGCGCGATGAGGACGCGCTGCTTCATGCCGCCCGACAGCTCGTGGGGGAACGCCGGAAGCACGCGCTTCGCGTCGAGGTGCACCAGGTCGAGGAGCTCGTCCGCGCGGTCGCGCACGCGGCGACTGTCTTTCATCCCATGCGCGCGCGCGGTGTCGTTGAACTGCTCCCAGATCGAGATCACGGGATTGAAAGAGTTGAGGGCCGCCTGGAAGACCATCGCGGCCTCGGCCCAGCGATACTCGCGAAGGTCATCGTCGTCCAGCGTTCGGACGTCGGTGGTCAGACCCTTCTTCGTGTAGAGGATCTCCCCGCTCGTCACCTTGGTGCCACGTGGTGAGAGGCGGATGAGACCGACCGCGAGCGTGGTCTTCCCCGAGCCGCTCTCGCCGATGATCGCGAGCGTCTCGCTCTGCTCGAGCTCGAACGAGACGTCCCGCACCGCGTGCACCGGCCCCTTGCGCGTGGTGTAGTCGATGGAAAGATCGCGGACCGAGAGGACCGGCACGAGCGTTAGGCCGAGCCGCGAAGCCGCGGGTTGAAGATGTCCTCGAGCGCCGACGCGAACGACACGAGCGACAGCTGCACCAGCGTGATCGCGAGGATCGGACTGAGGATGTACCAGATGCTGTCGCGGAAGAAGAGCGCGCCCTGGCCCTGAGCGAAGTACAGCATGATGCCCCAGTTCGATCCTGAGACCGGCACGAGGCCGAGGAAGACGATGAAGACCTGGGCATACATCGCATCGGTCGTCGCGAAGATGAAGTGGATGGCGATGTAGCTGCGCATCGTCGGCAGGATCTCGCGGAAGACGATGTGGATGAGCCCGAGGTCCAGCGAGCGCGCAGCCTCGACATAGTCGCGCTCCTTCAGCGATAGGACCTGAGCGCGGATCTGACGGAGCAGGCTCGACCACTGGATCAGGCCCAGGATCACCGCGAGGAAGACGAAGCTGGTCGGTCGCAGGATCGCCGCGACCGCGATCAGCAGGACCAGCTTCGGCAGCGTCAGCACCACGTCGGTGATCGCGAGGATCGTCGTGTCGATCCTCCCGCCGATGATCGCCGCGATCGATCCGAAGGTGATCGCAATGACCGTCGAGACCAGCGCGGCGAGGATCGCGACCGTGAGGATGTCGCGGCCGCCGAACACGATCTGGTTGAGGACGTCCTTGCCCTGGAAGTCCGTGCCGAGCGGATGCGCGGCCGAGGGGGTCTGGTAGATGTCCACGAGGCTCGGGTCGTTCTGGAACGGCACGAACAGTGGCGCGACGAACGCGAGCAGCAGGAAGAACACGATCCCGATGAAGCCGGCAAGACCCACCGGTCGCCGCGAGAGCAAGCGGAGGAACTCGACACTCGCATGCCACGGGCCAGCGAGGCGCTGTCCCAGGGTCGGCCGCGCGAGGATCGCGGTCGTCATCCGGTAGCGCCGCCCGCACGACCGATGCGGGGATCAAGCTTCGAGTAGAGGAGATCCGCCGCGAGGTTCGCAACGACGACCGTGACTGTCGTCAGTATCACGATCCCCTGGATGACCGGATAGTCGCGCTGCGTCACGGCCGCGAGCAGGCGAAGGCCAACGCCCTGGTAGGCGAAGATCTGCTCGATGACGGCGGCGCCGCCGACGATGAAACCCACGCTGATCGCGAGCTGCGTGACGAGAGGCAGCACCGCGTTGCGCCCGACGTACGCGGTGCGGATCCGGCCGTCGGAGAGGCCGCGCGCTCGCGCGGCCGTCACGTAGTCCTCTTCAAGTGCGGAGAGCGTGGCGCTGCGCATCGAGAGGATCCAGTGCCCGATCTGTGAGAGGAAGTAGATCGTGATGGGCAGCGACGCGTGGTAGAAGATGTCGCCGATGAAGGCGGGCGTGAAACCGGGCTGCATACCGGACGAATACGCGCCGCGCATCGAGGTGAAGTTGACGAGGTGCCACTGAACGCCCAGGAACAGGATCATCAGCAACGCGAGCAGGTAGTTCGGGATCGAGCTGATGAGCGAACCGCCGGTCGACACGACGCGGTCGAGGAGCGAGTCCCGACGGTACGCCGCGAGCAGGCCCAGACCGATCCCGACACCGAAGCTCAGCAACAGTCCGGTGCCGACCGAGAAGAGCGTCCAGGGCAGCACCGCGACGATGATCGATGTCACTCCCGTTCCCGACGAGAGGAACGAGTTGCCGAGATCGAGATGCAGAAGGTTCCAGATGAAGGAGAGGTACTGCTCGTGGAGTGGCGCGTTGAGGTTGATCGCGAAGAGGCCCGAGGCGATCGCCTTCGCGTCTTCGTAGCTGAGCGATCCGTTGGACGTCTGGATCAGCTCGTCGATCTTGAGCTCGACCGGGCTCCCCGGCATGAGACGGATGAGGACGAAGGTGAGTGTCGTCGTCACCCAGATGGTCAGGAGCGCTTTCACCACCGCTCGCGAGATCGGGCGTCGCCAGGCGTCCCCGAGGTAACGGCGCGGGTCCATCGCGGTCCGGACCTGGTCCTTCGCCGCGACCGCCGTCGTCATAGAGCAGAGAGTACGGCGAGCAGCCGCTCGAGCGGCGTCTCAGCCAGCGAGCCCAGCCGGAGGTCGGCCCGCGAGAGGTCCATGGCGGCTGTCAGGGCGTTCGGGACCGCGACGCAGAGTAGGCCGGCTGCCTTCGCCGCGGCGATCCCGTTCATCGAATCCTCGAACGCCACCGCCTCGCGCGGCGCGACTGCAAGCGCGTCCACCGCCGCCAGATAGAGGTCGGGCGCGGGCTTCGTCCGTGCGACATCCTCTCGCGTGCGGACCGCGTCCCACACCGCGCCGATGCCGAGCCGCTCGAGATGGCCGAGCACCCAGGCACGCGACGAGCTCGACGCGACCGCGAGGCGCAGTCCCAGCCGCTTCGCGTCGGCGATGTAGTCGCGCACGCCGATCATCACGTCGAGCGCGGCGACGAGCTCGGTCTTGCGCGCGTCCCGACGCGCCTGCATCGCGTCGCGATCGAAGCCCTCGCCGACCAGCGCGGCGAGATGATCCGCGGCGTCGAAGAAGCCACCCTCACGTCCGATGTATTCGAACCAGCGGTCGAGTGGCAGCTCGTGCCCGTGCTCGCGATAAATCTCGGCCCAGGTCTGGTACGCCGGAGTCTCCGTCTCGAGGATGAGTCCGTCGAAGTCGAAGACGAGCGCGCGGATCACCGGCGCAGCACGAGCTCCACGGCCTCGGCGTCCGCCCCGAGGCCGTCCGGATGCGGCTTGAGCACCCGCACGCGCGCTTCGCTCACCGCGGGGAAGCGCGCGAGGACACCGCGCGCGACATCAAAGGTGATGCGCTCCACCAGCGCGCGCGGACGCTCCGCCACGGCATCGCGTACGACCCTGGCGAGCGAGCTGATGTCGAGCGCCGACGCCAGATCGTCGCTGCGCACCGCGTCGGCGAGGTCTGTGCGGACCACGACGTCGACGAGGTACTCCTGCTCGCGCGCGCGCTCGTCCGCCGTCGTCCCCTGGCGCCCGCGGCAGCGCAGGGCCCGGATCTCGATCGTGCCTTCCATCCTCAGACCTGATCGGCGTAGCGGCGGAACAGGGCGACGGTCGCGCGCAGCGCCTTCCAGTAGTTCGCGAGCAGGATGTTCTCGTTCGGCGCGTGCGCGCCGGAACCCGGATGGCCCATGCCGAGCGTGACGTTCGCGAGAGATCGCTTTCCGCAGACCTGCCACATCGGCGACGTCCCACCCGAGGACGGGATCAGCAGGGCCGGCGTCCCGATCTCCTCCTCCGCGACCGCCTGCGCGGCGCGCACGAGCGGATCGTCGATGCGGCCGCGATACGGCCGCGTGCCCTCCTTGGCGACCAGCTCCACGTCGCCGAACCCGCGGCGGTCGAGATGCGCGCGGAGCAGCGTCCCGATCCGCGCCGGATCCTGCTCGGGCACGAGACGGAAGTCGATCTTCACCGACGCCTCGGACGGGATCACCGTTTTCGTCCCCTCCTCGATGAAGCCCGAGATCAGGCCACAGATGTTGCAGGTCGGCTCGTACACGGACGCGAGGCGCGCCTCGACGTCGGAGCGGCCCCACGCGAACGCGTCGATCCCGTAGAGACGCTTGATGACGTCGGCCTCGAACGGAAGCGACGCGAGATGGGCGCGCTCGGCCTCCGTCGGCGGGCGCACGTCGTCGTAGAAGCCGTCGATGAGGATGCGGCCACCGCGGTCGACGAGCGTGTCGAGGGCGGTGACGAGGCGCCAGGCCGCGTTCGGCAGGTGCGTCGCGGCACCCGAGTGCGCATCGCGCGCCATCGATCGGACGCGCAGCTCGACGTAGAAGATGCCCTTGCCGCCCAGGAGCAGCTGCGGACGTCCGGCGGCGTCGATCGCGCCGCCCTCCTTCAACGCGCCGTCGCCGTCGGTGAGGGTCGCGTCGAGCGCGAGGAGGCGCGCGAGGTTCGTGCTGCCGCTCTCCTCCTCTCCTTCTATCAGGAAGCGCACGTGGAGCGGCAGGTCGCCGTGGATGGCGCGATACGCCTCGACGGCCTGGATGCGCAGGAGCAGGTGGCCTTTGTTGTCGTCGACGCCGCGCGCGAAGACCGCGCCGTCGCGCACCGCCGGGTCGTAGGGCGGGCTGCGCCAAAGATCGAGGGGCACCGCGGGCTGGACGTCGTAGTGCTGCACGCAGATGAGCGTCCGCTTGCCCGCGCCCACTTCGCCCACGACGAGCGCCGGCGCTCCATCCACGCGGAGCTCGCGCGACTCCGCGCCGGCGGAGACCAAACGCTCGCCGCACCAGCGCGCGGCCGCGTCGAGCGCGCCTGCGTCGGTCGCCTCCGACGGGATGGCGCAGAGCTCGCGCAGCTCGGAGGTGAAACGGTCGCCGTGCTGCTCGAGATAGCGGTCGAGCGTATCGGGCACGACGGAAGTATGCGCACGACTCCCGGTAGGCTGCGTCACGATGCGCGCAGACTTCTGGAAGTTCTGGACCGGCGAGACCATCTCGAATTTCGGCAGCTCGATCACGCAGTTCGCGCTGCCGCTGCTGCTGTTCAAGCTCACGGGCTCGGCCGTTTCGCTCGGCCTCGGCTTCGCGATGTTCGGACTGCCGCATCTTCTCTTCGGTCTGCTCATCGGCG
>VBEZ01000041.1 GCA_005882255.1 Chloroflexota bacterium | reverse complement strand
GTCTCGGTCCCGCTCGCGGCCGTGGCCGGCCTGCTGTCGGTCTGGTGGATCTACGCCGCCATCTTCGCCGCATCGACCCTCGGCATCTTCTTCCAGGCCGCACAGTTCGCCGCGATCCCCAGCCTCGTCGAACGCGACAAGCTCGTCGTGGCGAACGGGCAGATACAGGCGAGCTTCTCCGCGGCGACCGTCCTCGGCCCGCTCGCCGCGGGTGCCCTTCTGGCGTTCATCCCGCTCGAAGACCTGCTCTACGTCGATGCCGCGACGTTCCTCGTCTCGGCGTTCACGCTGTCGCTCATCGCGCGGCCGTTCAACGCACCACGCGAAGCGGCCCGCACGTCGATCCGTGCCGACGTCGTGGAGGGTCTGCGCTACG
>VBEZ01000040.1 GCA_005882255.1 Chloroflexota bacterium | reverse complement strand
GCGGGACGGTCGTCGAGCGGCGGCCGCCGAAGAGGATCGCGGTGATCGGGACACCGCGCGGGTCCTTCGCGTACCGCGAGAGAGCGGGGTGGTTCTCCATCGGCGCGGTGAAGCGGCTGTTCGGGTGGGCCGCCGGCTCCTTCGAGCCGCGCTTCCATGGCTTGCCGCGCCAATCGATCAGGTCGGTCGCCGGCGCGTCCATGCCCTCCCACCAGACGTCCTGATCCGACGTGAGCGCGACGTTGGTGAAGATGCAGTCGTGCTCGAGCATGCGCATCGCGTTCGGGTTGGTGTGGTAATTCGTCCCCGGCGCGACGCCGAAGAATCCGAACTCGGGGTTGACCGCGTAAAGACGCCCGTCGTCACCAACGCGCATCCACGCGATGTCGTCGCCGATCGTCCGGAGCTTCCACCCCGCGAACTCCGGCGGCGGCACGAGCATGGCGAGATTGGTCTTACCCGAGGCGCTTGGGAACGCGCCGGCGATGAAGTGCGTCTCGCCTTCGGGACTTTCGGCCTCGAGCAGCATCATGTGCTCCGCGAGCCAACCCTCGTGCTTCGCGCGGTAGCTCGCGATGCGGAGCGCGAGGCACTTCTTGCCGAGCAGCGCGTTGCCGCCGTAGCCCGATCCGACCGACCAGATGGTGTTGTCCTGCGGGAAGTGCGTCACGTATCGGCGCTCGGGATCGCAGTCGGCGACGGAATGGAGTCCGCGGTTGAAGTCGTTCGAGCCGCCGAGGCGGTCGAGCGCGACCGTTCCGATCTTCGACATGATCCGCATGTTCAGCGCGACGTAGATGGAATCCGTGAGCTCGACACCCAGCATCGCGAAGGGGGAGTCCGGCGACCCCATGAGGTAGGGGATGACGAACATCGTGCGGCCCTTCATCGCACCGTCGTAGATCGCCGCGAGCTTGCGGCGCGCGTCCTCGGGATCCATCCAGTTGTTCGTCGGTCCGGCCTCGGCCTTCGTCGGCGTGCAGACGAATGTGAGCTCCTCGGTGCGCGCCACGTCGTTCGGGTTGGAGCGCGAGTAAAAGGAGCCCGGACGTTTGGCCGGGTCCAGCGGGATGAACACGCCGTCGGTCACGGCCTCCTCGGTGAGCAGCCGCGCCTCTTCATCCGACCCGTCGCACCAATAGATGCGGTCGGGCTTGCACATGCGCGCCATCTCGTCCACCCAGGACAGGAGATGTCGGTTGGTCGTGGGCGCTTCCTTCGCGACGAGCATCGGGCTGCCGATTCTAGGTGGCGCGACGCGTCGACAGGATGCGCGAGACGATCACCGCGACGACCGCGGTCAGCGGCAGCGCGAGCGCGAGCTGTACGAGGAGCGGGAGCAACGCGTCGGCGTCGTACAGCACGCCGGAGAGAAATCCGCCGGTGCCGAATCCGAGCGCGAACACCAACTGGAAGCCGGAGTAGCCCAGCGCGGTTCGCGCCGGCGGCAGGACGCGCTCGAGCGCTCCGGCGAGGACCGGGTTCGGCGCGATCTGCGCGCCCAGCAGGAACGAGCCCACGGCGAGCGGCAGCTCCGAGCGACCCGAGAGCGCGATCGTACCCGCGCCGAGAGTGAGCACCGCGCCAGCGCCGATGACGGCGGGCACCGGTCCGACGCGGTCGGCGATGCGCCCCGCCACGGCCGAGAACAGCGCGGCGCCGAGCGCCACGAGACCGACGTATACGCCGACCCGCTCGAGCGGGATCGCGGCGACGTCCCGCACGTAGACCGGGAACAGCGGGTTCACGACGGTCGTGATGACCGCCGCAAGCGGCGTGATCGCCAGAAGCGTCCTGAACGACCGCGGGAGCGGCGGCCCCAGCCCGACCGCTGCACCGATGGCTCCCGCGAATGGCGACGCGAGGATCGTCCCGAAGAAGAACGCGCCGTACACCATGCCGAGCTCGCCCGAAAGACGTGCGCGTGGCGTGAGCGCGGCGAGATGAGCGCTCATGAGCGGCAGCGCCGCGCTCCCGACCCAATAGAGCGTCGACCCGACGAACGCGCCGTGCCACTCGCTGAGGGGAATGAAAGCCGCGGCGCCGACCGTCGACGTCAGCCATACGCCGATGAGGAGCGGCCGGCGTCCGAGGCGGTCGGCCGCCAGACCGATCGGGATGAAGCTCGCCGCGGCGACGACGTTGCCGACGCCGAACACGAGCCCGATGTCGGTCGGTGTCGCGCCGAGGTCGCGGAGGTAGAGCGGGAAGAGCGTGCCGAGGAGCCCGAAGCCAATGCCCCAGAAGATCTGGGCAGTGGTGAGGGTGGTGGCCTCCTTGCTGAGGCCTAGGACGCGCGCCCCTTCACGACGCCCGTCTTGCGACGCTCCTCGAACTCGGCGCGCGCTCGCTGCAGCACGCTCGCATCGGTGAGCACGTCGAGCGCGGTGAGCGCGAGCGCTTTCGCGGCGACGAGCGCGTTATCGAGCGCGCCCGGCGTGACCGCGAGATCGCGGAACGCGATCGAATGGCCGGGAACGGGCTCGGACGCGATCGCGATGTACGGATGGATCGCCGGAAGGACCTGCATCACGTTGCCCATGTCGGTGGAGCCGACGCGCTCGTCGTCCCGCGCTTCGAACACCTGCATCCCGAGATCTTTCATGTGCCGCGTCCAGCGTTCGGCCATGGGTGTCGAGAACACCATGTTCTCGTATCCGGCGTTCTCATGGACCGTCACCTTGACCGTCGTTCCGGTCGCGGTCGCGGCGCCCTCCGCGCAGGCGATGAAGCGCCGCAGCACATCTTGTTGGTAGCGGCGGTCGAGCGCGCGGACGCTGAAGCGGCCCGCGGTGTGATCGGGGATCACGTTGGCGGCGCTCCCGCCGTTCGTGATGATCCCGTGGATGCGCGCGTCGGGACGTAGCTGCTGCCGCATCGCGTTCACGCTGTTGAAGAGCTGGATCAGACCATCGAGCGCGTTGATCCCCTGGTCCGGTTGTGACGCGGCGTGCGCGGCCTTGCCGAAGTACTCGACGAGCACGCGATTCGAGGCGAGCGAGTGACGACCAGCGAGGCTCCGGCCGGTGGTGGGGTGGATCATCATCGCGGCGTCGACGTCGTCGAAGGCGCTCGCCCGCAGCAACGCGACCTTTCCGCCGCCGCCTTCCTCCGCGGGGGTTCCGATCGCCGCGACCGACCCCTCGACGTCCGCGATGACCTGGCGGACCGCGACCGCCGCCGCGGTGCCGATCATCGCGATGAGGTTGTGTCCGCAGCCGTGTCCGAGTTCGGCCAGCGCGTCGTACTCCGCGAGGATCGCGACACGGGGGCCGCCGCTCTTCCCGGACGCGTCGCCCCGGTACGAGGTCTCGATGCCCCGATAGCCGCGCTGGACCTTGAAGCCGTTCTTCTCCAGGAAGTCGGCGAGACGAGCGGCGGCCTGACGCTCCTCGTATGCGGTCTCGGGATTCGCATGGATCGCACGTGAGAGCTCGAAGAGAGAGTCGCGCCGCTCGTCGATGGCGTGAAGCGCGCGCTTCCGCAGAGCGGCGATGTCGGGCATGTCCGCGATGCTAGCCAGCCGGCGCGGTCGGTGCTGACTGATCCTGATGTCCGGCGATCATCGCGAGGATGATGCGGTCGAGGGCCCGGTCGGCCTCCTCGAAGAGGAACGCGGCTTGCGCCGACTCGAGCGAGCGGCGACGCGCGACGTGCGCGATCTCCGCCATGAACCGCGCGCGGAAGTAGAGGAAGGCCTGCGTCGCCTCGCCCAGCGACAGACCGGCCCGCTTGGCCTCGACGCCGTACTCGCGTCCGAGTGACTCGGACTGCATCAGGTACTGCTCCTGCCCGGCGCGACGCGCGGTATCGAGATGCCCGAGGAGCAGATCGCTCATGCGCACCCCGCGCTCGCGGAACCAGCGCAGCGAGCTCTCGTCGAAGCGTGTGTGCCAGTCCTGATCGGTGACGTCGGTGCGCACGCGCTTACGGAACTCGGCCGCGATCTTGTCAGGCGTCTCGCCCAGCGCGGTGAGCGAGGGACGCCTGACCGCGCGCGGGCGAGGAAGGAGCGCATCGATCGCGGAGCGAAGGAAGCGGCGATGACCGCCCGGGGTGGTGAAGACGTCGACCTTCCCGTTGTCCGCCCAGCGGCGCAGCGTGTCCGGATCGACGCCGAGCATGCGGCTGGCCTCGCCCAGGGTGAGCCAGTCGCCGCGCCTGCTGGATGCGGTCGGAGCTGGAATACCGTAAATCTAGGCGAAACTCGGCTCACTCGTCCGCGACCGGTTCGCGAACCGCGTAGTCCCGGAGCGGCGTGAACGCGGCGACCGCGGCGCTCGCGATCGCGAGCGCACCCGCGACCGCGAACGCGGCCGCGCTCGATGCCACGACCACGATGAGTGAAAGGACCGCGGGCGAGGCGCTATTCGAGATGAGCACGACGGTACGGAACGCGCCGTTCGCCCGGCCGCGCATGTTGGCGGGAACGTCGCGCTGCCGCGGAATGAAGGCGTAGATGATGAACGCCTGCCACGCGATCTCGCGTCCGGTGAAGCAGAGCGTGATCAGTCGCCAGTCGCCGGTGAACGCACCGGCCAGTGCTGCGAGCCCCGATGCGAGGATGACCGCGATCATGCTGTGACCCATCGGCCGGTCCTGCGCGAGTCGCGGCGCGAGGAGCGAGCCGATGATCGTGAGACCGCCGCTGACGGAGAGCGCGAGACCGATCGTCACCTCGTCGAGGTGATGCTCTTCACGCAGCACGTAGAGGATGAGCGTCCGTAGACCCACGCCGCCCAGGTTCGCGATCGACATCGCGACGAGCAGCCACCGCAGGACCTTCAGCCGCCACACGAACGCGAAGCCGTCGCCGATCTCGTGGACGACGTTGCGTACCGTGAGTGGAGCGAGCTGGGCCGCGGAGATCTCGAGGATCGGCGGCATCAGGTAGAACAGCGCGAGTGTCGGCAGGAACGCGAGCGCGGCGATCCACATCGCGCTGACGTTCCCGATCGCGGCGATCGCGAATCCGCCGAGCGTCGGGCCGATGATGCGCGCGGCGCGATCGGCGGCGAAGAAGATCGCGTTCGCATCGGTGAGCTCGTGCTCCTCCACGAGCGACGGCACGACGCTGAAGTCCGTCGTCACGCCCCACAGCACCTCGACCGTGCCGAGCAGGAAACCGATGACGTACAGCAGCTCGATCGAGAAGACGCCGCCGATGGCGGAGAGCGGGATCGCGACGGTGAGTGCGATGCTCGAGATGTCGCACGCGATGAGCAAGCGGCGCTTGTCCACTCGGTCGATGAGTGCTCCGGCGGGGGCGCCGAAGAGGATGTAGGGGAGCGACTGGACCACGCGCAGCGTCGCGGCGGCGGCGATCGAGTGAGTGATGTCCAGGACGAGGAGCGGCAAGGCGAGCCGAGCCACCTCGTCCGCGACCCCACCAAGACCGGTGGCTGCGGTGAATGCCGCGAACCACTTATGACGAAGAGGCCCTCTGCGCATGGGACGGCGAGCATAAAAGCGAGCGGACCGCGCGGCATGGCGCTTGCGAGCCCTTTCGGCGACCTACTGCGGCGTGGGCGAGGCTACACGCCAAGCAGATGAGGGCAGCGCAGCTGCCCGACTATCGAGAGGAGGTTCCAATGGGCCAAGTCAACGTCAATCCACCACCTGCGTCGGACAGCGGCTTCGGCGCCGGAATGATCATCGGCATCATCCTGCTGATCCTCATCGTCCTCGTTCTCATCTTCTACGCCGGTCCGCAGATCTTCGGCGGCGGCACGACGCCGCGTTCGCTCATCGACACGCTCAGCAGCGCGGTCCTCGCCTGACCAAGCGCGCGGCGCCGGATTCAGATCCGGCGCCGCGCGTCGAGACTCACGTCGAGAAGGTGAGCCAACGCGTTCGGTCGCTCAATGCAGGTTGAAGATCGCGGTCATCTTGGGAACAGCGGGTCCGAGGATGACGAGGAAGAGCGCTGGGAAGATGAGCAGCACCATCGGGAACATCATCTTGACGGGCGCGAGCCGTGCGAGTTCTTCCGCCCGTTGACGACGCTTGGTACGAAGCTCCAGCGCTTGATCCTGCAGGACCTTTGCGAGGCCCACCCCGAGCGTGTCGGCCTGGATGACCGCATTTACGAACCGGCCGACGTCGGGAAGGGCGGTGCGGCGAGCGAGTTCACGCAGCGCCTGACGCCGGTCCCGACCCATTTGGAACTCGAGCAGTAGGCGGCGGAGCTCCTCGGATAGCGGATTCTTCCAACGCAGCACCACCTGAGCGATCGCGCCGTCGAACGCAAGGCCCGCGTCCGCGCTGAGGGCAAGCATGTCGAGCGTCGGGACGAGCGCCCGTCGTATCGCGTTCTTGCGGCCTCGCGCCATCGAACCGAGCACGAACCCTGGGATCGCAAAGCCGGCCGCCGCTCCGATCACGCCACCGATGACGACGGACTCGGTGCCCCCACGCACGAGGAAGACGATCGGCCCCAGCGCTAGCGCAAGCGTGGCGATCGACGCGAGCCGGATGCCTATGAACTCCGCCTCACTGATCGGGGCTCCCGCCAACTCCAGATGCTCGCGCGTCTGCTCCAAGAATCTGGCCGGCAGCATGCGCAGAAGCTGATCACCGAGTCCGCGCAGTGGCCGGACCAGCCGCAGCAACACGGGCGGTCGTGTCGGTTCCTCCGACCCGACCGCGGCGTCGCGAATGAGCGCGAGGACGCGGCGGCGCTGGCCGGAGCCCGCGTACAACGTGAGCTCATTCAGCCAAAGGACAAACATCAGAGCCGTCATCGCGCCCAAGAGCGAGACCACGGGGGTGCTCGAGCTGTCGTCGGCGACCACCGCCACGTCGGGCGTGAGCACTTTGGTCACCGGAGCCGTGGGCGCCGATGCGGGTGCCCCGAGGCCTGCCGGAATGGCGAACGATGAGGCGGCCCGGGCGAGGAGGCCGCCGCGCGACACCGACAACTCGAACGGAACGATCGCTCCGTCTGGCAGGGCCGTGGCGCGGGACTGGTATTCGACGGTGTACTCCGTGAGGATCTGCTCGGCCAGAGCCGCGTAGAGACCGGCGAGTTGCCCGGACGTTGGCGCGACGTACGCCGCACCGCCGGAGCTCGCCTGCTCCAACCCCTGCAATACTGAACGATCGAGATTGTCGCCGAGGCCCACGGCATATAGCGGAAGGCCCGCAGCGCGGAGCCGAGCGATCGCCGACGCCGAGGTGTTGCGACTCGCTGTGTCGAGGCCATCGGTGAGGAGCACGATCGCGCGGCGCAGCTTTGGATCTGCGCTATCGAGCGCTTGGGCGGCGGCGACCACGGCGTCATATATCGCGGTATCCCCGCCGGCCGACATCGATCCCACCGCCGCGAGCGCGCGCGTCTTATCGCTGGTCAAGGGCTGCGCGATCCGAACTGTGGCGTTGAAAGAAAGGACCGCGACCTGGTCATTGGGCCCGAGCGCGGAGATCATCGTCGCCATCGCCGCCTTCGCGTCGGCGAGCGGTCGACCCGACATACTGCCGCTCGTGTCGACGACGAGCGCCAGAGCCACCGGAGAGACGAGCGAGGCGAGTGTCACGGTCGCCGATATCGCCAGGTTGCTCTCCCGTAACTGCAGATCCTCGGGCCGCAGGCCAGGCACTGCCTTGCCGCTCGCATCGATGACCGAGGCTACGAGGCGCACCGTTGGGAACTGGCCTGCGTCCACGCGGCTGATGACGATCCGGATGGGATCGTCCGCCTGAGCGGTCGCGGTCATCAGAAAGAGCACGGCGATGGCCGCGGCTACCGCGGCGATACGTCGACTAGACATCGATCTTTGTCAGCGCGCGCATGACGATGAAGCCGAGGGCGACGAGCGCGATGCCCGCGAACAGTGCATAGCGAAGCGGTCCCGGCTCGAACAGCACGCCGATGTAGTCGGGCCCGATGAGAAGCAACCCGAGTGTTACGAATATCGGCAGACCGCACAGGACATACGCGCTCATGCGCTGCGGGGCGGTCAGCGCCTTGATGTCGCCCTCGATGCGCAATCGCTCACGGATCGTCTCGGAGATCGAATCGAGTACCTTCGCGAGGCTTCCGCCGATCTGATGCTGAACGTTGATCGACGCGACGACGAGCTGCAGGTCGTCCGATGGGTACCGCGCCGCCAATCGCTCGAGCGCATCTTCTTGCGACGCGCCGAGACCGATCTCGCGGCCCACGAGGAGAAAGGCTGATCTGGTGGGGTCTGCGGCGTCGTTGGCAACATGTTCGAGCGCTTGGGGGAGGCTGTGACCTGAACGCACCGAGCTCGCGAGAAGACCAATAGCGTCGGGAAGCTGCCGGGTGAAGCGTCCGACCTTCCGGCCTCGACGCCAGCCCAGCCACTTGAGAGGCAGGGCGCCGCCTGCTGCCCCTGCCGGTAACGCGAGCACGGGTTCCTTCAGCAGCAGGTACAACAGGGTGAACAGCAGCGCAGCGAGGACCGCGGATGCGACGAGGACCTCCGCCGGCGAAAGATCACTCTCCGCTTCGGCGAGCCTTCGTTCCAGGAAGCGGATGACCGCCGGTCGTCGAACGATCGAACGAACTTCCCGCGTCGCCCGGCGCCGACCGATCTTCAGTTCCGCTTCGAGCGCGCCGACGGGCGCTTCGACGAAACCGCGCAGCCGACGTGCGATGCTTCGCTCGCCTTGCGCCACGGGCAACCACAGGCCGAGAACGAAACACACCACAGCCGCGGTTCCCAGCACACCGACGATCGCCGACTGAGGCAACATGTCAGTTTCTGTCCGCCTCGGCGACGCTGTCACCCTCATACCCGAACCAGTTCAAGGGGAGCTCAAGCCCACGAGAGAGGAGCTGGTCGCTGAAGGCGGGGCGGATGCCCGAAGGCCGCAACGCGCCGAGCACGCGCTGCCCATCGAAACCTTCGCGCTGGAATACGAAGAGATCCTGCATAGTGATCAGGTCGCCTTCGTAACCGCGAACCTCGCTGATCTGTGTGATCTTTCGCGTGCCGTCCTGCATCCTCTCCACATAGACGACAAGGTCGATGGCAGACACGACCTGCTCCCGTATCGCACGAAGTGGCAGATCGGCACCCGACATCAACACCATCGTCTCGATCCGGGCCAAGGCGTCGCGGGGTCCGTTCGCGTGGATCGTCGTGAGCGATCCGTCGTGGCCCGTATTCATCGCCTGGAGCATGTCGAGCGCCTCGGGACCACGGCACTCGCCGATGACGATGCGATCCGGACGCATCCGGAGTGCGTTGCGGAGGAGGTCGCGGATCGTGATCTCGCCGTGACTTTCCACGTTGGCCGGGCGCGTCTCGAGCGTGATGACATGCATTTGCTGCAAGCGAAGCTCGGCGGCATCCTCGATCGTCACGATGCGCTCTCGTGTGGAGATGTACGACGAAAGCGCATTCAGGAGCGTCGTCTTGCCCGCGCCGCTTCCTCCAGCCACGATGATGTTCAGCCGACCGCGCACGCAGGTTCGAAGGAATTGCAGGGCCTCAGGTGAGATCGAGGCATGCCGCAGGAGCTCGTCCGGTGACAGTGGCACGCGACGGAACTTCCGCACCGTGAGCACGGGTCCCACCAAAGAGAGCGGCGGGATGATCGCGTTCACTCGCGAGCCGTCGGGGAGACGTGCGTCGACCATCGGAGAGGCCTCGTCGCAACGTCTGCCGAGTGGAGCGATGATGCGCTGGATCACGCGGATCACGTGGTCCGAATCAGCGAACGTGATGTCGGTGAGGTAGAGCTTGCCTTCGCGTTCGATCCACACCTGGTGCGCGCCGTTCACCATGATCTCGGAGATCCCGTCGTCGTGAAGCAGGTCCTGGATCGGCCCGTAGCCCACGATCTCAGCGAACACCGCGTCCTGGAGCCGCAGGCGGTCGGTCCGATTCACGGTGACATGCTCTTCGTCGAGGGAAGTGGAGAAGTGATCGGCGACCAACGACCGCATCGACTCGGCCGATGCCGCTTCGACATTCCGACCGAGGAGGCTCGCCACACGTGCGTGTATGCGGTTGACGAGCTGGACCTCGCCATCGTCTCGAAAGCGGCTCAGCTTGAGGACCTCGGGACGCCAATCCGCCTCCGCGGGAAGGGCGGCGACGGATGTGCCGAGCGTCCTCAGCTCCGCTGGTTTGAGCCGCGCGTTGGGGCGAAGGATCGTCATTGGCGGTTCACCTCAGCTCGGTCGCTGGCACGGGACGCCGTCCCGCCTGGCCGATCGCCGCTGGCTCGAGTCCGTGGACGATGAGCTCGGCGAGCTTCCTGTAACTGCTTCCAGCCTTGGCGCGAGCGCGGTCGTCGAGGATCGAGATGCCGCGGTTGATCGCTTCCGTGATGCCGACGCCTTCACTGGGAATGGTCGCCGCGATCGTGCGACCCAGACCACGCTCGATCTCGCCTACCCCGATGCCGGCCTTCCCCGGGACCCGGTTCGCAACGAGCAACGTTCGATCGTCCTGTAGCAGGAGGCCGGTCGCCGCCATCACGCGCCGGAGGCTGCGAAGAGACGGCAGCTCGGGTGTGGTGACGAGGACGATGCGATCCGCCATGCGAAGGGTCGCGAGGGTCAGGTCTTCAAGGCTGGACCACAGATCGCAGACGATGAACTGGAAGTGTGGGCGGAGCTGATCCACGACCCGCGCGACGCGGTCCGGATCGATCGACGGGACCATCGCCAGGTTGTCCGGTGCGAGAAGAGCGCGCACGCCCGAGGAGTGGCGTACGAATACCTCGTCGACCAGTGAGGACTCTATCGCGTCCACGTGATTCAGAAGATCAGCGACGCTGTTCGCACTCTTGAGATCGAGAGCGATGCCGATGTCGCCGAACTGAAGATCGAGGTCGACGAGTGCTACCGAAGCCTTCGCGCGTTGCGCGAGTGCGACCGCGAGGTTGGTCGCTATCGTCGTACAACCCACGCCGCCCTTGGGGCTGTATACGGCGATCACGACGCCAGGCTTGGGTCCTCCAGGCGTTCGATCGATTCGCTGGAGCCGACGGAGCTCTTGGAGATTTCCGTAGGCCTCGCGGATCGTTGTTACGAGGTCCTCGGCCGGGTAAGGCTTCAGGAGGAAACCGCGCGCGCCCGCGGTCACCGCCCGCGAGACAGTGCCCGGAGCGACATTCGCTCCGGTCACGATCACGCAGCACTCGGGCGCGCGGGAGAGGATCTCGCGCACGGCTGGACCTATGTCGCCCCGAAGTCCCGCGAGGTCGACAACGGCGACCTGCGCGTATGTGGCGCCGAGCTTGTCGAGCAAAGATGTCTGGTCGGCCACGGTCGCGACGAGGTGCACGCGGTCATCTCCAGCGAGGGCCTCGCGCACGTGCGCGGCCGCATCCGGCTCGGTCTCGAGCAGCAACACGCGGATCGGACCGATGCCCTCCGTCATCTCGCGATCCCGAACGTCTGCACGAGGTAAGTGATGTCGACGCTTCGTGTCGACGCATCCTTATCCTCGGCGCGCGAGCGCACGGCTACGTCGATCGTGGCCTGGCTATCGCGGAGGTACTTGAGGACCAGCGCGGTCTGATGGTCGACGATGAAGGTGAGCGAGGTCGGCCGCTGCGGTTGCTCGCGCGTTGGTCCGATGACCTGCTGGACCTCAAGGTTCTGGATCATCGTCTGCGTGCGCTTGGGGTTCTCGCCGACGCCTGTCGAGATCGTCGCGAGGATGTCGACGCGGTCACCGGCTGTCACGAAGCCGCCGACGGTGAGCGGATCGGCCGTCGGGAACGAGACGAGAACCGTGCCCGGGTCGATCGTGAGCGACGCCCCTCGCTTGCCCTCGGCCGCGACGAGTTGGCCGCGCAGGATCGGCGCGCCGCTCGGCAGCATCGCGAGCGTCGTCTGTCCCGCCGCTTCCGCTTCGCTCATGACGGCTCCGGTCGGGACCAGGTCCTTGGGATAGTCGCGACGCGTCAGCATTCCCGCGGCAAGGACCGTGCGTGCGGGCACGTCGGTCGAGGCGACGACGATGCTCACGGTGTCTCCGAGGGCTGCCGCCGCGTGGCCGCTGTTCTGCTGGACGACCCCATTCAGCGCGACGCCGGTCAGGACCGCAAGCAGTAGACCGAGCGAAAGGAAAAACCATGAACGCAGACGCATCTCGTGCCTCCTAATCGTCCGGGATCATTACGGCCGTATTCGCGAGGGCGTTCAGCGAGCACGTTTGACACGTGTCTGGGCTTCCGAAGAGGCCGCCCCAGTAGCCCTTGACGGAGCCGCTCGAGATCGTGCCCTCGTAGATGGTGAACGGAGCCACAGTGAAGAGATGCACGCGGTCCGGAGCGGTGTTGAGTTGTGAGCAGTCGCCGTTCGGCCCACCAGGAGAGATCAGGTCCCACCTGTTGCCCGCCCCGCCGTTCTTGTTGAACTTCTCCCCACACTCCCACAAGAACACGAGCACGACGAGTCCCTTTCCGAATGGCGTGCTCGTGCCGGGGACGAACTTGTTCGAGAACGGCATCGACATGCTTCCCCGCACGGCGACCGCCTGCCGGACGACGTCCGTCAGGCTCGCGATCGTGCCACCCGCTGTCTCGACCCAGTCGCCGATCGTTCGGTCGTCGCATGACGGCGCCGGGTCGGGCCGCGGGCTGCACACGGATCGCGTCGCGCTGAGCAGCGAGGGCGCTTCTTGACCTGCCGGGAGACCGGCGCCGGTCCAGTGACTGTCCAAGCTGAGCGTCCCGCGGAAACCGTAGTAGACCCAGTTCGCGATGCTGCACTGCTTGTCTTTGTTCCCGTCAGCCTCGCCCCATGAATCCCAGAGGCGGTTGCCTTGCGCGTCCTGTCCCCAGACAGTGCATCCGCCGCTTTGGTCGAGCGCATAGGCGTTCGGTGCGTGGGCCCACGAATCGCCCTGTGTGATGAGCTGCGGCGTCAACGTGAGGATCTGAGTGTTGAAGTTTGGCGAGTATTGAGAGAAGTCGATCAGTCCCTTGAAGTTTCCGTAAGCGACGTCGGCAGCGTTCGAGTCCCAGAAGAGCTTCGGTACGACCTGATTCGGGTCCGTTGGGTCGCACGGATTCGACGTGCAGGTGTTGTTGAAATCCGCCGGGTTGTAGTGCCGGACCATCGCCCACATCGGTCCACCAGTGAGGGATACCGGGGTTCCCGACAAACGCACGCGAGCGGAGGCGCTCGCAAGGCTCGAGCTATGGCCCGACGTCGCGGCGACGAGCGACTGGAATGTCACGCTGACGACGGCCCGAACATACATCGTGCCCGATGGAACCTGGGTGTTGCCTGTGCATGTCGCCGCGCTCGTCGTCCATGCTGTTGGGGTGCTGGCGTCGCCGTAGAAGACTTGTAGCTGATTTGTGGTGTCCGACGGCGCGAACGAGCTCTTCAGACTCGACGGGTTGGCGTAAGAATCCGCGGTGCACCACGTCTGTTCCTGGGTGACGCTGAATTCGATCGCCCCGTTCACCTTTATGACCGCGGTCGCCAAGCGCTTTCCCGCTCCCATCGCGGACGCGTCGGCTAGGTTCTGCATTGCGCGTCGCTGCGCCATCGCGTAGCCCCAGTCGACGGCGAAGGCGAGGCCCGCCACGAGGACGGCCATGCAGAGGGCGACGACGACGAGCGCCTGACCCTCTTCGCCTCGGACACCGGTGGGCGTCATCGACGCGTCTCCATCAGTGACGTCGACGTGAGCACGTTCGAACCATTCGGTGACAGCAGGTTGCCCGCGATCGCCGAGACGGCGGTCCAGGGATAGCTGACGGTGATCCGCACCATGACACCTGCCGGCGCCGGGCTGCTCGTTGGTATGCCCGCGGTCGGCCACGGCCGGAACGTCGCGGTCGCGGCGTCGTAGTACTCCGCGGTCACGGTGATCGCGTTCCCATTGAGGGGCGCGGTCCGGGCGATCGCCGCGCTCGCGATCGCCGGCGGCACGATCTGACCGGGTGGAATTGTCGCGCTGGGATCGAGCGCCGCGTAGTGAGCGCCCTCTTGGCTCGCGCTTCCGAGCAGGACGACCGCGTTCATGGCACGCGCGACGTCCAGGAATCCGACCGTGAGCAGGATCAGCAGCGGTACGACGAGCGCGAACTCGACGAGGCCCACACCGTCGTCAGCCTTTATCAGCTTGCGCATGGCGCTCCCGAAGTCATCACCGGAAATCTGGCCGCCGCATGGATCGGGAGCGGATTCACTTTGAACGCGCCGTCCACGATCGACGCGGTGATGAGCGAGAAGCCGTAGACGACCTCGACGGTCGTGTCGCCGTTCGCAAAGGCGCAGGTGACGGTCAGGCCGGGACACGCGTTACCGAACGCGACCATGCCGGTCGAGTCGCAGACCCGCTGCGCGACCTGGGCGAGCGTGGCCGTCCCGTTCCGTGCCGCGTAGTTCGCGCCCTCGCGCGCGGCATTCGCGACGACACCGGCGAAGTAGTACGCGCGTGCGCCGTCGACGAGCCCGAGCAACAGCATGAGCAGGATGGGCAGCGCGAGAGCCACTTCGACAAGGCTCTGCCCCGCGTCATCGATCAGTGCCGCTCGGCTCCCGTTCAAGACCCACCCCATGCGCTCTCGGCCCATGCGTGTCACATGGCCACATGGGCAATTTAGGGAGTGGTCTCAGCGCGCAGCAATACCGAAAAGCAGTCGGTCGCTGGAGCTTTTAGGAGGCGAAGCCTCCGGGAAAGGCCGGTCGCCGTGCGGCGGCGACGAGCTGGCTACGCGTCTTGGCGTTCAGCCGGCGCAGCGCGTTCTGCACATGCTTGTGCGCGGTCGACTGGCTGATGTGGAGCATGCCCGCGATCTCGCGATCGGTCGCCCCCTGTGCGATGAGGTCCACGATCTGATCCTGTCGCGGGGTGAGACTCGGCTCGCCACTCCGCCCCGCTGATCGCACGGCGAAGCGCGAGGCGGTCTCGAGCAGCGCATTGACGACCCCGCGTGGGAACGCGCTCTCTCCACGGGTCGCGGCTGCGATCGTTCGCTCGAGCGCCCTCGGCGTGACGTCTCGCGACGCCAATCCCGCGAAGCCGAGGGCCAATGCTTGCGCGCCGTCGTCGACGGTCGGCGTCGCCATCACCGCGATAAGGCGTGCGCTTGGTGTCAGCTTTCGTACCCGCGAACGGAAGGCAGGGCTCAGGAGGAGCCGCTCGGTGCAACCGACGAGGATGGCGTCGTATCCGCTCGCCGTTCGCGCGTCGAGCTGCGCCAGCGAGGGCAGAGAGCCCATTAGCTCGATGGCACATTCGTCCAGACGCGTATACACGGGCCCGACGTCCTTCGAGTCGATCACGCATACCCGCGGGCGAGCCGCCACGCTCTTAGCTACATGTGGATCGCGGTCGCTCACGTTTCCCCAGTCGATCCGAACGCGCTCGGTCACATCTATGTCGAGTGCGGACATTCCCCTGTGGGACCGCGTGCTGTCAAGGCTCGTACCGACTATCAGGTGCTCCGCAGCGAGCTAGAGGGGCGAGGTCGCCGCCATGACCGCCACCGCTGCTGCACGGTTCGGTACCTTCAATCGTCGCAAAAGATTGGTTACGTGCTTTTGCGCCGTCGCCGTCGTGATGCCGAGCGACTCCGCGATCTCCTTGTCGGCCGCACCGCGCGCGATCAGCGAGATCACCTGACGTTGG
This sequence comes from Chloroflexota bacterium, assembly GCA_005882255.1. GTDB lineage: Bacteria > Chloroflexota > Limnocylindria > P2-11E > P2-11E > CF-39. The sequence continues at coordinate 1,120 of VBEZ01000040.1, read as the reverse complement.
CGGGGAGTCAGCGGCAGCGCGTCTGCCGAGCGGAGCCATCGGCCATTGCGGATCAGCGCCGCCAACACTCTTCGCGAATACGCGTGCTCACCGTTCAGCGCGCCGAGGATCGATCGACGCAGCGCTTCCGGACGCAGCTGGGCTTCGATGTATCCGAAGGCGCCGCAGCTCACGGCATGACATGCATCGTCGTGATTTGGTCGCGTCGCGACGATCACCGTGGTGAATTGTTCGGAAAGCTTGCTGACCATGGTCCAGTCCGGCGGCTCGTAGCTCGCCAGTACCGCGATGCCGATATCCAGGTGTTCCACATCGGATCGTCTTGTGACGCGCCACAGCGGCACACCGAGATCCAGTGAACGCATCAGGCTGAAGACAGTGCCCAACTCATCCACGACGAGAATGCCCGACATGGCGGAAGCTCCACCGTTCATTCCCACGCTCCCCAACCTATGGGTCAAATGACCCAGAACCCACCGCGCGCAATTTAGCAGGTGGCCGGTGCGATGTGATACCGAAAAACCCGTACGCGTCGCAGATTAGTTGCGGATCAGTCATTTGGATCAGGCCATGTTTCGCATGTGTAGTGCGCAAGTTGCGCGTGTCGACGACTAAACGCGATGTGCCGACGCGCGGACCGAAGAGTGTCCGTCTTGAGTACTCGCGATGACGCTGTACCTGTCATCTTCTTAACACGCCATCGCCCATCGTGAACGCGAGCGATCACATACCGCGTTCTCATACCTACTAGCGCCGCATCACACCACGTAAGTTTCTTCGGCCAGCGCCAACTGCAGGCGGAAGTCATTCCGTCGCGGTACGCGAGGCATGGAGATATCGAAAAGGTGGGGAACGGGATGAGACGGCTGCTGGCGTCGTTGGTCGCGGTGCTTCTCGCGCTCGCAATGCTTCCTTCGGGTTTGTCGGCGGCGGGTGGCCCTCCGGCCACGTTCACGACGATCAACTTCGGAGCTGATGGGGGTAATCACTGCAAGAACGGCCAACCCGGGGCCACGACGGTCGTCAACTGCAACATCTATGACGGAAAGCAATACGTCTGGCTGAACGGCGGCCCGGACAACGCCGCGCTCGCCGACGGGACGTACTTCTTCGCGGTCCT
>VBEZ01000201.1 GCA_005882255.1 Chloroflexota bacterium | reverse complement strand
ATGACGTAGTTCGTGATGTCAACGACGTTCGAGATCGGCCGCATGCCCGCGGCGACGAGGCGCCGCTGCATCCACTCCGGCGACGGACCGATGCGAACGCCATCGAGACGCGCGACCGCGAAGCGCCGGCACGCATCGGGATCCTCAATGCGGACGTCCAGCGCTTTCGGCGCCTGCGGCCGGAGGTCCGCTTGCTCGGGCTCGTGCAGCGGCGTTTCGAGCAGCGCGGCGACCTCGCGCGCGATGCCGAGGATGCCGAGGCAGTCCGGCCGGTTCGGCTGTAGCTCCAGCAGCAACACGGTTTCCCCGAGCGTTTCGGACAGTGGCGCGCCGACAGGCAGCTTCGGGTCGAGTAGGAGGATGCCGTCGTGATCCTCGCCGATGCCGAGCTCTTTCTCGGACAGGACCATGCCTTCGCTCTTGATGCCGCGCATGTCCTTCGGCTTCATGACCATGCGCTCGCCGGTGTGGCCGTCGAGGTACTCGGCGCCGACCTCGCCGTATGCGACGATCGAGCCGGGCTTCAGGTTGGTCGCGCCCGTCACGACGGTCTTCCTCCGGCCCTCGCCGTACTCGACCGTCGCGAGCTGAAGCTTGTCGGCACCCGGGTGCTTCGCGAGCTCCGCGATGCGTCCGACCCAGATCCTGTCCCACGCCTTGCGCTCGATGCCCTTCGACTCGGTGCCGGCCATGTGGAGGCGATGCGCGAGGTCGTCTGCGGAAACGGTCACGTCGACGTACTCCCGCAACCAGGACAGCGGCACCCGGATCAGCACTAGAAGCTCTCCAGGAACCGCAGGTCGTTCTGCGCGAACAGACGGATATCCGGTGTGCCCGACATCACCATGGCGAGCCGCTCGATGCCCCCGCCGAACGCGAAGCCCTGATAGCGGTCCGGGTCGTAGCCGACGCGGCGCAGGACGTCGGGATGCACCATGCCGCAGCCGGCCGCCTCGATCCAGCCGTCGCCGCCGCAGGTGTGACACTGCGGATCCTTGCCCTCGCAGATGACGCACGAGAACGCGATCTCGGCTGACGGCTCGGTGAACGGGAAGTAGTCCGGCCGGAAGCGCACGTTGCTCTTGCTCCCGAAGATCTGCCGGGCGAATGAATAGAGGACGCCCTTGAGATCGGCCATGGTGAGCTTCTCGTCGATCGCCAGGCCCTCGTACTGGTGGAGGATGCTCTCGTGGATCGCGTCGGTCGCCTCGTACCGGTAGCAGCGCCCGGGGATCACGACGCGGATCGGCGGTTTGCGTTTCTCCATGACCCGCACCTGCATCGGTGAGGTGTGCGTGCGGCCGAGCAGCGGCACCTTCGGGTCGTCGCCGAGGGGATTGGAGACCCACAGCGTGTCCCACTTCTCGCGCGCGGGATGGCCGGGCGGGATGTTGAGGGCCTCGAAGTTGTAATAGTCCGTTTCGATCTCGGGACCCTCGATGGTCTCGAAGCCCATCGTGCCGAAGATCCGCGACACGTCGCGGATCGTGGCGGTCACCGGGTGGAGGCGGCCGATCCGCACCGGCCGTGGCGGAAGGGTGAGGTCGACGCGTTCGCGCAGGCTGCTGTCGATCGACGCGCCGTGCAGCGCCGCGCTCCGGCTCTGCAGCGCTGACTCGATCCGCGCCTTCGCCTCGTTCACCGCGGCGCCGTAGGCGGGCTTGTCCTTCGTGGGAAGTGACGCGATCTGCTTGGTGGCCCGCGTGACCTCGCTGTCTTTCCGCCCGAGGTAACGGACGCGCGCCGCCTCGAGCGCGGCATCGTCCGCGCACATGGCGATCTCCGCCACCGCGCGGTCCGCGAGCGCCTTCAGATCCTGTGGTCCCGCCATGCGATCCTTTCCACTGCGGACCCGAGCCTCGTCCGCAACGTCGCAAGATTCAAAAGCCCGCTCTCGTTCCCGTGCTTTCGCACTCGGGACGAAGGCGGGCCTCCGCGGTACCACCCGATCTCCCACCGACACGCAGCCGATGGACACTCGTGGGGAGCGCTATCGGGCTCCACCCGGACGCGCTTTTCTGCGCATCGGCTCGGGAGCGAATTCGCGCGTTCCGTGTCGCTGCGGGCTCTCAGTCGCGACCCGCGGTCCCTGTGCGACGTTTACGCGCTACTACTCTCCGTCGTTGCCGCTATGACGTGCTGGCCTTACCGGTCTTCTTGTTGCTGACGAGATCCACATAATGCCGGAACACCTTGGGGTCGCGCACCGCCATGTCCGCGAGGACCTTGCGGTCGAGCTGAACGCCGGCGGACCGCATCGCGGCCATGAGGCGGCTGTACGAAACGCCCGACTCGCGTGAGGCCGCGTTGATGCGGGCGATCCAGAGCGCGCGGAACTGACCCTTCTTCTTGCGGCGGTCGCGATAGGCGTAGTTGAGGGCGTGGAGCGCGGCCTCGCGGGCCGGGCGGATGAGCTTGTGCTTCGCGGCGCGGCGCCCCTCGGCGGCATTCAGGAGCTTCTTGTGCTTCTTGTGGGCGGCGACTCCGCGCTTTATCCGTGTCATGCCTACTCCCTACTTCCCTACGAGGTGCGGCAGCATCTTGCGGATCAGCCTCAGGTCACCCCGAGCCACGAGCGCCTTGCCCGCGTGACTCCGCTTGCGGCGTGGCGACTTGTGCGCGTTGAGGTGGCCCTTGTAGGCCTTCATGCGCGAGAGCTTGCCGCGGCCGGTGGCGGTGAATCGCTTCTTCGCACCGCTATGGCTCTTGATCTTGGGCACGGCGGGATGCCTCCTCGCGCGAAGTGTGAACGCCAATTGTATCGGTTAGTTCGTCCGCTTACGAGGCGCGGGGCTCGGCGGTGCGGCGGTCGCCGCACGCACGGGCGGCGACGCAGGCGCGGCCGCCGGCTTCGCGGCGACGGTGGCGGGCGTCGGCTTCGGCG
>VBEZ01000140.1 GCA_005882255.1 Chloroflexota bacterium | reverse complement strand
CCGTGTAGCAGCCGACGAAAGCCTGTGTTCCCGTGGTCGTCATTGAGAGCACCACGGCGGGCACGCTCCAGTACAGCTGACCCGCGCCCGGTGATCCGCCGACCGTCCCGAGCTCCACCTGCACCGCGGTCGTGGTCTCGAATCCCTTCGCGAAGGTGTCATAGGTCGGCAGCGTCGGGCTGGTTTCCCAATAGCCGTAGGCACGCAGGTACTGCCGGCGGCCGATCGCGTCGTAATAGGACCGGACGACCTGCTCCGCGCTGCTGCGGTCATCGAGATACGCCGTCACGGGCACGGGCGACGGAGACGCGCCGGGCTGCGTCACCGCGCTCTGCACTGGTGACGTCGTCGGCGTTGAGCCCGCGCCCGAGCCGGTGCCCGGCGCGCTGCACGCCGTCATCGCCAAGACGACGAGCACTCCGACCGCGCGTACCGAGTTGTGGATCCACATTTGGACAATTCCTCCGTCCGATCGACGGCCCGTGACATCGCGTACTTCTCCGCATTGTGCCGGTTCACCGACACCGACTGCTTCGACTTGGAGATCCCTTCATTTACGGCCGCAACGTACCGCGCTGCGTGACCGATGGTGGTGAAGGACAGCCTCCGCGCATGACGTGGTCCATTCGTAATAGCCGAAAGTCATACCCGTCGAGCCGATCGCAACAGGCTCGGTTCATCAACGCGGTCACAGGACGCGTTAACAGGGTGAGCACCGTGAGGAGGGCCCGTTGATGCGTTCGAGGATCATCCGTCTCGCCGCGACCTTGGCCCTGCTGCTATCCGCTGTGCTCGCAGCGGCGGGACCGGCGGTGGCAGCCGCGGGGAAGATCCAGGGCACGATCACCGACGAGGTGACCGGCCAACCGGTAGCGGACGCGTGCGTGACGCTTGGACCGCCCGTCCGTTGCTTCGGCGCCTTCGGAAGCAACCCCGGACTGCACACCAACACAGCGGGCTACTACATGATCGACCTCGACGCACTCTCCGCGAGTGACGGCGGCACCTGGGATCTCTACTTCCTGAAGGACGGCTACACGATGCTCTTCTCGGGCACGTTCATGTCGAACGGTGGATACACCTACAACGGGCATATGTCGCCGACGCTGATGCCTCCGCCTCCGCCTGGCCCGTGCACGAACTCCACCGGACCCGGCATCGCGCCTCCCACGGTGGTCCCCGGAGGCATCCTCGGCCGACACGCCGCGTGGTATGGCCAGTCGGGTTATCCGACCTTGTGCGCGGGACAGCGTTCCACGGCGACCGTCGCGTTCTACAACTCCGGGTCGATCGGCTGGGTACGCGGACGCATGGGCGAGGTCGCGTACCTTGGAACGTGGGGGCCCGAGCCTGGACAGGATTCCCCCACGGCGCTTGGCGGTGACGGTCAGCTCGGCACGCCCAACACGGGCTGGCCACGGTACAACCGCATCGCCATGCAACCCGCCGACTACGTCGGTCCAGGGCAGACCGCGTGGTTCCAATTCACGATCGTGGCTCCGAGCTCAACCGGCACGTACAGGCTGTATCTGCGGCCGCTGATCGAGGGCGCTGCGTGGCTCGAGGACTACGGGGTCTTCTGGGTCGTCACCGTCCGCTAGACAAGGCGTGTCACGGGCTTGTCGTCGAGACGGTCGAGTCCCACGAGGGAGCGAAGTCCCGGTGCTACGGTAGCAACCGCGGCGGCTGAGATGGACACCGGGATCGCGACCGAGCGCCCGTGGTTGAAGCACTATGACGCGGGTGTGCCGCATGCGCTCACCTATCCCACGGTCCCCCTCCAGCAGCTCCTCACGGACACCGCCGCGCGCCACCCGCGTGCGGTCGCGACGATCTTCGGCGCCGTCGTCGCCGGTCGGCTCCTCGAAGCATCGCTGACGTACGCCGAGCTCGATCGGCGCGCGGACCGCTTCGCCGCGGGCCTCCAGTCGCTCGGCGTTCGCAAAGGCGATCGCGTCGCGCTGCTCTTGCCCAACTGCCCGCAGTTCGTCATCGCCTTCTATGGCGCGCTGCGCGCGGGCGCGGTCGTGGTCCCGTGCAACCCGCTGTACACCGCGCCCGAGCTGCGCCGGCAGCTCGCGGACTCCGGGACCGAAACGCTCGTCGCGCTCTCGCGGCTCCAGGCCGTCGCGCGCGCGGCGCGCGAGGGGACGCCGGTCCGGAACGTGATCCTCACGAACATCAAGGAGTACTTCCCGGCACTCCTCCGCGTGCTGTTCACGCTCACGCGCGAGAAGCGGGAGGGGCACCGCACGACGGTCGACCGCGCGGCGGGCGAGCATCTCTTCGCGGACCTCCTGCGCGACGGGCCCGCCCTCCGGCCGGTGGACGTCCGACCCGAGGACATCGCGGTCCTCCAGTACACCGGCGGTACGACCGGCGTGCCCAAGGGAGCCATGCTGTCGCATCGCGCGCTCGTCGCGAACGTGCGGCAGTCGCGCTCGTGGAACCCGACGCTCGTGGAGGGGATCGAGCGCGGGGTGGATGTGATGCCGCTCTTCCATGTGTACGGCCTCACCGTGATCATGGGCGTCTCGGTCGCGACCGGCAGCGCGATGGTGCTCATCCCGCGCTTCGACCTCGAGCACATACTCCTCGCGATCCATAGACATCGGCCGCGCTCGTTCGCCGGCGCGCCGCGGATCTACGTCGCCGCCGCAAGCGCGCCCGACCTCGCTCGGTACGACCTCCGTTCCGTGGAGGTGTTCGGGTCGGGGTCCGCGCCGCTCCCGGTGGAGGTGCAGACGAAGTTCGAGCAGCTGGCCGGCGGTGGGCGGGTGCTCGAAGGCTACGGGCTCACGGAGGCGGCCCCGGTCACCCATACGACGCCGCGACGCGGGAAGCGAAAGCTCGGCTCGATCGGCGTGCCCATTACCGACGTCGACGCGAAGATCGTGGACCTCGAGACCGGAACACGCGATATGCCCGTCGGCGAGACCGGCGAGCTCGTCGTGCGCGGTCCGAACCTGATGGATGGCTACTACAAGCGACCCGAGGAGACCGCGCTCGCGCTCCGCGACGGATGGCTCTACACCGGAGACGTCGCGCGCATGGACGAGGACGGCTACTTCTACATCGTCGACCGCAAGAAGGAGCTGATCATCGTCTCGGGGTACAACGTGTATCCGCGCGAGGTCGAAGAGGCGCTCTACGCGCATCCGGCGGTGCTCGAGGCC
>VBEZ01000039.1 GCA_005882255.1 Chloroflexota bacterium | reverse complement strand
ACGCGATCATCCGACGCTGCGCGATGTGTGGGGTTTGGAAGGCCCAAGGCGAATTCCACAACTCCCGAACAGGTCAGTTCTCGTATTGCCGAGACTGCCGACGCGCGTACGACCGTCATTACTACCAGACGCGCGGACGGGAAACCCGTCTTGCACGAGAACGCAAGCGTGTCCGAAGATCGCGCGCGTGGATGGCGTCACTAAAAGAAGGTATGCCGTGTGCGGACTGCGGGCAGACGTTCCCGACGTATGTGATGCATTGGGATCACCTGCCCGAATACCAGAAGGTCGCATCAATAAGCGAAATGGTCGAGAACCGGCCGCGTACGCTCGTTCTCGAAGAGCTCAAGAAATGCGAGCTCGTCTGCGCCAACTGTCACGTGCTCCGTACCATTAAGCGCGCGGGGCGTAGCGCAGCCTGGTAGCGCGCCAGATCTGGGATCTGGAAGTCGAGAGTTCGAATCTCTCCGCCCCGACAGCGGGTGCCGATCAACAGGGGCCATCGACTCGATGCGACCCAGACTGACGCCGACGTAGGTCACGCGGCGCGTGATGTTTCCCCGTACGCTTGTCCCCGCGCATCTCGAGGAGGACGGAAGGGTTGTTCGCAGCCTGGGGTCGCTTTGTCTACCGCCGCCGTTGGCCGGTCCTCCTGCTATCCATCCTTCTGCTTCTAGCGTCCGGCTTCATCGCCGGACGTGGCGGAAAGCTGGAGAGTGGCGGGTTCATCGAGACCGCCGAGTCGGGACGCGCTTCGCGTCTGATCGAGAAAGAGCTCCCGATCGTTGGGGGCTCCACCTTCACGCTGATCTTTTCGAGCGACACGCTCAGCGCGAGCGATCCCGAGTTCCGCGCGGCGGTCGAGGCGGCGCTCGTTCCGCTCCGCACCGATCCGCGCAAGGACTCGATCATCACCCCGTACGACACGTCGGTCGTCGATCCGACACGGCAGATCTCGAAGGACGGTCACGCGATCGCCGTCGACGTCGCCGTCAAGGACACGATCGATGTCGCGCGCGATTACTACCCCGAGCTCCGCGCGAAGGTCACCTCCGACAAGCTCAAGGTGCAGGCCACCGGCGTGCTCGCGATCAACAACGGCTTCAACACGGTGTTGTTCGCGGATCTGCAGCGCGCGGAGGTCGTCGCTCTCCCGCTCGCGCTCATCCTGTTGCTCGTCGTGTTCGGCGCTGTCGTCGCCGCGCTCATCCCGCTCGGCACCGGACTGCTGGCGGTGATGAGCGGCATCGCCGGCATGTTCCTGCTGTCGCACATCACCAGCGTCTCCGTGTACGCGCAGAACGTCGTCACGCTCATCGGGCTCGGCGTCGCCATCGACTACTCCCTCTTCGTAACGAGCCGCTTCCGCGAAGAGTTGAAGCGCGGCCGGGGCCGTGAAGACGCGCTGGCCATCGCGATGTCGACATCCGGTCGCGCGGTGACGTTCTCCGGCATCACGGTGGCGATCGGTCTCTCGGGGATGCTCTTCTACGAAGGCACGTTCCTGCCGTCCATGGGGCTGGCCGGCGCGATCGTCGTCGCGAGCGCGGTCTTCTACGGTCTGACGTTCCTTCCGGCGCTCCTCGCCCTGCTCGGAACTCGCGTTGACCGGCTGCGGGTCCCGATCTTCCAGCCCGATCAGACCGGCCGTGGTTGGTGGCACACCATCGCCACGGCCGTGATGCGCCGTCCGATCGCGGTGCTGGTCCCGGTCGTCGCGTTCATCCTCCTCGCGGGATCGCCGTTCCTGCATCTGCGTCTCGCGTCGAGCGACGTCCGAACGCTGCCGACGCACGAGGAGGCGCGCGCCGCGTACGACAAGCTGCTCTCCGACTTTCCCGGCGCGGGGCAGAACCACATCCAGGTGATCGTCTCGTACGCCACCGGCAGTCCGCTGGATCGAACGCGCGTACCGCAGCTGCAGGAGCTCAGCGCCCGGCTCGTGAAGCTTCCGGGCGTCGTGCAGGTCCAGAGCGCGTTCTCGATCGACCCGCGCCTGTTCGGCGGTCAGGTGCCGGACCTCGCGACGATCTATTCGTTGCCACGCGAGCAGCTGCCGGTACAGCTCCAGACCGCGCTGCGGCAGACCGTTGGGCAGCACATCGTGCTGTTCGACGTCGTCTCCTCCTATCAGCTGTACAGCGACGAGGCGCGTCAGCTCGTACGGGACATCCGCGGGCAGACGCCGCCGGTGGGTGGCGAGCTGCTCGTCACCGGCTTCACCGCCATCGATCTCGACACCGTGAACTTCATCGTCGGTCACACACCGCAGGCCGTGGCGTTCGTGATGCTCGCCACGATGATCGTGCTCTTCGTGCTGCTCGGTTCGGTCGTGCTCCCCCTCAAGGCGGTGGTGATGAATCTGCTGTCGATCAGCGCGTCGTTCGGCGCGCTCGTGTTCGTGTTCCAGGATGGGCACGGATCGTCGCTCCTGGGCTTCGAGGCGTCATCGATCGACCCGTCGACGCCGGTCATCATGTTCTGCATCGTCTTCGGGCTCTCGATGGACTACGAGGTCCTCTTGCTCTCGCGTATCCAGGAGGAGTACCGCCGCACCGGCGACAACACGCACTCCGTCGCAGAGGGCCTCGAACGCAGCGGTCGGCTCATCACCGGCGCGGCGGCGATCATGGTCGGCGTCTTCGCCGCGTTCGGGCTCGCCGAGATCCTGCTCATCAAGGCGATCGGTCTCGGGATGGCGCTGGCCGTAGCGGTCGATGCGACCCTGGTGCGGGCGCTCGTGGTGCCGGCGACGATGCGGCTGCTCGGGAACCTGAACTGGTGGGCGCCCGGGCCCTTGTCGCGGCTGTACCGCCGGCTGGGTCTGGGCGAGGGAGCTGCGCCCGCGCCGACGCCCGAAACCCGCTGACCCGCCCGTACCATGCGCGGCGTGGAAGCACCGCAGCTCCGGCCGCTCGGGGTCGGGGACATCGTCGACCGCGTCTTCTCGATGTACCGCCAGAGGGCGCTCCTCTTCATGGCGCTGGCGGCGGTGCCGTATCTCGCCCTGTTCCTCGTCATCGGTGGTCTCGTGCTGAGCCTGGCGGCGCAGCTGGCGTGGCTCGGCCCCTTCCTCGACTCCCTCACCGCTCCTAACTTCCGGGCACCGAACCCGACGTTCACTCCCTCGAGCCTCTTCTTTCTCATCGCGTTCGCCGTGGCCGCGAGCCTGATCTCCGTCCTCTTCCTGTCGGTGCAGATCGGCTCGCTGGTGGACGCCGCCGCGGCGCGCTACCTCGGAAAAGAAACGACCGTCGGTAGCTCGTTCCGTGCGGGCCTGCGCGTCGCGCCGAAGATCATCGCCGCCGGAGTGCTGCTCTTCGTCGCGCTCTTCGTCGGCTGGATCGCCCTGTTCGTCGTGGTCGCGCTCTCGAACAACGGGATCGTCGCGGCGGTCGCGATCCTTGCCGGCCTCGTCGCCACCGTGTACGTGTTCGCATCGTGGCTGGTGGCACCCGTGGTCGCCGCTCTCGAGCCGGTCGGCCCGCTGCAGGCGATCCGACGGTCGTGGTGGCTCTCCAATGGCCACCGCTGGCGCATCCTCGGGCTGCAGATCCTCCTCGCCGTGCTCCAGACCGTGCTCTCGACGCTCATCTCGTTCATCTTCATCGCCGCGTTCATCTCCGACGTGACCGTGCGCCTGGTGCTGCAGCAAGTGGTCAACGTCATCGCGACGGTGCTGTGGGCGCCCGTGGAGTGGGGGACGTTCACGATCCTCTATTTCGATCTGCGCGTGCGCAAGGAGGCGCTCGACCTGCAGCTGGCCGCGGAGGCTCTCCCGCGTCAGGCGTGACGCGCGTCCTCGCGCTGGCCGTCCTGCTGTGGCTCGCGCAACCCTCGCTCGTCGCGCGAGCCGACACGGTCTCGCCGCGCGACTACCGTCAGCGACTCACCGATGCGCGCGCTCTCGTGGCGCAGGCGCGCAGCCTCTCCGGCGCGGCGCGCGATACCGCGGTCACGCGGGTGCGGATCATCCTCATGTTCACGACCGCCGTGGCGCTGCCGTCGGGTGAGCTGCCGATCGACGACAGCGCGCTCGCCGACCGCATCACGGCCGACAACGCCTCGCTCGACGCGGCGCTCGTGCTCATCGACGCGCAGCTCGCGCTCGCCTCACGAACGCTCTCACCTTCGATCGACGCCGCGCGCTCGGACGCGGCGCTGCGCGACTCGCTGCGAGCCGTCGACGACGCGGGAACGTCGCCGTCCGTCCTCGATTCGATCGCGCGCGCGCTCCAGCGGTTCCTCGCGGGGCTCGAGGGTCCGCGCGTCGACTTCGGCCTGGTGTGGCCGCTGCTCGGGATCCTCGGCGCGGCGATCATCTTCTTCGTCGTCGCGACGCTCGGCCGCGGCCTCGGCGAGCGCGTGCGCACCGAGGTCGCGCTGCGCGAGGCGGTCGGCGCGGAGCGTCCCGATCCGTCCCGCCACCTCCGTGCCGCGGACGACGCGCTCGCCGGAGGGCGCCCGCGCGAGGCGATCCACGCGCTCTACCTGTTCGCGCTCACCGCGCTCGTCGCGCGCGAGGCGATCCGCTGGGACCCTGCACTCACCGACCGCGAGCTCCTGATCCGCGCCGCGGGCGTGCCGCATGCCGACGCGCTGCGCGACCTCGTCGCGCTGTACGAACGCTCGTGGTTCGGCCTGCGCGATCCGGGAGCGGACGAAGCCCGTCGCGCGCGGAGCCTCGCGGTTCAGGTGGCCGGATGAGGCGCCCGAGCCCGCTCTACGTCCTCGCGGCCGTACTCGCCGTCGCGACGATCGTCTTCGCGTTCGCGACGGTCGGCGCCGCGCCGACGAGCTCCGCGCGCACCGGCTCGGTGTACGACGACGGCGCCGGTGGTGCCGCGGCGTTGCGACGCTATCTGGGCGCGATGGGCGCGCGCACGACGACGCTGGAGGGCGACCGGTTCGCGCCCGATGCATCGACGGCGTCGATGCTGTTCATTCTCGGCGCGACGGAAGCGATCACGCCGGCGGACGCGCAGAACGTGAAGAACTTCGTTTCGGCCGGTGGGACCGCGGTCGTCGCGACGGATGTCGGGATCTTCGAGCGCCCGCTCCTCGATGCGTTCGACGTCCGCATCAACGGGATCGCCAGCCCGGGCGAGCATCCGCTGTACGGCCCGGTCTTCGCCGATCCACCGGCGCGCGCTCTCAGCGTCGATCGCGTCGGCTCGCTCTCGCTCGGTCCGAAGGCGCTCGCGCTCGCGAGCGACGGTCGCACCACGATCGCGGCCGCGGTCCGCGAGGGGCGCGGGACCTTCTACGTCGTCGCAAGCCTCGGGCCCTTCCTCGCCGCGGGCCTCGGACAGGCGGACAACGCGCGCGTTGCCCTCGCGCTCGCTCATGACGCGGTCACCAGCGGCGGCGCCGTCGCCTTCGACGAGTACCACCACGGTTCCCACCCCAGCACCGACGTCCTCGTGCTGCTGCAGAGCACCTGGCCGGGCCGCGCGCTGGTGTTCGCCTGCGTGGCGGGCTTCCTATATCTGGTCCTGTCGGGCCGGCGGCTCGGTCCGCCCGTGCCGCTCGAGGTGCGCCCCGCCCGCTCGAGCCTCGAATACATCCGCGGTTTCGCGGGGCTGGTGCGCCGGTCGGGCCACGGCGAGATCGCCCGACGGCGGCTGCGCCGCGATCTGCGCGGCGGGCTCGCACGCGGGCTCGGTCTCGATCCGGCGATGCCGTTCGATCGCGTCCTCGCGACGCTCGGCGCCACCGATCGCGAGCGCGCGGCGGAGGCGCGCGCCGTCGATGACGCGCTGGGGCGCCGCTTGCGCGAGGACCAGCTGCTCCGTACCGTCGCCCAGATACAACGGCTGGTCGGCACACGGTGAGCGGGCGCGCGCGCGAAGTCGCGGAGCGCTTCCACCGCGACGTGCATCGCATCGTGGTCGGGCAGGACGAGACCGTCCGCCTCGCGTTCATCGCGCTCCTTCTCGGCGGGCATCTGCTCATCGAGGGCGTGCCCGGTACCGCGAAGACCCTCCTCGCGCGCACGATCGCGCGGCTCATCGGCGGCACGTTCAAGCGGATCCAGTTCACGCCCGACCTGATGCCGAGCGACATCGTCGGCACCTCCATCTACGAGATCACGACGAGCAACTTCCGCATCAAGGAAGGTCCGATCTTTGCGAACGTCGTCCTCGCCGACGAGGTGAACCGCGCACCGGCGAAGGCGCAGGCCGCGCTCCTCGAGGCGATGGAGGAGAAGCAGGTCACGCTCGAGGGCGACTCGCGGCCGCTGCCGCGGCCTTTCCTCGTCATCGCGACGCAGAACCCCGTCGAGTACGAAGGGACCTACCCGCTTCCGGAGGCCGAGCTCGACCGCTTCCTGTTCAAGGCGATCGTGCGCTATCCCGAGTCGTCGGAGGAGCAGGCGATCCTCCGCGCGCACGACAAGGGACAGCCGCTCGCGGAGGTCGACAAGCTCGAGCCGTTCGCGAAGGGTGTGCTCGACGAGTGCGCCGCTGAGGTCGACGGCGTCACCGTGGAGGACTCGGTGCTCCAGTACGTGGTTCGCATCGTCGAGGAGTCGCGGAAGTCGACCGACCTGTTGCTCGGCGCGAGCCCCCGCGCCGGTGTGCACCTGCTGCGCGCCGCGAAGACCGCCGCCGCGATCGAGGGCCGCGACTTCGTGACTCCGGACGACGTGAAGTCGCTCGCCATCCCGACGCTGCGCCACCGGCTGGTCCTGCGCGCCGAGGCGGAGATCGAGGGCCTTGACGCCGATGCGGTCTGCCGGCGCGTTCTCGCGCGCCTCGACGTCCCACGCTGAGCCGCCTGCCGCTGCCGCGCCCGCGGCTCCTCGCGCTCGTGCTCGTAGCCGCTCTCCCGCTCGCGCTCTGCGGCATCTCCGACGCGTTCCTCGCGCTCGGCGCCCTCGCCATCGCGGCAGCGGCGCTTCTCGCGATCGTCGACCACCGCGCCACGCCCGCGCCCGCTCGCGTGACGGTCGAGCGCCTCGCCGACCCGCAGCTGTCGATCGGCGTGTCGAACCGCGTCACGCTGCGCGTGACGAATCCGTTCGCGCGGCCACTGCGCCTTCTACTCGCGGACTCCGTGCCCGTTTCGTTCGACGTCGATCGGCGGCGTTCGCCTCTCACCGTGGCGCCGCGCGAGAAGGGCGAGATCGCGTACGCGGCCAGGCCACATCACCGCGGAACGTTCTCGTTCGGCGACATCCATCTGCGGCTGCGCGGTCCGCTCGACCTCATCGAGCGCCAGGGTCGCGTCGCCGCGACGGCGCCGGCGAACGTCTACCCCGACCTGCACGAGATCCGGCGCTACGAGGTGACGCTGCGCCGCGGTCTCGCGTACGACGCGGGTCAGCGCCGCGCTCGCATGCCCGGTTCCGGCACGGTGTTCGAGCGGCTACGCGAATACCTGCCCGACGACGATCCGCGTTCCATCTCGTGGACCGCGACGGCGCGCCGCGGCAAGCCGATCACCGTCGAGTACGAGACCGAGCGCCAGCAGCGCATCCTGATCCTGCTCGACGCCGGCCGCATGATGTCGAGCACGCTGGCCGGTCTCACCAAGCTCGACCACGCGGTGAATACCGCGCTCATGCTCAGCTACGTCGCGATCGCGAAGGGCGACGAGGTCGGCCTGCTCGGCTTCGCGGACACCGTGCGCTCGTACGCGCTGCCGCGCCGTGGCCGCAAGCAGTTCCTGCGGCTCACCGAGGAGCTGCGCCGCCTCGAGGTCACGACGACCGAGCCGGATTACCGCGCCGCGTTCGAGTTCCTGCGCGCGCGCACCGCGCGGCGGGCGCTGGTCGTGCTGTTCACGGATCTCGTGGACGACGAGGCCTCGCGCGCGCTCGTTGCCGCCGTCACGCGCCTCGCGGGCAACAACCTCGTGCTCTGCTGCCTTCTGGCGGATCCGCAGCTCGCGGAGGTCGCATCGAAGGTGCCCTCATCGACAGCGGAGCTCTACGAACGCGTCGTCGCCGAGGATGTGCAGGAGGCGCGCGCCCGCGCGCTCGCGATCCTTCGCCGGCGCGGAGTGCACACGATCGACGTGCCGGCGGAGCGGCTCACCGTGGCGACGATCCAGCGCTACCTCGAGCTGAAGTCGCGATTCCTTTAAGCGTCAGGACGCTTGATACGCGTTCGAGCCTCGTGTCGTGCCGGAGGGGCATGAGCCGCGGTATGTTGTCGATCGATTGAGGACGCACGCCGGTCGCGAGATGCTGCGGAAGGTCGTGAGGCGCGGCCTGCCGTTCATCGGTCTCGCACTGGCGAGCTGGTTCGCCTGGCCGATCGTCCCGGACAAGCCGCAGCTCGGCGACCATTTCTTGTTCTGGTTTGCCGGGCATCTCGTGCTCAGCGGCGCGTCGCCCTACGACCTTTCCTCGTGGCAGCTGATGGGAACGTACGGTCCGACGCCCGAGGGCGCCGTCGTCAACGTGCTCTACGGCGTCAGTGACTCGCAGCTGGAGAACCTTTGGGCCCATCCCCCATGGACCGCGCTCGCGATGGTGCCCTTCGGCGCCCTGCCCCTGACCGTCGGCGTGCTGGCATATCACGCCGTGCTCGTCATCGCCGGTCTAGCGGTCCTGGTCGCCGGGGCATATTCCGTGGGCCTGCGTCGCGACCTGGCCCTTGCCGTCGCGCTGCCGGCCGTCGCGCTGTCCAATCCGTTCGTTACCGCCATGCGAACGGGTCATTTCGACGTGCTTGTCGTGCTTGGCGCGGTGTTGCTGACGATCGGGCTGGTCCGCGCGCGTACGCCCCTCGTCGTCACCGGCGCGCTCCTGGCCGTCCTCAAGCCGCACGTGATCCTCCTCGTATTGCCTGTGGCGGCGTGGACACTCGTGCGCGCGCGTGCCTGGGGCACCATCGTTGCGACGATCGTTCCGATCGGCGCCATGGCCGCGGTCTCTCTCGCATTCGTACCGCTCTATCTGCCGCGCCTCATCGCACGACTGGACGTGAAGTCACCGAACGGGCTCGCGACGACGTGGGAGCTGGGCAGTCAACTAGCGCCGTCCCAGCCACTTGTCCTCGCCGTGCTGCTCATCCTGATGACATTCGTGTCCGCGCTCGTGATCGATCGCGTGACACCGGTCGAGCGTCGCACGGCGGTCCGGATGGCTCTCGCGATGGCGCTGTCGCTCGTGGTCGCACCGTACGCCAACGCCTACGACGGCGTGCTTCTTGCGCCGCTGGTGTTCGTCGCCTTCGGCTTCTTGGAGCGCCACCCGATCGCACTGGTGCTCGCGGGCATCGCGGTCGTCGTGCTGTCGTGGTGGCTCTCCGTCGGGCTCGTCGCGGACTGGGGATCACAGTCAGCCACTGCGATCCTGCCGGTCGGTACGCTCGTCGGCACGGCATGCATCGCTCTCCTCACGCGCGCCGTCACGCCGCGCTCGTTGCGGATCTCGGAGGGCGATCGTGTTTCCCGTCTCGCTTAGTCGGGCGCTCGTGGACGTACCGCCACGGACAGAAGCATGACAGCGTGAGGACCCGTGACCCGTTCATCTTCGCTGCGGTGATGGTGCTCGCGCTGGTGCCGCGGCTGCCCACGCTCGCGCAGCCGCTTCTGGAGGCGCACGGGTTCCGCCAGACCTGGACCGCGTATACGGCGCTGATCTATCACGAGCAGGGGATCGACCTACTCCATCCCGAGATGCCGATCTTCGGCCCGCCGTTCTTTCACCCGCAGGAGTTCCCGATCTTCCAAGCGATCGCGGCGATCGTGATGGACCTTGGGGTCACGACCGACACCGCGATGCGCGTCGCCGCGCTGCTGTGCTTCTTCGCGACGGCCGGGCTGGTATTCGGGCTCGCGCGACACGTCGCCGGACGCGCGGCGGCATGGGCGACCCTTCTCTTCTTCGTCGCGTCGCCTTTCGCACTGTTGTGGAGCCGTGGTTCTTTGATCGAATACCTTGCGACGGCGGGCTGCGTCGCCTGGATCTGGGCGGGTATCCGCTTTCGCGAAGAGCGCACCTGGCTCCTGCTCCTTCTCGCCATCGCTGCGGGCTCGCTCGGTGCTCTCGTGAAACCCACGACGGCCCTCTTCTGCGCGCTTCCGATCGGCCTCTACCGCGCGGCGGGTGAGGGCGCCGACGTACGTGCCTGGCTGCGCGCACGTCTCGATCCGCGCGTCATCCTGCTGCTGATCGTTCCCGGATTTCTGGCGACGGTATGGACGGCGGCTGCCGACGCCTACTTTCAGAACAAGCTCGCGGCCGCGTTCCTCGCGCCCAGCGCTCTACGTGACTCCTACCTCGACCTGGGCGTGTACAGCTTGCGCGCGTTCTGGTGGGTCTGGGCGGGCGTGGGATTCCGCTTCGTGTACCTGTTCGTCGGTCCGTTCCTGCCGCTTCTCGGGATGGCCTGGGTCGCCGCACGACGCGAGCGCACGGCGTTCTGGGTCGGGATCGCTGCGGCGCTCGCGCTGCCGTTCCTGGTGTTCTTCGGACTGTATCGGCGCCACGACTACTACATGGCGGCCATCTCGCCGCTGGCAGCGCTGGTGTTCGGCCTCGGCGCCGCGCGACTCATCCAGGCGGTGGCCGGACGGGGCCGCCGGACGCTCGTCGGAGTGGTCGGTGCGGGACTCACCGCATTTGTCGTCCTGTTCGGCCTGACGAGTGACTACTGGCTGCGGATATACGAGCCGGTACACGACGCCGAACAGATCCTGCCGGCCGCCAGTGAGCTCGCCGCTCTGTCGCGCAGCGACGACCTCGTGGTCATGGTGGGCCGTCGCTACGATCCGAGCGTCCTGTATTACGCGCGACGCAAGGGTCTTCTCATCACCGACGAGAACGCGTCGGAGGAGCTCTACGCGACGCTTCCGTCGCAGCCCTACCGGATCTTCTTCAGCTGGGATCCGGCGCTCGATCCGATCGGCATCATGCGGTCCTGGGGTTGGAGCGGGGCGGTCGGTCCACGCACGTACGAGGTGGGCCGCTCGGCGCGCGCACTCGAACGCAGCGCCGTTCTCGCGAGCGACGATCGAGCGGCGTTCGATGTGGCCGCCTCCGGCTCGCGTCGACTCGTGCCATCCCTGATCGACGTGCGCTGCGACGGCGTCGGGCGGAGCCTTGACGTCGATCCGGTGGGGGTCTGGCTACTCGTTCACGCGGACGCCGAAGCACGGGTATCGCTCAGTGCCTACGCGCCGCTGCCGGCGCGGGCCGTGTACGTCATTTCGCCGCAGGCAATCGGTGGACGCTCTTCCGTTTCGGTCAGCTGTATCGGTCGAGGCTCGATGACGATCGACGCGATGACTGCCGCACCGCCGCCGCTCTGATGACGCCGGCGGGTCACGCCGACACTCGGCTCCTGCCGATGAGGAGGATGTAGCCCCAGAGCACGATCCCGGTCACGACGCCGACGCCGGCCTTCACCGTATCGCTCGCGCCGCTCGGCGAGAGAAAACCCTCGATCAGGCCGGCGACGCCGAGCACCGGGATCACGAGCAGCATCACGCGCGAGGCCTGAGCGCTCCCGAGGCGCAACGCGTCACGGCGCGAGCGCTCGCCGGGTCGGAGGATCGCCCACGCCAGCCGAAGGCCCGCCCCACCCGAGAGAAAGATCGCCGACAGCTCGAGCACGCCGTGGCCCGCGATGAACGCGAGCAGCCCGCCCCCGAGCCCGTAGCCCTGCACGACGGCGAAGATCGTGCCGAGCATCGCTCCGTTCGACGCGAGCCCGTAGATCGTCAGCGCTCCCGCGGTGAGGCCGCCCGCGAACAGGACGATCGCGACGCGGACGTTGTTGACGATGATCAGCGGGCCCGCGATCGGCCGAAAGCCCTCGGGGATGTCCGTCCAGAGCTGCCGCTGCGCGAGCTGCTGTCGCGTCTCCTCCGAGAGCGCGTTCGCCGCGACGTCGGGTAGGAGCAGTCCGACCGCGTACGTGACGAGCGCGAAGAGCATGAAGATCGCGAATGCCGCGCCGGTCCACGGGAGGTTCGCGCGGACGGTCGCGGGCAGCTCGCCGAGCACGAAACGGCGGAGCCGTCGCCCGCTCGTCGGGGCCTCGCTGTACACGAGGGCGTGCGCCGCGGCGACCAGGTCGTTCAGCCGCTCCGTCGCGACGTCACGCGCGAAGTCCCGGCGCGCTATCGCGAGATCGCTGGTGGTGACGCGATAGAGGCGACCGAGCTCGACCACATCATCGGCGCTCAGGCGCGCGACCCGCCCGCGCGCCGCGCTGACGAGCTGTCCCAGTCGCGCCCAGCGCGCCCGTCGATCTTCGATGAAACGATCGATCGTCACGCCGCGAACGTACCATGGGCCCGATGGCCGTCTCGCTCGGTCGGCTCGAAGTCGAGACCGCTGATCACGTCGTGCTGCGCTACGACCTGGCCGGCGGCGGCAATCGCGGTTTCGCCGCGCTGGTGGACTTCATCCTCGCCACGCTCATCTTCATCGGCGCGTTCTTCATGTTCACGACGTTCGCGAACGCGATCGGCGTGCAGGCGGCGTCGCCGTACTTCGGGATCGCGGTGCTCCTCACGTTCGCCCTCGCGTGGAGCTACTTCATCCTGCTGGAGTGGCTCGGGAACGGTCAGACCATCGGGAAGCGCATCTTCGGACTTCGCGTCATTGCCGATGACGGCGCGCCCGCTGGGTTCATCGCGGTGCTGGTCCGCAATCTCGTCCGCGTCGTCGATTTCCTCCCAGGCTTCTACGGCCTCGGCCTGCTCGCGATCGTGGTCTCGTCGCGCTCGCAACGGCTCGGTGATCTCGCGGCGGGCACGTTCGTCGTGCGTGCCCCGCGGCCGCAGCTCGACTACTTCTCGCTCCGCACGGTCACTCCGCTCGGCGCCGGCGCGCAGGTCGCGGTCCGTGCGCTGCCGGGCGAGGCTCAGCGCCTGGTGCGCGAGTTCGTCGCGCGTGAGGGCAAGCTCGCGCCCGACCATCGCGCGCGGGTCGCGCGGCAGCTCGCGGAGCGCCTGCGCCCGTACGCGACCGATGTCGATCCGGGTCTGAACGACGTCGAGCTCATCCGCGCCATCGCGCGCTCGCTCCGGGCGAGCGGCGGGGACCGCTGAAAGAGCACCGTCCATCCTTAGACTTAGAAGGTGACAACAGCAACCCATCCACACCTCGCGGGGGTCGCCACGATCGACCGTCGCGACCTCGCCATCACCGGCATGACCTGCGCCTCGTGCGTCGCGAACGTCGAATCGGCTCTGCGCGGCGTCAGCGGCGTGAAGAGCGCCGACGTGAACCTCGCGACCGAACGCGCGACCGTGGAGCTCGATCCGACGCGCGCCGACTTTCCCGCGCTGGTGCGCGCTGTCGAGCGGGCGGGCTACGGCGCGCTGGCGCTCAGCGCCGATCAAAAGGAGCGCGCTGTCGTCGAGGACCGCGAGCGCGCCGCGCGGCGGGCGCAGCTCGTGTCGCTGCGCCGCCGGCTGGTCGTCGCGGCGGTGCTCGCGTCGCTCACGATGATCGTGTCAATGGCCGATCTTCTGATCGGCGGGCTCGCCGACGCGCCGTGGCGCGCGTATCTGGGCTTCGCGCTCGCCACCCCGGTGCAGCTCTGGGCCGCCGCGCCGTTCTACGTGAACGCCTGGGGCGCGGCTCGCCACCGGCAGACGAACATGAACACCCTCATCGTCGTCGGCACGACCGCCGCCTACGGCATCTCGGTCGTCGCGACGTTCCTGCCGCAGGTCTTCGCGAACGCCGGTCTCGACCCGCATCAGTACCTCTACTACGAGACCGCCGCGGCGATCGTCGCGCTGGTCCTCGTCGGCCGGTACCTCGAGGCGCGCGCTCGCGCGCACACCTCCGACGCGATCCGCGGCCTGCTCGCGCTCGGCGCGAAGTCGGCGCGCGTGCGGCGACCCGGGGGAACGGAGGAGGACGTGCCGATCGACGAGCTGCAGGTCGGCGACGTCATCATCGTCCGGCCGGGCGAGACGATCGCGACCGACGGTCTCGTGATCGCCGGCGACTCCGCCGTCGACGAGTCGATGCTCACCGGCGAATCGGTCCCGGTCGAAAAGAGCGCGGGCGACGACGTCGCGGGAGGCACGATCAACGCCAGCGGGACCCTGCGCTTCCGCGCGACGCGCGTCGGCGCCGACACCGCGCTCGCGCAGATCGTGCGCCTCGTGGAGGAGGCGCAGGGATCGAAGGCCCCGATCCAGCGTCTCGTCGACCGCGTCGCGTCGGTCTTCGTTCCGATCGTGTTCGTCGTCGCGGCCGCGGCGGCGATCGCGTGGTGGATCTACGGCCCCGAGCCGCACTTCGCGTACGCCGTCACCGCGTTCATCGCGGTGCTCATCATCGCCTGCCCGTGCGCGCTCGGGCTCGCGACCCCGACGGCGATCATGGTCGGCACCGGCCGCGGCGCGACGCGCGGCATCCTCATCAAGAGCGCGCAGGCGCTCGAGATGGCGCAGAAGATCGACGTCGTCGCGTTCGACAAGACCGGAACGCTCACCGTCGGACGCCCGGAGGTGGTGGACTGGGTGACCTGCGCCGACATCGGCGAGGACGAAGCGCTGCGGCTGATCGCGAGCGCCGAGCTTCGATCGGAGCACCCGCTCGCGGCCGCGGTCGTCGAACACGCGCGTGCGAAGGGGCTCGAGCTGACGGAGCCAACGATGTTCGAAGCGATCGCCGGCAGCGGCGTTCACGCCGTGGTCGAAGGCCGCGACATCTGGGTCGGCAACGCCGCGCTCGCGCGCGCGCATGGTTTCGCGGGTCTCGGCGACGGCATGCTCTCGCACCATCAGGCCGAGGGACGGACGACGCTCGTCGCGACGATCGACGGACAACCCGGCGCGGTGCTCGCCGCCGCGGATGTCCCGAAGGCCGCGGCGGCCGACGCCATACAGGAGATCCGTGCGCTCGGCGCGCGCACGCTGCTCATCTCCGGCGACACGCGGCGGACGGTGGAGGCGATCGCGAAGACCCTCGGGATCGACGAGGTGCGCGCCGAGGTATGGCCGGAGGCGAAGGCACAGATGGTCGCGGAGCTGCAGCAGCGGGGGCACCGCGTCGCGATGGTCGGCGACGGCGTGAACGACGCGCCCGCGCTCGCGCGAGCCGATCTCGGCATCGCGATCGGGAGCGGCACCGACGTCGCGATCGCGGCCGCGGAGATCGTGCTCGTCGGCGGCGACCCGCGCGGCGTTCCGCGCGCCCTGCGCCTCGCGCGCCGCACCGTCGCGACGATCCGGCAGAACCTGTTCTGGGCGTTCTTCTACAACGTC
>VBEZ01000138.1 GCA_005882255.1 Chloroflexota bacterium | reverse complement strand
GGGCGGAAACGTTC
Source organism: Chloroflexota bacterium (assembly GCA_005882255.1). GTDB lineage: Bacteria > Chloroflexota > Limnocylindria > P2-11E > P2-11E > CF-39. The sequence continues at coordinate 292 of VBEZ01000138.1, read as the reverse complement.
GATGTTGTAGTGCTGCGCGACGTCGACGCGGCGCGGTCCGATCCGGGGATCCGGCAATGTCGTATGCACGAAGTTGCCGCCCTGGATCGCCACCATGCGTCCCGAAACGCCGTCGCGGATGAGATCGACGGCGATATTCGCGAACGTGATCGCGACGGTCTGATCGAGCGCGTCGGGATCGCCGCTGCGCAGGTCGTACGTGAGCTCGCTCGCGAGCGCCTCCTCGCCGGCGCGCTTCCGGATCTCGTCGGCGAGCGTCTCGGCGATGTTCGTTTTTTGGCGATGCCCGAAG
>VBEZ01000139.1 GCA_005882255.1 Chloroflexota bacterium | reverse complement strand
TGGACGGTGAGCTTCTTTGACTCGACCTGCGCGATACCCCTGACCACGACTTCGAGCCTCCCGGCCGGCGGGACCACGGATGTCTGCGTGAAGGTCGCCGTGCCGGCCACGGCGGCGAACGGGGCGACGAACGCTTCCACGGTGACCGCGACGTCGGTGGGCAGCCCCGCCGTTTCCGCCAGCGCGACCATCAACACCATCGCGGTCGGAGCGGATTTCAACACGCTCCTTGTCGACAACGATGACAACGCGCCGAACGTCCAGCCGATCTACGCGACCGCGCTCACGACCGCAGGCGTCAAGTTCGACGTCTGGGACCTCAAGACGGATGCGAACCTTCCGTCGAACTACATGAAGGCCTTCCGGACCATCGTGTGGTTCACCGGCAACTCGTATCCGGGTCCGATCCTTCCGTACGAGGCCAAGCTCAAGTCGTACCTCGACGGCGGCGGACGACTCTTCATCAACGGCCAGGACCTGCTCGACCAGGCCGCGGGGACGACGACGTTCGTCCGCGACTACCTCCACGTGACCTGGGACGGCAGTGAGACCCAGAACGACAAGCGGACGGCGAATGTCAACGGCGTCGCGACCAGCCCGGTGACGGGCACCGCGCAGCCACCGGCGATCGGCGCGGTCGCGCTGGACCACACGGTTCTGGGCGCCGCGTTCGAAGACCGCATCACACCCAACGGCGGAGCGCTGGTGGCGTTCACCGACGACAGCGGAGCGCCGGACGCGCTCTCGTTCAGCGGGACCTACAGAGTCGTCTTCCTCGCGTTCCCATTGGAGGCGTACGGGACAGCTGCCCAGAAGGCCGATCTCGTCACCAGAGTGATGAACTTCTTCGCGGCCCCGTAGCTCGAACTCACGCAGCTGCACGCGTTGGGGCCGGCAGCGATGCCGGCCCCAACCATGTCCGCCGCGCACCTCCGCGAGGCGGCTACCCCTTAGAGTCTGCCGCGATGCGCAGGCTGGTGGCGGTCCTCGGTCTCCTCGTACTGGGTCTCGCGCTGCTCGCCGCGCCTGCGGGTGCCGCGACACCCATCCCGTCGAAGCTGCAGCTCCGCGGCCATCTGCCCGAGCTGGGCGAGCGTCCCGCGATGCGCGTGTTCCAGACGCAGGCCGCGTACGACAGCTTCCGCACCAGTCTCGGCGACGCGAACGTCTTCCCGGCGTCCTCGAACATGTTCATGAGCTTCGACAAGGACATCCTGGCGCTCTATGCACGTGGCAACGACACCGGCGGTCGATGCTTACGCACCGGCCCGAACGCGACGCTCGACGGCGACACCGCGACGCTCGACCTCCTCTTCGAGTCCGGCACGTGTGGGGCGCCCAGCAGCGCGCACTATCCGTTCATCCTCGTGTCGCTTTCGCGTACCGCGGCCGACGGCAGCTCCTGGGTGACCCCGGCGCGATCGGTGTGCGCCTCGGCGCCCGGTGTGAGCGATTCGCGCGCCTGCGCGTCGCTCGGGTCGAGTTCGACGACGCCCTCGCCTGCGGCGACGGTGAATCCATCTTCGCTTCCGACGGGAATCGCGCCTCCCTCCGCGACCGCGACGCCGACGGGCGTCGCGAGCGCGACCGCGTCACGGACCGCCGCGGCCACGACGAGCGTGGCGCCGACCGCCTCCGGCACGATCGCGCCTTCACCGACGCGCTCGGCGGTGGCCGTCGCGAGTCCCTCTGCCGTCGCGAGCGCCTCCGGTCAGCCGGCCGCGAGCGGCAGCTCCGACTTCCTCGTGACCGCGGGGCTCGTCGCCCTCGGCGTGCTCATCGGGATCGTGATCATGACCGCGCGCCGACCGCGCCGCGCGATCCGCCGGATCCCCTGACGCGCTAGTCCACTGACAGCGGCCTGCCGCCGCGCTTTTCGAACTTCGCCGAGGCGATGACCGTCTCGCCCGACGTCACGGCGAGCACGTAGGTGCCCGGCGGGTACCGATCCGCGATCTCCGAGAACTGCGCGCCCTGCGGCGAGACCGTGACCTCTTCCCATTCCTCGATGCGCTTGCCGACGAGGCGCACGGTGACCTTCTGCTCTGAGCCGAAGCCGTACAGCAGGTAGCCGAGGCCGTGATCGGCCTGCGGTCCCGGCGTCATGACGATGGCGGGGCCGGCGGGCACTGCGTCCGCGAATCGGGAAGCGAGGCCGCTGACGAATGAATCGAAGGTGCGCCCGGTGAGCGTCGCGTAGCCGCGTGCGACGTCGTCGCCGCGACGGATGCGGTCGTAAAGCTGCCCGATCGGCTGGGCGCCGCCGATGTCCCCGCGCAGCAGCTCCGTCGCTCGGGCCGCCTCCTGGTATTTGTAATAGCCGCCCCAGCTCGTGATGTTGTTCCACTGGATCTGCGACACGAGCGCCGACAGCGGCATGAGGGTCTTCGTCGCGACCATCGAGGCGGCTTCGTAGCGCACCCGGACAAGGCGCCATTCGCCGCCGGGGATCGTCGCCTCCGCGAGGCGTGCCTGTCCTTCGTTGAGCCAGGCTGGTACGAGGTCGCAGCGCGGCGCGCACGCCTCGAGCGTGACGTAGTGCGTGAGCTCGTGGCGGATCGCGGCGATCGGGCGGCGCTCGCGCACCGCCTCCCAATTCACCAGGATCGTGCGCAGCGCGGGCTCGAAGAACGAGACGGAGTTGTCGGCGACGAATGCGGCGGTCGCGCCGGAGTAGCCGAACACCTGGACCAGGCCCGTCGTGTAGCTGGCCCCGGTCGCGAACACATCGATCGTGGGTCGCCCGCGGAGCGTCCACGCGAATTCGCGCTGGACCTCCGCGAGGTCAAGCTCCACCTGGTCGAACAGCGCGTGGAGATCCGCTCCACTGATCGACGCTTCGACGAAGAGGTCGGCGCCCGGGACGCAGAGGTTCGCGAGCGAGATGTCCGCCACGACCTTCTGCGGCGAGATGCACGGAAACGGTGT
>VBEZ01000137.1 GCA_005882255.1 Chloroflexota bacterium | reverse complement strand
CCATCGTCTTCGGGACGGCGATGAGCGGGATGCCCTCGCTCACCAGCCTCTCCGAGTACGACAGCGTGTCGTCGCCGCCGATCGTGACGAGGTAGTCGAGGCCGAGCGACGCGATGTTGCGCAGGACGATCGGCGTGAGGTCGTAGACGTCGTCAGCGGCGGCCAGGCGCGCGCGCTCGGCCTTGTCCAGGAACGCCGGCAGCCGAGCCTCCGTCATCTTGCGCGGATTCGTCCGTGAGGTGTGGAGGATC
>VBEZ01000136.1 GCA_005882255.1 Chloroflexota bacterium | reverse complement strand
GGCAGCGACTGCGCGACGTGGTGCTCGACGAGCACGAGCGTCATGGCGCCCAGGTCGGCGAGCGTTTCCCTCACCAGCTCCGCGCCGACCGGATCGAGATTCGCCGTCGGCTCGTCGAGCAGCAGCAGCCGCGGACGAAGCGCGAGCACGCCGGCGATCGCCAGGCGCTGCTTCTCGCCGCCGGACAGCGCCGCCGTCGGCCGGTCCTCCGGATACGGAAAGTGCACCTGCGCGAGCGCGCGGTGCACGCGCGGCCAGATCGCCGCGGTGGGAACGCAGTGATTCTCGAGCCCGAACGCGACGTCGTCGCCGGCGCGCGCCATCACGAGCTGCGTCTCCGGATCCTGGAACACGATGCCGGTCGCGTCGCGCGCGTCGTGCGGCACGCGTCCGTCGACTCGGAGCTCGCCCTCGGACTCGCCGCCGCCGCTCGTGTCGAGCAGGCCGGCGAGCGCCGCGAGCAGCGTGCTCTTGCCCGCGCCCGACGCCCCGAGCAGGAGCACACGCTCGCCGGGAGCGATGCGCAGATCGAGGCCGCGGACCGCCCAGGCTCGGCGCCCGGCGTGGCGCCAGCCCCAGCCGCGCGCCTCGATCGCGGCGCCCTCGCTGCTCGTCACGCCGAGGACTCTAGATGCGCTGCTGTGCCCTGCCCGACGGGAACTGTGCGAGGACGCCGGTCTGCACCAGCGCGCGCACCAGCCACGCTGAGCCGACGCCCGCGATGATCACGGCGGAGACGAGCATGAAGACGCCGATGACGAGCTGATCGACCAGGGACAGCTCGGCGTAGTAGAGCGGCGTGTCGTGGATCCACGCGCCGACCGCCGCGAGAGCCGCCGCGAGCGCGGCGGCGATCAGGTCGAAGCGCCGGTAGCGGAAGAGCGCGAAGCCGAGCTCCGCGCCCGCGCCCTGGAACAGGCCCGAGAGCGCGGCGTCGAGGCCCCACTGCGATCCGAGGATGAGCGACACGCTCGCCGCCACCAGCTCCGCGAACAGCGCGGCGCCGGGTTTCTGCACGACGAGGCCCGCGACGACACCGGCGGCGAGCCAGGTGCCGTACAGGATGTTCTGCGCCGGCGGGACCGCCGCGAATGCGGGTCCGGTCGCGGCCCACAGTGCGTTCCAAGCCCAGAACACCACGCCGAAGGCGACCGCGATCGCGGCCGTGACCACGATGTCGACCGTACGCCAGGACATTCGAGAATTCACGCGACACCTCCACTAGCGGTTTCGATGACGAGCAGCACGCCGCGATCGCAGGCGACCGAAGCGGGCCGAGACACCACGACGTTCGAGAGGCCGCGAGCCGCGCCGAACGGCAGCGTCTCACCGGCCAGGGGGTAGCGAAGACCCTGCGTGCGTACACCCTCGGCGTTGCCGCGCAGTGCGAGCAGGGTGACGACATCGCCGACGATCCCAGCGAGCTCGAGGCGTTCACCTCCATGCAGCGCCCGCGCGACGACATTGCCGTGCACGGCACGCAGTCCGCGCCCGCGGTACGCGTCGCTGGCGAGGAGCAGCGCGTTCGCGAGCTCGTGGTCGAAGCGCTCTCCGCCGAAGATCCCGAGCAGCACGATGTCGTCGGGCTGCGTCTTCAGCACGTGTGCGACAGCGAGCTCCAGATCGGACTCGTCCTTCTCCGGGGAGAACGGCAGCACCGTGACGCCTCGCGCGCTGAACTCGGCGGCGCGCTCGAGCCCCAGCGAGTCGAGATCGCCGACGATCGCTTGGGGAAGGACACCCCACCGCTCGAGCGCGAGCGTGCCGCCGTTCGCCGCGACGATGAGGTCCGCGCCCTTGAGCTCGGCGCGGTCGCGCGGATCGACGTCGCCGTGAGCGACCACGACGGCCTTCATGGAACAAAAAAGCGGCGCATCCGAGCGCCGCAGCGAGGTCTCACGCGTTCCGACTCCCTACGCTGACATTACTCAGATCAGGTTCTGGGGTCTGCGGATCGCCGCACTCTCAGCGCCCGTTGGCGCTCCCCCGTCGTATTCAGTTGTCGCAGTCAGTGTACGCGCGCACCTCCTGACACGCGAACGCGGACGCACGGCGACGACGCCGCACGTCCGCGATGCGACCTTGGGTCTTAGGCGGCCTCGGCCTCGGGCTGCGCGGTCTTCTTGACCGACGTGATGTGGACGACCTCGGCCTTGGTGGGGGCGATGAGCCACGCCACCACCAGGACCGCGAACGACGCGAAGGCTGCGAGCTCCATCTCCGACCTCCTTAGATCGTGTACGCGGCTTCGCGGTGCTGCGATGCGTCGAGTCCGAGGACTTCCTCGTCCTCCGGCACGCGCAGTCCGACGAAGACATCGATGAGCTTGAGGATCACAAAGGTCATGACCGCGGAGTACGTCACCGACGCGAGGACGGCGATCGCCTGCACTCCCAGCTGCGCCGGGTTGCCGAACGCGAGGCCGTTGGCCGCGCCGGCGTTCACCGCGACGGTGGCGAAGATGCCGGTCGCGAGCGCGCCCCACATCCCGCCGATGCCGTGCACGCCGAAGACGTCGAGCGCGTCGTCGACCTTGAGCCGCTTCGTCAGCTGGATCCCGACGTAGCAGAACGTGCCGGCCCCGAGACCAATGAGGATCGCCGCGGACACGTCCACGTAGCCGGAGGCCGGGGTGATGGCGACGAGACCGGCGACCGCGCCGGCCGCGGCACCGAGCACGCTCGGCGCGCCCTTGTGCAGCCACGACACGGTCATCCAGGTGAGCGCGGCCATCGCCGCCGCGGTGTTCGTGACGACGAAGGCGTTGGCCGCGAGGCCACCGGCGTTGATCGCGCTGCCCGCGTTGAAGCCGAACCAGCCGAACCAGAGCAGCGACGCGCCGAGGACGGTCATGGTCGCGTCGTGCGGCTCGATCGGCTCGAGACCGAGACCCTTGCGCCGGCCGAGCACGAGCGCCGCGACGAGCGCGGAGACGCCGCTGGTGATGTGCACGACCGTGCCGCCGGCGAAGTCGAGCGTGCCGAGCATCTTGAGCCAGCCACCGGTGCCCCAGACCCAGTGCGCGACCGGGTCGTACACGAACGTCGCCCAGAGCAGCGTGAATACGACGAAGGCCTTGAAGCGCTTGCGCTCGGCGAACGCGCCGGTGATGAGCGCGGGCGTGATGACCGCGAACATCATCTGGAAGACCATGAAGCCGAGGTGCGGGACCGTGGGCGCGTAATCGGGGTTCGGCGTCTGCCCGACGCCCCGCAGCGATAGCCAATCGAGGCCCCCGATGAGACCGCCGTGATCGGGACCGAACGCGAGCGAGTACCCCCACAGCACCCACTGCACGCTGATCAGGCACAGGATGAAGAAGCTGTGCATGATCGTCGCGAGGACGTTCTTGCGGCGGACGAGCCCGCCGTAGAAGAAGCCAAGGGCCGGCGTCATGAGCATGACGAGGGCGGCGGAGGCGAGGAGCCAGGCGGTGTCCCCAGCGCTGATGTTTTCCATGCCGGTAGCCTGCGCAGCCGGCAAACAGCGGTCAGTAGCGCAACGGGGGCCGTCGGTTTCGGTTCGGTTGTGGGCGCCGCGCAAAGGCCGCGAGCCTTGGCGGACCTTTGCGCGGCGCGGCGAGCTCGACCGGGCCGGCCTTCATCGGCGGCATGACAGTCTTGCCGCCCAGCCTCTCGACCTTCGCGAGGGTGGCCTTCAGGTCCTCGGCCTCGATATAGAAGGTCACGCTGCTCTTGCCGTTCCGCGACGGGCCGATGCCGCCGCCGATGCCGTGCCCGTTGGCGCCGGTGTCGACCATCGCGTAGTCCTCCGGCGCGTCGGTGAGCTTCCAATCGAACGCTTTGCTGTAGAAGTCGCGGAGCTTCTTGTTGTCCTTCCCGATGACCTCGAAGTGCGTGACCGGATATGCCATGTCAGTTCCCCTTTCCTATCGCTGCGTCTGGGCGGTGGTGTGATGCGCTGTGTCGGATTCCACGACGCGGCCCTCGGCCACGCTCACCAGGCGGGGCAGGAAGTAATCCCAGCCCTCGGTGTGCGACGCGAGCGCCGCTTCCGGCAGCCCGCGATGCACGAGCCGAAGACGCGTGCCGTCCCCGTCCGGCTCGAGATCGATCTCTACCGTGCTCGAGCCCGGTGGCACCGTCGGACTGCCTTGCCAGCCCCAGGTGAAGACCACCTTCCATCGGACCCATTCATGCGGGTCGGTCAGCAACCGGAAAACGGTCTCCGGTCGCGCCGCGATGGTGATGACCTTCTCAATTGCCTTTGTGTCTACGGTCACGGCGCGTCCCCCTTTGCTCTTCCTGTTCCGCTGCCTGCTTCAGCAGGCGCAGGTTCTCGTCCCAGTAGGACTCAAGATAGGCACGCAGCTGCGCAATGCTCTCGGGCCGCGCCCGATAGAGGCGCCTCGTGCCGTTACGCCGCTCACTCACCAGGCCCGCCTCCTTCAGCACGCGCAGGTGCTGCGAGATCGCCGGACGGGTCACGTCGAAGTGGCGGGCGATCTCGCCCGCGGCGAGCTCCGAGGTCCAGACCAGGCGCAGGATCTCGCGCCGGCGCGGCTCGGCGATGGCGCGGATCGCGGCTTCCATAGGCATATGTGAGCATACACTTACGAAAGTGTCAACTTACATTACGAGTGCGACTTTTCGCTGATCTTTCGCCCGATCTTTCCGAAGGTCCAGCCGACGGATAGACCCAGGCTCGGTGTGAATTCCGCGACGAGGATCGCGTAGTGCTCCATTTCGAGTGGGTCGTACTTGTTCTTCGTCGCGCTCAGGCAGGGCACCGTCCGTGTGCGGTAGACGCGCACCGTGTCGCCCACGCGCTCGGCCTCCGCGGAATTGCCGAGGATCGTCCGCCAACCACTGAGAGGGGCCTGGCCCTCACACGTGACGCCGTCAACCTCGTACCGGTACACGAAGTAGTCCATGCCGAAGACTCGGATCACGCGGGCCGGCGTCTCGACGGCGTCGACCCAGAGCGTGCTCGGATGGGCGTTCCACGCCAAGATCGCGAACCCGCTCGCGAGCAAGACGAACCCCGCGGTCGCCGCTGGCACGGAGAGCTTCGCGAGCACGCCGCCGATCCGTGGCGCCGCCGCGAACCCCAGGAAACCCTCGACCCCGAAGATGGTCAGCAGCGGCCCGACCACCGCCCCGTCCTCGATGACGCCAAAGGCCGCGACACCGGCGCTTATGCCCATCAGAACCGTTCTCATGGGTCCGCCTGGACGATACCGTTCCACAACCCAAGCGAAACCAAGGGAGCGTTCACCGCCAGGCATCCGCCGCCGGATGCTCTGCGTCAACAACACCTGTGGGGAGTTGAACCGATGACGCTGACCATCGAGCGCGAGCGCCCCGCGACCGCGGCGCCACCCGCTCCCAAGACCTCGCCCAAAGACGTGCTCGCGATGGCGAAGAAGGAAGGGGTCCAGATCGTGGACCTCCGCTTCGTCGATCTGCCCGGCACCTGGCAGCACTTCTCGATCCCGGTCGAGGAGCTCTCGGAGGGTCTCTTCGAGGGCGGCATCGGCTTCGACGGATCGTCGATCAGAGGGTTCCAGCACATCCACGAGAGCGACATGCTCCTCATGCCCGACGCGACGTCGACCTTCATCGACCCGGTGCTCGAGGTCAAGACGATGGACATCATCTGCGACGTCCTCGACCCGATCACGCGCACGCCGTACTCGCGGGACCCCCGGTACGTCGCGAAGAAGGCCGAGGCGTTCCTCCCGACCACCGGCATCGCGGACATCGCGTACTGGGGACCGGAGATCGAGTTCTACATCTTCAACTCCCTCCGCTTCGACCAGAGCGCGAACTTCGGCTTCTACTACATCGACTCCGAGGAAGGCATCTGGAACTCGGGCAGCAACGGGACGCCGAACCTCGCGCACCGTCCGCGGTTCAAGGAGGGCTACTTCCCGGTCCCGCCCGCCGACAAGCTGCAGGACCTCCGCTCGAAGATGGTCCGCGCGATGATCGCGTCGGGCATCGCGGTCGAGGTGCACCACCACGAGGTCGGCACCGCCGGCCAGACGGAGATCGACATCCGCTTCGGCACGATGGTCGAGACCGCGGACAAGGTCCTCAAGTACAAGTACATCACCAAGAACGTCGCCGCGAACAACGGGTATGTCGTCACCTTCATGCCGAAGCCACTGTTCGGCGACAACGGATCGGGCATGCACACCCACCAGAGCCTGTGGAAGGACGGACGCAATCTCTTCTACGACAAGAGCGGCTACGCGCTCCTGTCGGAGACGGCGCGCCACTACATCGGCGGCCTCCTGAAGCACGCTCCCGCGATCCTCGCGTTCGCGGCTCCGACGACGAACTCGTACCGCCGGCTCGTTCCGGGCTACGAGGCGCCGATCAATCTCGTGTACTCGCAGCGGAACCGCTCGGCCTGCGTGCGGATCCCGACCTACTTCGATAAGCCCGAGGCGCGCCGCCTCGAGTTCCGCGCCCCCGACCCGTCGTGCAACCCGTACCTCTCGTTCTCGGCCTGCCTCATGGCCGGTCTCGACGGTGTGATCAACCAGATCGAGCCCCCGACACCGATCGACGAGGACCTGTACGACGGCGAGCGCCGCTCGGTGAAGCAGACGCCCGGCTCGCTTGAAGAGGTGCTGGACGCGCTCGACGCGGACCGCGATTTCCTGATGCGCGGCGGCGTCTTCACCGAGGACCTCATCGAAGAGTGGCTCGGCTTCAAACGTGCAAGTGCCAAGCAGGTCGCGCTACGGCCGCACCCGTATGAGTTCTACCTGTACAGCGACGTGTAGTAGGAGGTCGATATGACGGCAGTGACGCAGTGGCGTGAGGCAGGGAGCGGGAAGCACTGGGCACCGGTCGCTTTGCCCGAGCCGCCGCGGCACAGCCACGTGTCTAAGAGCGTTCCCCCGCAGCGAGACGTGGTCGGTCGGGCGCTCGAGGAGTGGATGCAAGACCTGACCGTGGTGAGCACGCACGACGGGGAATAGGGTCTACGCGACGTATCAACCGTGCAGAGGCCGTCCCGAGAGGGGCGGCCTCAATCGTCCACGAGCGCCACCGCGCGTATCGGCGAACCGGTGGCGCCCTCCATCTTCAGCGGCAACCCGAAGAACCGAAAGCGCTTGCCACGCAATCCCTTGAGCCCGACGAGGTTCTCGATGATGGGGATCTCGTGGTCCGGATGGAGGAACAGCACGTGCCCCGGGCAATCGGCGTTGCCGAGCTCGTCGGCGACGCGGCCCTCGAGATTCGGATGGTCGACGCCCACGGCTTTGACCTCGCGTTCGAGCAGCCATTCGCAGGCGTCCTTCGCGAGACCGCGCGCCGCGAGGAACGCGTCGCCGCCCCAGGTGCCCGACCAGAAACGGACCAGCACGATGTCGTCCTTGCGGATCTCGACGTCCTGCTTCTCCACAGCCGCCGCGAGCATCTCCGCCGTCACCGGCTCGTCGGCGCGCTTCGCGCTCACGTCGATGCAGACCGCGTCGCCGTAAACCTTCTCGAGCGGCAGCTCCGCGATCGACCTGCCCTTCGGCGTACGCCGGGCGCCGTCGTAGAAATGGAGCGAGGCGTCCACGTGGGTGCCGGTGTGATCCTCCATGATCAGCAGCTTCGTCGAGAAGCCGAGCTTGAACGTCGACGCGTTCATGTACGGCAGGAGCGTGAACGGCGGCTTGATGTCCCAGGTGCGCAGGCCGTCTTTGAGCGCGAGCGTGAGGTCGACGATGCGCGTGGGCACGCGCGGAATGCTAGGCGAGAACCTTCGCGCCGAGCGCTGAGAAGAGATCGGCGAGGACCCGCGGGAGCTTTCGCTCCGCGTCGAGCGTCGGGTCGTAACCGCAGATCTCGAACCCGCGCACATCGGACACCGACGCGAGCGACGTGATCGCCTCGCCGAGCAAGGCGAGCGACACGCCGCCCGCCGCGGGGAACACGACCGCGCCGACCTCGGCCGGGTCGACGACGTCGATGTCGACATGGAGCCAGATCTTCCTCTTGCGCGCGAAGGCGATGATGCCGGACACATCGGCCCGCTCCGCGTCGAAGCGGATGCGCGTGACCTTCGAGCGATCGAGGTTCGTTCGCTCGCCGGGATCGAGCGCGCGGCCTCCGACGAGCGCGACGTGGTCCTCCGCGATCTTGTGCGAGCCCGGCCAGAGGAGCGGCGCGACCGACCGGCCGCAAACATGCGCGAGGCACATGCCGCCGACGTAGTGGGATGGCGTCGTCGCGAGTGTGTTGAAGTCGCCGTGCGCGTCGAAGTACACGAGGGCGATATCGGGCTCGACCGGGATGGCGCCGGCGAGCGTGCCTGCGACGAGGGTGCATTCGCCGCCGAGCACCGCACAGGTGGCGCCGCCGCGCAGCGAGGAGCCGATCGCGTCGCCGAGGGTGCGGCACGCTTCGCGGGCCGCGGTCACCCAGCGATCGCGTGGGTTGAAGGGGACGCGGACGTGTTTCTCCGGCCCGAGTCGTGTAACGAAGTGCTCGGAGAGCGCGCCAGGTGCGGCCGCCATCCCCGCGAAGCGCGTCTCCGTGACCACACC
>VBEZ01000189.1 GCA_005882255.1 Chloroflexota bacterium | reverse complement strand
CATCCCCGCGATCGAGTCGGCGGATGCCGTGGAGATCGTCCGAGACGGCGACGACGTGACGCTTGACGTCGCGGCTGGCGCGCTCCGCAGCCCGCAGGGGACCGCGGCGGTGCGGCCGCTCGCCTCGTTCGCGCAGGAGATCCTCTCCGCCGGTGGTGTCATCGACTATCTGCGTGAGCACGGAGACTTCCCACGGGTCTGATGGATGCGCCCATCGAGATCGTCGAGCTGCAGCCGCGGCGGGCGCTGACGGTCCGCCGCATCGTCGCGCAGAGCGGGCTCGGCGCGTTCTTCATGGAGCTGTTCCCGCGGGTTCGCACGGCGATCGTCGCGCACGGCGCCACCGCGTCGGGCCCACCGTTCGCGCGCTACTACAACAGCGATAAGACCGCGTTCGACACCGAGGCCGGCATCCCATTCACCGGGACGGTGGCCGCGGCGAGCGGCATGCGTGTCACGACGCTCCCCGGCGGCAGAGCCGCCATGACGGTCCACGTCGGTTCGTACGAGACGCTCTCGCAGGAATATCGCCGGATCGAGGCGTGGTGCGAGGAGCACGGTCTCCGGACCGGCGAAGGGCCGTGGGAGTCGTACGTCGATGACGTCGCGACGACACCGCACGACAAGCTGCGCACCGAGGTGTACTGGCCGCTGAAGCGCTAGAGCTCGATCGCCACCGGCAGCGCGTTCCTCGCCCACGAGCTCAGGCGCTTGCCCGTCTTCCACCCCATGTATTTCTCGTCGAGCAGACGGCGCGCGAGCGCATCCTCGTCTGGCGTCTTGATCTCGCGTGCGCGCGCCGCGACCGTGCGCGTGCCGATCCGCACCTGCACGGCGGGCGACCTACGGATGTTGCGCACCCAGTCGGCGGCGTCGCCTCCGCCGGACAGCAGGTAGAGCCTGCCGTTCTCGCGCGCGAACCAGATCTCGATGGTGTGGCGTTTTCCCGTGCGGCGGCCGACCGTCGTCAGATAACAGAAGTCCTCGTCAGCGAGCCTCTCGAATGGGGCCACGCATCGACCTTAACGCGAGGGACGGTCCCCTTCCGTTAACCCCGATCCGGAACGCGACAGGAGTCGCTCAGATCTGGATCACGACGCTGCCGACGAGCTTGTCGTGGAGCGTCTGGTGCTTGCGGTCCCAGAGCGGCCACAGGACGTCGAGGAGGCCGGGGACGATCAGCACCCAAAAGAAGGGTGGGACGACTGCCCGGATCAACGCGCGGATGTACCCGAGCGACCGGCCCTCGTCGCCGTCGAGTCGGACCGCCGTGCGCGTGGTCACCTTTCCGATCGTCTGCCCGCCTTCGGCGTAGCAGACGGTGTAGTACAGCGTCGCGCCGGCGAGGTAGATGAGATACGCGAGCGTGCTCAGGAAGCTCGCGAAAGGCCCACCCCGCGCGGCGAAGACCGACAGTCCGAAGACGAGCGCTCCGACGGCGAAGCTGATGAGCAGCGAATCGATGATCGCCGCGCGCACGCGCTGGCCGTACTCCGCGTACCCGAGGGGCTCGACGGTGTCAGCGGCGGCGGCGGTCATACGGGCGTAAGGCTACGGTGGCGCGGCTCAGTTCACCGTCGCAGATGCGTGTCGAGAAAGGCCGTCGTGCGCTGCCAGGCCAGCTCGCTGGCGGCTTTGTCGTACTCCGGTCGCGACGGCTCGTCGAACCAGTGCTTCGTGTTCGCATAGAGATAGAACTGAGCCGTTGGGCCTCCGTTCGCCACCAGCTCAGCCCGCCGCACGTCCGCGAGAGACTCGAACTCATCGTGGTCGGCAAAGTGGACCAGCGTTGGCGGGTTCGTATCGGCGTAGATGTCGTCCATTCCGGGGTAGTAGAGGACGAGCCCGCGGACGGCGGCCTTGCGCGCCTGGGCGAGCTCCCAGCCGTAGGACGCGCCCAAGCTCCAGCCGAGGACCGCGACCCGGTCCGCGCGGCCTGTGAGCTTCGTGAGCGCCCCGTCGACGTCGGCGGTCGCGCGAGCCCCGTCGAGCCCCTTCGCGAGCTTCTCCGCGTCGGCGATCGTCGTAGCGACGTGGCCGCGGTAGAGGTCGGGCGTTTCCGTGACGTAGCCTTCGCGGCGCAGACGTTCGGCGTAGGCACGCACGTCGTCGTTCAATCCCCACCACGCGTGGAGCACGAGCACCCCGGCGCTCACGTGGCGAGGCTCTCGCGGCACCAGTCGGCGACTCGCTGCGCCATCACGGCGCGCGGTCCGGCGGGCGCGAAGTCGTGATCGCCCCCCTCGATGATCGCGGTCCGATTCGTCACGCGCGCCTGTGATAGCACAGCGGCGTAGCGCTCGGCGTTCGTGAGCGGCACCTGTGTGTCGCGGCTTCCCCAGATGAGGAGCACCCGTGCCCGCGTGCGCGTCACTTCGGCGAGGGGCTTGAAGTGCTCATCGTCACCGAAGCGTGCCGGCGCGGCGGCCAGCACCGCCGCGCGGATGCGCGAGTCACGCCCCGCCACGAGGGCCGCGACGGCGCCGCCGAACGAGAAACCGACGACGCCCATCGCCCCTGACACATCCGGATGCGCCTTCAAGAGACGCACCGCGCCGCTCGCGTCGGCGAGCGCGCTCGCGAGTGTCATGCGCGGCGGCTCGTGGTCGCGGTACGCGAAGCGCAGCGCCGCGACTCCCGCGTCTGAAAGCGCCTCACACGTTGCGACGATGTGCGGCTGGTCGGGATGCCCGCCGAAGCCGTGAAGTACCGCGACCCCGCCGACGGCTCGCGTCGGCGGCAGATGCAGCGTTCCTTCCAACTCGCCGCCCGGCACGACGAACGAAACACGCTGCAGTGTCATTCGGCCGCGGCCGGCTTGGCGGGCACCTCCGGCATGGCCAGCAGCTCGAAGACCTTCTGTCGCTCCTCGACCGGCGTGCGTGAGCTGATCAGCTCGAGCACTTTTTTGCGCCCTTTCATCTTGCCGATGAGGATCGCGCCGACGAGCTTGTCCCCCAGGAAGAAGAGGCGCTTGTAGTTGCGAGCGTCGTACTCGACCTCGTACAGCGACTCGGCGTCCGGCTCCTCCTCGGTGGTGACGCCCATCACGGAGATGTTCGAGTTGAACATCCCTGAGGCGTATGTCGGGACCTCCACGTACGGCTGCTTGGCGCCGAGCATGTTCTTCGCGACGTGCCGCCCGTGGTTCAGCGAGTTGTCCCAGGTGCCCATGCGGTGGTGGCGCTGCGACACGACGTCGTAGAACTCGGCGACGTCACCCGCGGCCCAGACGTCGGGGACGTTGGTCTCGAGGAACTCATTCGTGAGCACGCCGACCTTCGTCTGTAGCGCGGTGCCCTTGAAGATGTCGATGTTCATGGTGAGACCGAGGCCGACTCCGACGAGGTCCGCGGTCGCCGTGAAGCCCTTCGACCCCTGCACCTTCAGCTGGCCGTTCTGCCGCTCGAGCTTCTCGATCGACTCCTCGTAGTGCAGGTGCACGCCGGCGTCCGCCGCGAGGAGCGAGACCACCTTTCCACCCGGCTCGTCGAGCGAGCGGCGCAGGAACCAGGGCCCGCGCTGCAGCCAATGCGTCTCGAGCTTGCGAAAGGCGAACGCCTCGGTGAGCTCGTAGCCGATGAAGGAGCCGCCGAGGACGACCGCGATCTTCGACTCGGGGATCCTCGCGACCATCGCCTTGGTCTCGTCGAAGTACTGGAAGTTGAACAGATAGGGCGCGTTGTCGGAGCCCGGAACCCGCAGCGGGTTGGGACGGCCGCCGGTCGCGATCAGTAGCTTGTCGTACCCCAGCCCCGACCCTGGCTCGATCGAGACGGTCTTCTCTTCGAAGTTGACGCGGTTGTAGAGCGTGTATTTCTCGTCGTCGATCATGACGATCTCGGCCGCGGCGTCGTCCTTGCGCAGCTGCTCGGCCGCGTAAGTCCCGGCCGCGCCGTTGCCGATGATGACGAAACGAGTGGGGTCCGATGCCAACCAGCACCCTCCGCGAAATGTGCCCTCAGTCTGGCGGAAGTGCGAGGCGCATGCCTATCGTGGATGTGCCGGCGTATCCCAACGGCAGAGGAAAGGGTTTTAAAAACCCCTCAGTGCGGGTTCGAGTCCCGCCGCCGGCACAACACTGCCGCCTTGCGACCGCTCGCCCGACCACGTAGCCTCGCCGCGGATGGCTGATCCACGGATCGCGATGCTCAAGGCGGTTCCGCTGTTCGCGGAATGCGATGACAAGCAGCTCGCCTTCATCGCGACGCAGGTCGACGAGGTGGACTTCGTCGCGGGACGGGATCTCTGTCGCGAAGGTGCGAGTGGCGGCGAGTTCTTCGTCATCCTCACCGGGACCGCGGAGGTGCGGCGCCAAGGCCGCCACCTGCGCGAGCTCGGGCCGGGCGACTTCTTCGGGGAGATCGCACTTCTCGACGGTGGGCCCCGCACCGCGACGGTCACCGCGCTCGGCCCGATGAAATGTCTGGTGCTCTCGCGGGGCGAGTTCCACAACGTGATCCGGCAGAACGCTCTGATCGCCGTCTCGGTCCTCGAGGCACTCGGCGACCGGCTGCGCGCGCTCCTCGGCGGACAGCCGACCTAGGGAACCGCAGCCGCCTCGCGTTCGTCGGAAGCCAGTGAGAGATCTCGTGCGTGCGTTGGTCTTGATGGCGGCCGTGCTGTTCTGGGCGACGCTGGCGTCATCGCCGGCGCTCGCGTCGTGCGTCCAAACGACCGTCTCGGAGCGCGCGACGCTGGCGGAGGTCGTCGTGTACGGCAGCGTGACTGAGACGCGACAGACGTTCGCGCCCGCGGGCGGCGTCATCCGCTTTAGAGCCGAGCGGTTCCTCAAGGGAACGCTGCCCGGCGAGGTCGAGGTCTACCTCGGACCGACGCACGGCGGCGCGATCACGAGCGTGGACTACGAGGCGGTGCGTCGCGGCGAGGCGCACACGCTGTACCTCCGCTCGGCGGGAAACGGGTCGTGGGAGACGAATGCCTGCAGCGGCAGTCACGTCGGCGCGCCGACGGCGGAGGAGACCTCCATCCTCGGCGCGGGCAGCGCGGCCGCGCCGAGCGCACCTAAGGACAACACGCCACTTGCGCTCGTAGCCGTCGCGATCGCGGCGATCGCGCTTGCCGGGGCACTGTTCGCGCGCCGCTAGGCCGGTCCTTCGACGTTCACCACGACCGCGCCCTGACCCGCTCGCACCAACACGATCTCGGTCGTCCCGTCAGTGGGATTGCTTTCACGGTGGATCTCGTGCGGCGGGACCAGGAGAAAGTCGCCGGGGCCGCCGTCGAGCACGATGCCGCCGCCGGGACCGCACTCGATCCGGATGCGACCGCTCAGAACGTAGATGGTCGACTCGTGGTCACCGTGGTGATGCCACCCCGAGACCGCGCGCGGCGCGTTGTATGCGACGCCGGCCCAGGTGTTGTCAGCCTGAAAGGCCTCCTCGCGCACCATTCCGCTCGTCTGGAGGGTCTGCCGGTGGCGCTCGGCGGCCCTCACGACCATCGCGTTCATTCCTCGTCCTCTCCGCGTTCCCAGCGCTCGTGCTGCACGTGGAGCTGGGCGCCCTTCTTCGCGATCCAGTTGTCGATGAGCACGCGTGTCGCGCGGTCGGCCGGGAGCGCCGTAACCACGCGATGGCGGTTGGCACACTCGAGCGTGACGTTCTCCGACGTCTCGGCGATCGGGAACATCGGCAGACCGCAGTCGGCGCACTCGACGGTCGCATCGGGGCGGAGCGTCACGGCGGCCACGCAAGCCCGCGCCGAACGC
>VBEZ01000188.1 GCA_005882255.1 Chloroflexota bacterium | reverse complement strand
ACGACTGCCAATTGCGCCCGAACCACTCATACGAGAGCGGGACCATGTTGCCGAGCATCGAGTCGTTCACGTAGAAAACGCTCTTCGCGTCGTCGTAGCCGCGGACGGTGCGCCAATGTGCGATACGCGACACCCACGGATCCTGCATCCACTGCGTGACCATCGGCGCGAAGCCGTTCGCGACGAGCGCCTTGATCGTCTCGATCGTCCCGCCGTTCCGCCACGTCGAGCGAAGATCGAAGTTCTCCTTCACCCAAGGACCGACGCCCTGCGGGCCCATGCCGCGCCGCACGTCGGGGCCCCGAAGCGCCAGGCGCGCCGCCTCCTGATTCGCGTCGACGCCGAAGGTCGACAGCGCCATCACGACCGCGGCCGGTCCGCAGTTGTTGAGGGACTGCCACACGTGCTTCATCTCCGGGAACACGACGCTCGCGGGCGCGGCCACGGGCGTCGGGAGGACCTCGGCGACGGTGACGGTCGGAGCGCTCGCGACCGCCACGGGATCAGCGACGCTGACGCTCGCGGCGGCATCTTCGGTCGGTGTCGTATCAAGGATGGCGGCGCTTTGCGCGGGAGCTACGGGCCGCAGAGCGATTCCCCCGGCGAGCACGACGCCGATGGTCAGGGCAAAGGCGCCGACGGAAGCACCCCGACCTCTCATACCTGACGTAAGGGTAGCCCTCCCGCCGGTCCGCGACGAGTCCGGTCGCGTCCCAGACACGTACCATCCGGCGATGAGCCCGACGACCCTGGTCCGCGGCCGGCTCCGTGACCATCCGCTGTGGTCCCGCGCGCTGGCCGCGCCGGAGATCGTCGGGCGGCTGATCCAGCCGGTCATCGTTTCGGCGCGCGTCGACGACCGCGAGCGTGTACCCGACGCGCCGTTCCTCGAGCGACTCTCCATCACCGAGCTCGTGCGCGACGCGCGCGAGGCGTCGTCGGCGGGTCTGGCGGGTTTCCTGATCTTCGCCGCGTCAGACCGGAAGGATGAGCTCGCGTTGCTCGCGAGCGAACGCGATCACATCGTCGCCCGCGCCATCCACGCCGTGAAAGATGCCGCCCCCGATCTCGCGATCGCGACCGACGTTTGCGTTTGCGCGTACACGCCGCACGGGCAGTGCGTCCTCTTCGCGGAAGGTCAGGCCAACGTCGTCGGAACGCTCGACCGTCTCGCGGAGATCGCCGCGGTGCACGCCGATGCGGGCGCGGATCTGCTCATCCCCTCGGGGATGCTCGAAGGTAGCGTGCGGTCCCTGCGCGCGGCGGCGTCCGCGGCCGGCCGGCCCGAGCTGCCGATCGCCGCGATGGTCAAGCTCGAGAGCGTCCTGTACGAGGCACACCGCATGGCGGTCGAGGCGATCCCCGTGACCGAGCGCGCCGTGCCGCTCATCGCGGTCGACGATCGCGACGGCGCTCGCACGCGCGCTGCGCGCGAGGTCGCCGCCGGCGCGGACGCGGTCGTTCTGAAGCCAGGCCTCGTGACGCTCGATCTCGTGACGCGCGTGTCGGAGAGCGTCGACCGGCCGGTGATCTCGTTCTTCACCGCCGACGAGCACGCGTTCTTCACCGCATCCGACGACTCGCGCGATCTCGCGGATGCGGAGCGCGAGACCTTCCGCGCCGCGCGGCGAGCCGGCGCCGACCTGATCATCAGCTACGGCGCGCTGAGCGCGACGGCCGAGTGATCCGCGCCGCCACGTTCCGCGCGTTCGAGCGCTACGTCGCCATCGTCGTCGCGCTCGTGGTGCAGGTCGCTGCCGTGGCTGTGATCGGCGATGTGTTCGCCGCCGTGCCACGCGCCGACGCCGGGCTTCCCCCACCGACGGAGACCGTCGCGCGCGTGGCGCCCGCCGCGCGCGGCGACCGCCTCATGACGCTCAACGTCACGCTCGACATCGTTTCCGCGACCGCGCCGGCGCCGAGCGCCCAGCCCGAGGCAGCGCCGATCGCGGACGCCCCGCCGGTGGCGACCGAAGAGCTGGCGCCCGCGGCACCGCAGATCGCGGAGCCCACACCTCGGCCCAGGCCCGATCCGACGATCGCGCCGCGTCCCACCCCCGCGCCGGCGGCGATCACGACCTCGCTCGAGACGCGCCAGGCCGAGTTCCGGATGCTCGCGCTCATGAACGCGTCACGGCTTCAGGGCGGGCTCGTGCCGCTCGCGCTCGACGCCGGCGTGTCGGACGCCGCGCGCCAGCACAGTGCGGCCGAGGCGCTCGTCCGCTACGTCTACCACGACGGACCGGACGGGACGGCGCGTTCGCGGGACGTAGGGGCGTGCGGCACCGGGTGGTACGGCGAGAACACCGGCAAGGTGTGGAGCGGCGGCGTCGACGTGCTGCATCGCGAATTCATGGCCGAGCCGTGGGAGCCGATCAACCACCGAACCAACATCATGGATCCGAACTTCCGTCGCGCCGGCGTCGGCGCGGTCCAGGGACCCGACGCCCTCTACATCACGATCGTATTCTGCCGCTAGGCCTTCTGACCTCGGCGCTGCGCGAGCTGGCGCGCCACATCCGCCCGTGTGATCCCACCCGTCGCCGTCCACTCGTGCTTCTCGTCGCGCACGTTCGCGGCGCAGAACGCCCAGCGACCATCGACGACGGTGATGTGGTCGCTCTCCAGCTGCGGATCGCGCAGGTGATCAGGCAGCACGCAGAGGAAATCGATGAGGGCGTCCGACTTACCGGCCAGAGCTGACTCCCTCCTCACGCTCGCGTCACGGCGGACCGCTCGCAATGCTAGCGTTCGGCGCGGTGGAATACCTGAAGCGCACCCTTCCGAACGGTGTCCGCATCCTCGTCTCGGAGATGCCGGAGACGCGCTCCGCGTCGCTCGCCATCTTCGTGGGCGCCGGCTCGCGCATGGAGAGCCGTCGCGACGCGGGCACGAGCCACTTCCTCGAGCACATGGTGTTCAAAGGGACCGCCAAGCGCCCGACCGCGGCCGACATCAGCATGGAGATCGAGAGTCGTGGCGGCGTCGTGAACGCGGCGACCGACAAAGAGGTCACGGTCTTCTGGTCACGCGTGCCGGCGCGCCACTGGCGTGTGGCGCTTGACGTCATCGCGGACATGATCCTCGCGCCGATGCTTCGCGACTCCGACGTCGAGTCCGAAAAGAAGGTGATCGTCGAAGAGCTGCGGATGTACCGGGATCAGCCGCAAGACCGCGTACATACGCTCGTCGACGAGCTGCTGTATCCGAACCACCCGCTGGGCTGGGAGGTCGCCGGCCGCGAGCAGGTCGTGCTCGCTATGGCGGCGAGCCAGCTGCGCGACTTCATGGACCGCGGGTACGCGCCGCGGAAGATCGTCGTCGCTGTCGCTGGCAAGGTGGACGCGAACGAGGTGTCGGATGCAATTGCCGAGCTGTTCGCCTCGGTCACCGAGCGGAAGCCGCCGCGTCTCAAAGCGGCGCCGAAGCCGTCGAAGACACGCGTCAAGCTTCTCGGCAAACGCACCGAGCAGGCACACGTTTGCATCGGCTGGCGCGGCGTGCCGCAGGTCCATCCAGACAAATACACGCTCGACATGCTGAACGCGATCCTCGGCGAGGGGATGTCGAGCCGGCTCTTCCTCGAGCTACGCGAGAAACGCGCGCTCGCCTACGACGTGCACTCGTTCTCGTCGAACTACGTCGACGCGGGCCACGAGGTCATCTACGCGGGCATCGCGCCCGACCGCATCAGCGAGGTCGTCGAAGCTTCGCTCGCGCAGGTCGCCCGCCTCCGCGATGAGATCGTGCCCCCGGACGAGCTCGAGCGTGTGCGCGACTTCAACAAAGGACGTCTCGAGCT
Organism: Chloroflexota bacterium; assembly: GCA_005882255.1. Lineage (GTDB taxonomy): Bacteria > Chloroflexota > Limnocylindria > P2-11E > P2-11E > CF-39. The sequence goes on along the minus strand of VBEZ01000188.1, from coordinate 3,624 downwards.
CAGGCTCGAGGACACGCGCGGCGTTTCGAACTGGCTCGCGGGCCAGGAGCTCTTCCTCGATCGCGTTCGCACCGTCGAGGAGGTCTGCGACATCATCGACAGCGTCAGCGCCGAAGACATCCAGCGCGCGGCGCAGCAGTACCTGCGACCGGAGCTCTCGTATGTCGCCGCGGTCGGTCCGCGTGCCGCCGTCGCGACGGTCCGCGCGCCGGTGGGCGCCGAGGTCGTCATGGAGATCGCGTCGTGAGTCCCGAGCAGAGCGTCGAGCGCACGCTGGTCGTCCTCAAGCCCGACGCCGTGCAGCGCGGGATCTCGGGTGAGATCCTGGCGCGCTTCGAGCGGCGGGGTCTGCGCATCGCCGCGCTGCGGCTGCTTCGCGTCGATCGCGCGATGGCCGAGAAGCATTACGCGGTGCACAAGGGAAAGTTCTTCTACGACGATCTGGTGAGCGTGATCAGCTCGTCGCCGGTGGTCGCGATGGTGCTGGAGGGGCCGAACGCGATCGCGGTCGTTCGCGCGATGGTCGGCGCGACACGGCCACACGAGGCCGCGCCCGGCACGATCCGCGGCGACTTCGCGCTCGTCGGGCTGCGCAATCTCGTCCATGCCAGCGACGCGTCCGACACCGCGCGGACCGAGATCGCGCTCTGGTTCCCGAGCGGCGTCGTCGAATACACGCGCGACGTCGAGCGCTGGATGACCGAGGACCAGGCATAACACCTAGGCGCGACCGGCCGCAGCTGCCCAAGGGCTACCTCTCGAAGAGCACCCGCGGCATGCTCGCGTGGAGCGACGTCGAGCGGATCCTGCGTGGTGGCCGGTTCTACTGGATCTCGACCACCGACGAGGACGGCCGCCCGCATCTCGTGCAGCAGTGGGGCGCCTGGGTCGACGACCACCTGTACTTCGAAGGCAGCGAGCGGACGCACTGGGCGCAGAATCTCGCGCGGGATGCACGCGTCGCGTTCGGCACGCAGACCGGAACGCGCGCGATGTTCGGCCAGGGCACCGTTGATGTCGTGCGTGGCGTTGCGCCCGACATCGCGAAGCGCATCGCGAGCCAGTACGCCACGAAATACGGGCGCACCTTCGACTACCGGCCGAAAGCCGCGCAATACGAGACGGGCCACGTATTCCGCGCGACCCCGGGGAGCGTGGCAACGTTGCTCCGCGCATCACTGCTTTTGCGCATCGGTCACGGCGAACGGCAGCTCGTGGTGCGTGAGCTCCGCGAGGATCAGCGCGTCATGCAGCGCATCAATCCCGGCACGCCGATCGACGAGGTGCCCTGGCGAGAGATCGGCCGCTACAAGGACCTCGAGGTCGAGCGCGCCCGCCTGCACGCCGATGGCTGGAAGATCGAGGAACCGAGCCGCCGCTAGGCCGCGCTCGTCCGCCGGGTGGACGTGCGTCCGCTGTATCAGCGCTCTCGTGCACGCTATGCGAGGAATGCTCCGCACATTCCGGGTGGGCGTGGTCGTCGCACTCGCGCTGCTGGCCTTCTTTCCGACGTCGGCGAACGCCGACGATCCAACTCCCGCGCCCTCGCCGACTCCCCCGATCACGCCGTCACCGTCTCCCAGCGCAACACCCTCTCCTAATGCCTCGCCGTCGACGGCCAAGAGTCCATCGGCGTCACCTTCAGCGAGCTCCTCCGCCTCGCCGTCGGCCCGGTCGGCCTCCTCGTCGGCGAGTCCTTCGGCGTCCGCGACAGCGATCGCCTCGCCAACGCCCGCGCCGACGCCATCGGCCGAGGAGCTCGAAGCGGCGCGCGCGCGTGACGCGCAGCTCCTCAGCAGCGCGCAGTCGCTCACCCAGATCGTTGACGCCCAAGCGCTCGTCGCCCGCGACGAGCTCGCGGCGCTCAACGCGGAGGTGGACCGGGTCACCGGGGATCTGGACGCGGTCGGCACCGACATCGCCGCGCTCCAGGCGCAGGCCAACGATCGCCGGGCGATCCGCGAGCGCCTCACGCGCGACGCGTTCCGACTCGCGGCCGCGAGCGCGACGCCCTCGCTCGCGGCGCTGAGCGATCCGCAGATCGAGGCTTATCGGGAGCTGCTCGCCGTCGACGCAGCGCTCCACGACGCGCAGCTTCGTCTTTCCGATCGCGTGTCGCAGCTCGCGGAGGCACGCGAGGCCGTTGCCGCGAAGCAGGGGCAGCTCAGCCGGCTCCGCGACCGCGCGCGAACGATCGCCGCCGCGGCCGCGAATGGCGAGGGCGACAAACGCGCGGCCGAGGTCGCGGTGCTCGAGGCCCTCGCGCGCGACGCGGCCGCGGCGCAGACCTCGCTGGCCCAGCTGGTCGCGACGGCGATGTCGAGCGACGGTGCCGCGCCCTCGACCTGGTCGCTTCCCGTGCGCGGCGCGATCACACAGCCATTCGGACCGACGACGTTCCCGCTCGAGCCGGCGCGCACCTTCCACGGCGTGTACTACGCGCACTTCCACGATGCGGTCGACATCGCCGCGGTGCTCGGGCAGCCGGTGCTCGCGGCGGCTGACGGGCGCGTGACGTTCGTCGGCCACCTCCCCGACGGCGCGATGGTTGTGATCGTCGCGCATCCGGGCGGTCTGGTCTCCGTGTACGCGCATCTCGACGACACCTTCGCGCGTCCGCCGGTGCGGATCGGAGAGGCCGTCAGCGGCGGCCAGGTGATCGGCTTCGTCGGCCTCACCGGCATCACGACCGGCCCGCATCTCCACTTCGCCGTCCAGAGCGGCGGTCAGCCGATCGATCCGCTCTCGTTGCCCGCCGCGCGCTAGACGCCGGGCGCGCTAGAGGGGATGCAGCGCGCGAAGGAACTGGTCCGCGAAGGCCGCGATCGGCTGCAGGAAGCCGTCGGGCTGCACGCCGCCGATGAGGAGCGCTGTGAAGACGACGCCGCCCACGACGCCGGCGATCGGCTTCCGTTCCACCCGCCAGCGCTCGGGCGCGGTCCGGAAGATCGCCATCGCCGCGCGCAACTGCGCGACGAGGACGCCCAGCGTCGCGATGACGAGCGCGGTGCCCATCCACGCGGAATACGAATACGCGATCAGCTCGACGAAGAAGTGTCCCGGGAACGCGACGAGCGGCGGCGCGCCGATCATCGCGAACCCCCCGACGACGAAGGCGAGCGCCGCGAGCGGCGCGGTCGTCGCGCTCGGCCGGTCGGCGCCGGCGCGACGCTCGAGCGTCCCGGCCGCGAGGAGCTGCTGGGTCGCCGCCATGCCGGTCACGAGCGCGATCGCCATGGCGCCGATGATCCCCGGGCCCGACAGCGTTGCGATCCCCACGAGCGCCTGGCCCAGGTTCGCGATCACCGAGTAGACCGCGACGCGGCGCAGCTCGGTCGAACCGGTCGCCAGGAACGCGCCGCCGAGCGCCGACGTGATCCCGAGCGCGAGGAGCAGGTCCTGCACCTTTCCGATCGACACGATCGCGGGGAGCAGGCCGGAGAGAACGAGGATCTGCGCGAACGCGATGAACGTCGTGGGCACGAGGACGCCGAAGTAGAGCGCGAGCGCCGAGGCGGGCACCTCGGAGGCGAGCAGCGCCGCGTGGGTGTGGAACGGGATCGCCGCGAGCTTGAGCGCGAAGGCGACGACCAGGATCACGACGAGCAGCACGAACGTCGACGG
>VBEZ01000187.1 GCA_005882255.1 Chloroflexota bacterium | reverse complement strand
CGCTGCTCCTGGCGCTCGCGATCCGCTGGGGATCCGGCGCTCAGCTCACGGAGCCGCGGACCGCGGGTGGATAGCCAGACCGGCCAGCGCCAGCGCTGACGCGCTCGAGAGCTGCGCGACGTCGCCGCGTGCGAGCATCGCGAGTGCCTCGTGCAGCGGAACGGTGAAGACCTCGATCTCCTCGAGGTCTCCGGTGGGAGTCGCGCTCGCGCCGTCCGCGCGGCGCGCATCCATGGCGAGGAACGCGTGCTCGACGCACAGGCCGTAGTTGCCGTCGACGGTGAAGCTTCCCAGTGCGCGCCAGTCGTCCGCCTCGTAGCCGGTCTCCTCACGGAGCTCGCGCCGCGCCGTGTCGAGCGGCGCTTCGCCCTTCTCGGTGAATCCGGCCGGCAGCGCGACCGCCACACGGCGGGGACCGTGCTTGTACGAGCGCTCCAGCACGACCTGCTGCTCCGGAGTGATCGCGACGACGATCGCGAAGTCGCGCGTCCTGATCCACGGGAAGTCGTCGATGACGCGCCCGTCCGGGAGCTCCACCTGTTCGTCACCGACTTCGATCCACGGCGGCCGGCTCAGCAGCACGCGACGCGCGAGGGTTTTCCACGGCCGGAGCACGTCAGTAGTATCGAGCCCTGAACACGCGGATAGCCGTACTCCTGCCCTGCTACAACGAGGAAGCGACGATCGGCGCGGTCATCGACGACGTGCGCGCTGCGTGCCCCGCCGCCGAGATCGTCGTCTTCGACAACAACAGCACCGACCGCTCGGCGGCCATCGCCGCGGAGAAGCAGGTCCGCCTCGTGCGCGTCAGCCGCCAGGGCAAGGGCAACGTGGTGCGCGCGATGCTCAAGCGCGTCGAGGCCGACGTCTACGTCATGCTCGACGCCGACGCGACCTATCCGGCGGACCGGATCCCCGACCTGCTGAGGCCGGTCATCGACGGCAGCAGCGACATGGTCGTCGGCGCGCGCTTCGGTCGCCCCGAGGCCGGCGCGTTCCGCCGTTTCCACCACACCGGCAACCGCATCCTCTGCCGGTCCGTCAGCCTCATCTGGGGCGCGCGCCTCACCGACGTCCTCTCGGGCTACCGCGCCTTCAGCGCCGAGGTCGCGCGCATCCTGCCCGTGGTCTCGAGCGGCTTCGAGGTCGAGACCGAGATGACCGTGCAGGCGCTCTTCTACAACATGACGATCTCCGAGGTGGACATCGAGTACCGCGCGCGGCCCGAGGGCAGCTTCTCCAAGCTCCGCTCGTATCGCGACGGCTTCGCGATCTTCCTACAGGTCGTCCACCTACTTCGCGCGTACAAACCGCTCACGACCTTCGGCGGGCTCGGCCTGGTGTCCATCGGTGTCGGGTCGCTCCTCGGCCTTTCTACGTCCGTCGACCTATCGCGGCCCGCGGGCATCCTCGCAGTGACACTCATCTTGCTCGGCGCGCTCCTCATCAGCACCGGCCTCATCCTCCACACGCTCAACTTCCGCGTGAAGGAGCTGCACTCCGTCATCACCCGGCGACCCGGCCCGTGACCGACGGCCCCGCTGCGGTGCCGTCGTTCGCCGCCGATGACCTCGAGGTCATGAGCGATGCCGAGAACTACGTCCGCTGGATCTTCAGCGAGCTCGTCGCGCCGCACCTGGGTCGCAGTGTGCTCGAGATCGGCTCGGGGATCGGGACGTACTCGTCGCGCGTCGCGGCCGATCCGAAGGTCGAGCGGCTCACCTGCGTCGAGGTCGACCCGCGCCTCGTCGACACGGCGCGTCAGGCGCTCGACGCCGCGCCGGTGCGGAAGCCGCTGGAGTATCTCGTCGGCGACTACCTCAGCGCGCAGCTTCCGAAGGACCGTTACGACACGGCGCTCCTCATCAACGTGCTCGAGCACCTGCGCGACGACCGCGCCGCGGTGAAGAAGGCGCGCAGCGAGCTGCGTATGGACGGCACGCTCGTGATCTTCGTGCCCGCGTTCGAGCTGCTCATGAGCGATCTCGATCGCAGGCTCGGCCACCACCGCCGCTACACCACGGGGAGCCTGCGGCAGCTGCTCGAGGGTGCCGGCTTCAGCGTGACCGCGCTCCGGTACTACAACGTCTCCGGCTTCTTCGGCTGGCTCTGGCGCTTCCGCGTGCGCGGGCGTACCGAGCAGTCGCGCGGCCTGGTCCGCTTCTTCGACCGCGTGATCCTGCCGGTCCAGCTGCGCCTCGAGCGCGCGCTTCCGCTTCCGGTGGGCCAGAGCGTGTACGCCGTCGC
>VBEZ01000186.1 GCA_005882255.1 Chloroflexota bacterium | reverse complement strand
ACTCGGCGCGACCTCGGTCTGGATGTGCGTTGAATAAGCCCGGTTCGAGAGCCAGCTGCCATCGTTCCAAGTCGCGAGCGGCGATTCCACATTGCAGGTTGTTTTGTCCTCGAGGCACACCGCCAGATTGACCTGGGTGGCCGTCCCTTTCCGCCATGTCGAAGCTCCGGTGTTCGCGAAGAACACCTGGAACTGACCACTCGCGCCCGGGCCGATCGTTACGAACGCCGACTCGCCCGCATAAGCCGAGTCGTATCCCGCTACGGCCGCTTCACCTCGCGTTGACCCAGCGCTTAGAAGTGCCGCGACGACGCCTGCCGTAACAAGCACATGTCTCATCGCGCGCCAGCACCCAGACGCCCGACCTCATCCGCCGTCGTCGGCGCCCACGACACGTTCTGACACCGCGGGCAGTACCAGCTCTTCCGGAATTCATTCGGGTGATAGCCCCACGCGACGGCCGTGCCGCAGACGTGACATGGCAGGCCGGTGCGCTCGTCGACCCACATGCTTTCGGACGCATTCAGCGCGAAACGCGTGCGACGCTCGCCGCCATCGCGGTTGAGGCGCATCAGCTTTCGCGCTTGCGCGACGAGACGTGCCAGCGTCGCGTCGTCGAGATCCGCGACCTTCGCCCACGGGGACACGCGCTCGAGGAACAGCGCCTCGCACTTGAAGACGTTGCCGATCCCCGAGATCGTCCGCTGATCGAGGAGCGCGGTCGCGATGTCGCGCTCGGGCGGGCTCGCGCGCAGCCGGCGGAGCGCCTCGTCCGCGTCGAACTCGTCGCGGATGATGTCCGGCCCGAGGTCCGGCAGGACGGCGTGGAACGCGATCTCGCGCGTCGTCATCAGCTCGACGACGGGCGGCCGGAAGCACGGCGCGACGAACTCCGCGGTGCGGATGACCACCCGAGCGTCGGACGGCGGCAGCCACCAACGCTCGCCCGGCCGGTAGACGTGCCATGCGCCGGTCATCTTCATGTGCGTGTGCAGCACGACGTCCTCGTCGCCGCGCGCGAACGTGACGAGGAGATGCTTCCCGTTCGACTCGACCGAGCGGATGACGCTGCCGACGACCTCGAAGCGCGCGGCGTCCGAGCTCATCCGCGGCGCGACGACCTCGAATCCCGTGACCACCTTGCCCGCGAGCGCGCGCCGCAGCACGTTCGCGACGCGGTGGATCGTGTCGCCTTCAGGCATTCCGTTTCATGTAGCCACGCGGGGTGCGCGCGAAACCGGCCGAACGGAGTGGCTCCGCCAGCGGGGACTCGTCGACCGGAAGGCCGTCGATCTCGTCGAGGAAGAACGGGGCGCGGCGGTCGGGGCTCGCCTCGGCCGCGAGCGCGGTCGCGATGAGCCCGCGTGCGGTCGCCACCTCGTGCTCGTCGCCGTCGGTGAAGGTCAGGAGCGCGCGTTCGTCACGCGCGAGCCACGCGGCAAGCGCACCGTCGATGAGCACGACGAGCGCGCCCGACGAGCGCATCGGTCGCCGTCCCTCCGCGCGTTCGGGCCACGGCAGCGCCGCGCCGTAGAGGTTCGCCGGATCCGTGGCCGCGATGGTCACGACCGTCGGCTGCTCGCTCGCCTCGCGCACGACGCGCAGACGATCGACCGCGCCGGGGAGCGCGAACTGCGTCGCGCCACGTCCGGCGACGAAGTACCCGCGACGGACCCGACCCGCGTCCTCCATCGCTTTGAGCACCCCGTACACGGCGGCGAATCCGCCGGCGAGGCCTTCCGCCTGCACGGCCTCGCGCGTCACGATGCCGTGCCGCTCGAGCAGCTGGTGCACTCGCGCGGTGACACGCTCGGTCGGCGTCAGGTCGGGCACGCGCAGCGAATCGACGAGCGACCAGCGGCCTCCGCTCTCCTTTGAGTAGATCGCCGTTCGCTCGGCCGACACCAGCAGCGACGCGCGCGTCGGATACGTCGAGCGGCGCGCGGCGTTCGCCCGGTGACGGGCGCGCGACGCGGGCGCGCGGATGAAGCCGCGCAGCGGCTGAAGCGTGTCGTTCGTGACCTCGCCCGACCAGACCAGATCCCACAGCGCCTCGAGGATCTCCGGTGTGAACCCGCCTCCCAGACCGGCGAGGAGCTGTGGGAAGAACACCGCGCCGCGAGCCGCCAGCAGGTCGCGGATCTTCTGGTGTGTCGTTCCGGCCGGCAGGTCGTCACGCGGCTCGGGCAGGAGCGAGAGGTGCTCGGTGAGGAAGAGCCCGACCTTGCTGTCGTGCGGGCCGCTCGCGCCGCCGCCGACCCAGACCGCGGCGCCGGATGCGAGGAGCGCGTCGAGATCGCCCTCGTCGTAGCCGCTCACGCGCGCCGGCAGGATGCGCGACTCGAGATCGGACGCGGGAACGAACGCGCCCTGTAGCTGACCGATCGCGTCGAGGAGCGCGCCCTCGCCGCCACGCGGGGAGTCCAACCCGTGCCACGCGGTCGCGAAGCGCGCGAGCGCGGCCTGCTCCACGGGCTCGACCTCGCGTCGCAGACGCGCGAGAGATCGTTGGCGAAGCGTGCGCAGCACTCCGGCATCGACCCATTCGAGTCCGCTCCCGCCGGGTCGGAACTCGCCCTCAACGACCGTTCCCGCGTCGGCCAGATCGCGCAGGGCGTCGAGCACGAGGCGCGTCGAAAGCCCGAGACGGCGTGCCAGGTCGGCGACACCGAACGGCCCATGGGTCCGCGCCCAGCGGCGCACGAGCGACGCGAGTGGCCGTTCGCTGCTGACGAGGAACGCGTCCGGCAGCCCCGGCGGCACGACAACGCCGAGCGCGTCGCGGTACTTGGCCGCGTCCTCAGCGGCGATGTGTCGGGTCTCGCCGGCGATGACGAGCGAGATCGTCCGGCGTTCGCGTTCGAGCTCGGCGAGCCAATCGTCGACCGCCGTCGCGTCGGTCACACGAGCGGCGAGCTCGTCGCGCGTGAGGTCGCCGAGACGGAGCAGCAGGTCGTGCACGCCGTCGGCATGACGGGCCGCGCGGTCGGGCGCGAGATGTTGCAGGTCGAGCTCGAGCTCGGCGAGCGCATCCGCATCGAGCAGCTCGCGAAGCTCGGCCTCGCCGAGGAGCGTGCGCAGCTGCGTCGGGTCGACGGTCAGCGCCTGCGCCCGTCGCTCCGCGAGTGGCGCGTCGCCCTCGTAGATGAAGTTGCCGACGTACGTGAACAGGAGTGAGGCCGCGAACGGCGACGGCGTCCGCGAGTCGACGGTGACGACGCGGACGTCGCGGCTGCGGATGCCGCGCAGGACCTCGATGAGCGCGGGCATGTCGAAGACGTCCTGCAGGCACTCGCGATACGCCTCGAGGATGATCGGGAACGAGCCGAACCGTGACGCGACCTGCATGAGCTCGGACGCGCGCCGGCGCGTGTGCCAGAGCGGCGAGCGGCTTCCGGGGAAGCGTCGCGGCAGCAGCAGCGCGCGACCCGCGGCCTCGCGGAAGCGCGCGGCGAAGAGCGGCGTCTCCGACAGCCGCGCCACGACGAGGTCCTGCGCGCGGTCCGGGTCCGGGAGCATGACCTCAGCGGGCGGCGGCGCGGCGGCCTCGGGGAAGCGCGCCACGATGCCATCATCAGTCCAGAGGACGTCGATCTCGATGTCGCTGCGCTCGCGGACCATGGCGCCGATCGCCATCGCCCACGGCGCGTGCACCTTGCCGCCGAACGGCGTGAGCACGCAGACGCGCCAGTCGCCGACCTCGTCGACATACCGCTCGACGATGATCGTCCGGTCGTCCGGAACCGCGCCCGCTGCCGCGTACTGATCGGCGAGGTACTGGAGCAGGTTGCGCGCGGCGCGCTCGTCGAGGTCGTGCTTCTCGATCAGCCGGCGCGTGCCCTCGGCCGGATCGGACGCGCGCAGCGACCGCGTGAGCGCTCCGATCGCGCGGCCGAACTCAAGTGGACGCCCGGCCGCCTCGCCCTTCCAGAACGGCATCTTCCCGGGAACACCCGGCGCCGGCGAGACGAGCACGCGGTCGTGCGTGATCTCCTCGACCCGCCAGGTGGACGCGCCGAGCAGGAACGTCTCGCCCTGCCGCGTCTCGAACACCATCTCCTCGTCGAGCTCGCCGACGCGTCCCTTCCCGGGCTCCGCGCCGACGAGGAACACGCCGTACAGCCCGCGGTCCGGGATGGTGCCGCCGCTCGTGAGCGCGATGCGGCCCGCGCCCTCGCGCGAGCGCAGCGCGTTCGCGACGCGGTCCCATACCACGCGGGGTCGCAGCTCCGCGAACTCGTCGGACGGGAAGC
>VBEZ01000185.1 GCA_005882255.1 Chloroflexota bacterium | reverse complement strand
TGATCCAGAGCCCCTTCGGTACGCGACCCGCCGCGCGCGCGACGAGCGCCGCCACCGCTTCCGGCTCGCGCGCGTCATACAGACCGACCCGGCTGACCCATGCGGCGGCGTTCCCGAGGTGTGTGTGCGCGTCGATGAAGCCGGGGAGCAGCATGCGATCACCGAGATCGACGACGCGCGTCCCGGGTCCGCGCAGCGCCATGACGTCCCTCGCGTTCCCCACCGCGGCGATGCGATCTCCGCGGACCGCGAGCGCCTCGGCCTCGGGACGCGCCGGATCGACCGTCCAGATCCGGCCGCCGCGGAAGACCAGGTCTGGCTCTCGCAGGGGCTTCGCCCCTTCCACCCCTTAAGAGGTGCGGCGTCGGCGGTGCGCGTTGCGGCCGGCGCGGTAGAGGTTCGCGACGATGAGCACGACGACCATCGCGACGAGCACCCAGCCGGCGTCCTCGCGGAGGGCTTCGCTGGAGTACTGGGCGATGAGCCAGGTGATCGCGAGCGCGGCGATCGCGCCGACCGCGAGCTGGCCGTCGTCGACCAGCAGGCCGTAGGTGTTGTCCCAGATGCCGCGGAGGACGCTAGACATTGCGCGCCTCAACGTGCGCGCCCTCGGGGACGATGACGTTGAGCATGCGGACGGACGCCCAGCTCGTGGCGAGCACCAGCGCGAGGATGACCGGGATCGAGAGCGCGTCGCCCGGCCATTCGGCGCCGACGCCCTCACCGAACCAGAAGATGCCAAAGGTCGTGAGCATCGCGCCGACGATGAACTTCAGCAGGTTCTCGGGCACCGCGGTGAGCGGCCCGCGGATCGCGGCCGCGAGGCCCGTCACGATGACACCGGCCGCGACCGCGCCCCAGATCGCGGCGCTCATCGCGCTCACGCCCTTCGCGCCGAACGAGATCACGATGAACGCGACCTCGGTGCCCTCGAGGAGCACGGCCTTGTACGAGACGATCGTGCCGACCCAGTCCCACTCCGTCTTCTTCAGCCCCTGCGCGCGAAGCTCGGCGACCTCGCGCTTGTAGATCCCGAGCAGGAGACGCTCGGGCACGTAGTTCACGAGGGCGACGCCGAGCGTCCCGACGATGACCGCGAGCGTGAGCGCGGCGAGCACGGTGCCGACGAGCGGGGCGCGCCAGCCTCGCGTGACGCCGACCGCGAGGACGATCGTCGCCGCCTCGACGAACTCGACCGCGCTCGCGATGAACGACGGCGTCGCCGCGATCGCGAGCGTGGTGAGATCCATGTGCGGCTAGCCCTCGACCCAGGTGTCGTTGAGCGGCAGGCCGGTGAGCCCGTCGGGGCCCGGCTTGAAGTCGTGGACCTTCGCGGCCATCGCCTCCACTCGGACCTGGCTCATGACGCCGACGTACGGGAGGATCTCCATGATCTTCTTCTGCGCGTCGACGTAGGTCTGGCGACGCTCAGCGGTGCCGAGCTCCTGGCCCTGGCCCTTGCGCACGAGCGCGTCCAGTGCTGGATCCGAAACGTTCGCGAAATTACTACCAGTGACGCGGTTCGCGGAGTCGTAGCAGACGCGCAGGATGCCATCCGGGTCGATCGCCGTCGTCGAGGTCGCGGCCATGTTGTGCTTGTAGCCACGTACGTAGTCGAGGTATGGCGCGCGGTCCATGACCTGCACCTTGAGGTCGATGCCGACGTCGCGCAGCTGCGCCTGCATCGCCTGCGCGATCTCGGTCCAGGGGCTGCGGAACGTCGCGAGGAGGATCTCGAGCTTGGCGCCGCCCTTCTCGCGGATCGGGCCGGATGCCGGGAGCTTCCAGCCGGCGTCGTCGAGGACCTTCTTCGCCTTCGCGGGGTCGTAGGTGAACATCTTCTCGATCGTGTCATCGCGCGCCCAGACGCCCTCGGACAGCGGGCCGACCGAAACGTGGTGCACGCCGAAGAACACTTTCTCGACGATCGACTGCCGGTCGACCGCCCAGTTCACGGCCTCGCGCACGGCATGATCGTCCGTCGGCGCCTTCGTGACGTTCATCGAGAAACCGAGCGTGTGCGACGCGCGCGGCGAGAGCACGAACGTGTACTTGCTGTTCGTCTTGAGGCGCGCGTAGTCGGCCTCGGGGATCTCGTCGATGAGCAGGTTCTCGCTGCTCTCGAGCGTCGCGATGCGCGTCGACGGCTCGGTGATCGCGCGGAACTTGATCGTCGAGATGTATGGCGCGGCGCGGTTCTTGAATGTCTCGGGTCCCCAGCTGTAGTCGGGGAACGCCTTGAGCGTCACGACGCCATCGGGGGAGCGGCTGTCGAACATGAACGGCCCCGAGCCCACCGGCGTGGTAGCGACGTCGGCCGGCTTCAGTGTCGCGAGGTACTTCGGCGACATGATGCCGAAGAAGTACCGCCAGGCCTGCAGCATGAAGGCGTAATAGCCCTGCTTGTAGTTGATGACCACGGTCCTGTCGTCGGGGGTCATGATCGAGTCGATCGGACCGAGGAGCGAGACGACGGCGCCGGCCTTGAGCTCCGGCTTCATGATCCGCTCGAAGGAACCCTTCACCGCCGCGGACGTGAGCGTCGTCCCGTCGTGGAACTTCACGCCGTCACGCAGCGTGAACGTGAACTTCTTGCCGCCGTCCTCGATCGTCCATTTGGTCGCGAGCGCCGGGTGCGGCTTCTGCTCGCTGTCGAGCGTGATGAGCGTGTCCAGGATGTTCTGGGTGATCTCCCCGGCGGCCGCGCCGGTCGTGAGCGCGGGATCGATGACGTCGATCTTGTCCCACTGACCCCAGGTGAGCGTCCCGCCTTTGGTCGGCGTCAACGACTTCGCGGCGGTGCTCGCCGACGGCGTCACCGCGCCGGGCGTGCACGCGATGACCGCGACGCTCGCGGCAGCAAGCGCCGAGCGCCGCAGGAACTCGCGGCGGTACAGAAGCTCGGTGTCCCTACGCATCGATCGACCTCTCCAGGATGTCGAGCCCTTCGTCGAGCTGTGCGTCGGTGATGGTCAGGGGCACGAGCGTCCGGATGACGTTGCTGTGCAGGCCGGCGCGCAGCAGCAGGAGGCCACGCTCGCAGGCGCGCTTGATGGCGGCGTCTACGGCCGCTGCCGCGGGCTTCTTCGTCGCGCGGTCCTGCACGAGCTCGATGGCCTGCATCGCGCCGATGCCGCGTGCCTCGCCGATCACCGGCTTGTTCTTCGCCATGGCGTCGAAGCGCTCGCGGATGCGCCGGCCGACCGCTGTGGCGCGAGCGGTGATGTCGTCGCGCTCGATGACCTGAATGGTGGCGATGGCGGCGGCGCACGCGATCGGGTGGCCGCCGAAGGTGCTCCCGAGCGAGCCCGGGCCGAGCGCGTCGAAGAGCTCCGCGCGGCCGGTGACCGCGCCGATCGGGAACCCCGCGCCGAGCGACTTCGAGGTGATGAGCAGGTCCGGCGTCACGGCGGCGTGCTCGATGGCGAACATCCGACCGGTGCGCGCCATCCCGGTCTGGATCTCGTCGGCGATGAACAGGATGTCGTGACGGCGGCAGATCGCGGCGATGCGTCGGAGGAACCGCTGCGGCGGCACGATGAACCCGCCCTCGCCCTGGATCGGCTCGATGATCACCGCCGCGACGTGCTCGGGCGCGAGGTTCGTCTCGAGCGCCTGCTCGAACAGCCGCACGTGCAGGTCTGCGAGCTCCTCCTCGCCGAGGTCCGCGAGCGGCCGGTACGGATACGGGTACGGCAGGTGGGCGATGTTCGGCGTCGTCGTCCGCATGAAGGCCATCCGCGAGTTCTTCGTCTTGCCCGTCGCGGTCATCGCCGCGTAGGTGCGGCCGTGGAACGAGTTCTGGAACGCGATGATCCACTCGCGGCCGGTGGCGACGCGCGCGATCTTCATCGCGTTCTCGACAGCCTCGGCGCCGCTGTTCGCGAAGACGCTCTTCGTCTCGAACGCCGCGTCGCCGCTCCGCGGATAGATGCGATCGAGCTCCTGCGCGAGCCGCACGTACGGCTCGTAGGTCACGGTCTGCGCCGAGACGTGTGTGTAGCGTTCGAGCTGGTCGCGGACCGCCGCGATCACGTCCGGATGCTGGTGCCCGAGGTTCAGCGCGCCGATGCCAGCGACGAAGTCGAGGTAGCGCTTCCCCTCCGGATCCCACACCTCGGCGCCCTTCGCGCGCGCGACCACCACCGGCGTGCCGACATGCAGGCCCTTTGGCACGTAGCGATCGCGCAGCGCGCGCACCTCGGCGCTGCTCGTTCCAGTCGTCCCTTCGATGAGCGTGCTCACGTCGCCACCCCCATCCGCTCGTTGATGCGAGCTCGGATCTCTTGAAGCTCCTCCGCCGCGCCCAGCGCGCCGGCACGATCGCGACCCGCGAGACCGAACAGCAGCGTGTCCAGCACGACGACCGTGATCGCCGAGAGATGGAACATCCCGCCGCCGGCGCGTCGCGCGGAGAGCGCCACGGTGAATTGCCCCGCGAGCGCGAGGCCCAGCGTATCGGTCACGAGGATCGACGGCAGACCAAGGTCGCGCGCGCGCTCGAGGGTGAGCTCCGACTCGGGGTTCTGGCGGTCGTACGCGAGGACGATGACCACATCGCCCTTTCGCATGTCGAGGAGCGCGTCCGCGAGCGCTTGCCCGCGCTCGCCGACGGCGAGGGCCGGCCGCCGCATGCGCCGGAGCCGCGCCGCGAAGTACTCCGCCAGTGGGGCGTTCGGACCGAGCCCCTGGATGACCACACGCTCGGCCTTCGCGAGCAGGTCGAGCGCGCGCGAGAAATCCTCCGGACGCAGCGTCTTGCGCGCGTCGTGTAGCAGCTCCATCTCGGTCGCGAGCACATGCTCGAGGACCGCGGCGGGGTCTTCGCCCAGCTCCTCGAGGCTGCGGCCGAGGCGCAGCGTGGGGGTGGCGCGCGTGCGCAGCGCGTCGCGCAGCTCCGTCTTGAGGTCGGGCAATCCGCTGTAGCCGAGCGACTGCGCCGCGCGGATCACCGTGGCGTCGCTCATATCGAGGCGCGCCGCGATCTCCGCGGCCGAGAGGAACACGACCTCCTCGCGATGCTGCGCGAAGAACGACGCGACGCGGTCCTCGGCCGGCGACAGGTCGGGTCGTGCCGCGGCGATGCGCTCGTCGAGGCCGGCCTGGCCGGGGGTCATCACGTTCACGGCGTCTTCGGGAACCCTACTGATCGATCCACACGTCGTTGAGAGGCTGGGCGTTGAGCCCGTCCGGACCCATGCGCAGGGCGCGCACGCGTTTCGCGCTCGCCTCCACGCGGAGCTGGGTGAGGATCGAGACGACCGGCGCGAGATCCATGAGGCGACGCTGCGCGTCCTCGTAGGTCTTGCGCCGTTCGGCACTGCCGAGCGGCTGCTTCGGCCCCATGTTCAGCAGCGCGTCGAGCGTGGGGTCGGCCAGGTTCGAGAAGTTGGTGTTGCGGACGGC
>VBEZ01000184.1 GCA_005882255.1 Chloroflexota bacterium | reverse complement strand
GTTGCGCGCACCGGTCCCGGACGGGATCACGCGCGGCCAGCTAATGGAGAGGCGGTAGGCCCCGAGCCCGAGCTCGTGCATGAGCGCGACGTCCTCGCGCCATCGGTGGTAGTGGTCGCATGCGATATCGCCGGTCTCGCCGGTGGAGATCGCGCCAGGCCGAAGACAGAACGTGTCCCAAATGGATGGCCCTTTCCCGTCGGCATCGTGGCCGCCTTCGATCTGGTAGGCGGCTGTGGCCGTCCCGAACAGGAATCCGGGAGGAAAACGGCGCGCGAGCGTTGAGATCTGGCTCATCGGCGGGGCTCCGCGTCTTCCCACGCCAAACCCATGCGCGCGTTGATGCCACCATCCACGTAGAGAAGCTGCCCGGTCACGTAGTCGGCAGCGGGCGACGCAAGGAACGCGACCACCCGCGCGACATCAGCCGGCTCGCCCATCCGACCCCACGGCACGCGCCGCGCGGTTCGTTCGCTGGAATATCCGGGCAGCTCGAAGTAGCGCGACACCTCGATGAGGCCGGGCGCGACCGCGTTCACGCGGATGCGTTTCGGCGCAAGGTCGATCGCGAGGGCACGCGTGAACGCATTCAGCGCACCCTTCGTCGCGGCGTAGGCCGCGTGGCCCGGGAAGCCCGCGCCGCCGTGGATCGAGCTGACATTCACGATCGCGCCGCCGCGCTGCTCCAGGTGCGGGATCGCTTGCTGCGAGCAGAAGTACGCGGCCCGGACGTTCACGTCGAAGAGCTCGGCGTACTCGGGCTCGGTGAGCGCGAGCGGATCCCGCGTCTTCGTGACACCGGAGTTGTTGACGACGATGTCGAGCCCGCCGAGTTCGGCGGCGGCGCCATCAACGATCCGTCGGCATTCCGTCACGTCCGCGAGGTCGCCTGAGAACACCGCGGCGCGACCGCCGGAAGAAGCGATCTCGACACAGAGCGCCTGCGCGCCGACCGCGCTGTGCGCGTAGTGGAGCGCGACCGCCGCGCCCTGACGCGCGAGCTCGCGGGCGATCCCCTGTCCGATGCCCGTCCCGCTACCGGTCACGAGCGCGCGTCGACCGTCGAGCGGTCCACTCATGCCCGCTCGCTCGCGACGCGTTCGCGCCCGCGCAAATGCCAGCCGTCGCCGAACAGGTTGAGATGGATCGGCCGGCGTGGGTGTTCGGCGATGAGATCCTCGTCCAAACGCACGCCGAGGCCCGGGCCCTCCGGCAGCGGGAATGATCCGTCGGTCACGTCCGGCACGCCCGGCGCAGCGTCCTTGACGAACGGAGCGGTGAAGTCGTTGAAGTACTCGAGGATCTTGAAGTTCGGCGCCGCCGCCGCGAAGTGAAGTGCCGCCGCGGTCGAGACCGGCCCGCCGACGTTATGCGGGGCGACCATGACGTAATAGGACTCGGCCCAACTCGCGAGCTTCCGCGTCTCGGTGATGCCGCCCATCATCGTGAGGTCGGGCTGGATCACGTCGGCCGCAGCGAGCTCGAACAGCTCGCGGAACTCGTGCCGGACATGGATCCGCTCGCCGGTCGCGACCGGGACGTTCACATGTCGAGCCACCGTCGCGAGCGCTTTGACGTTATCCGGCGGCACCGGCTCCTCGATCCATCCGGGTCGGTAGGGCTCGAGCTCCCGCGCGATGGCGATCGCTTGCGCCGGCGTGAAGCGGCCGTGCATCTCGACGAAGACCTCACCATCGGGGCCCACTCCGTCGCGGACCGCTTCCACCAGCGCGACCGCGCGGCGGAGCTCCGACGGCGGCAGCTCCTGCCACGCGGTGCCGAACGGGTCGAGCTTCACGGCCCGGTAGCCTTTGGCCACAGCGCGCTTGGCCGCCGCGTTGAACTCCTCGGGTGTGCGCTCGACGGTGTACCAGCCGTTGGCATACGTCGCGATGCGCTCCCGGATGGGCCCGCCCAGGAGCCGGTACACCGGCTGGCCGAGCGCCTTCCCGACGATGTCCCAGCACGCCATGTCCAGGACCGCGAGCGCGGACATCGCGATCTGCCCCGCGCGTGCGTAGTCGTCGCGGATCATGCGACGAGCGAGCGCCTCGAACGCGAAGGGATCCGCGCCGATGACGTGCGTGGGGACGGCCTCCTCGAGGTAGCCGAGGAGCGCGCTGGTGTGGTTCACCATGCGGACCTCGCCGACGCCCTCGAGCCCGTCGTCGGTGCGCACGACGACGAAAGTGAGGTTTCGCCACGCGTCGCCCATCACGAGCGGCCTGACTTCGGCGATCTTCATCCCTTGAGCCCGGTCGTGACGATGCCGCGCACGATGAAGCGGTTGGCCGCGGCGAAGAACGCGATGAGCGGAAGGACGTAGAGGACGACGCCGGCCATGGTGACCGTCTGCAGCGGGTTCCCACGTGGGTCGACGTATGCGCTGGACATCTTGACCGCCAGCGTCGTGTTGTCGCCGTTCAGCAGCAGGATCGGGTACAGGTAATCGCCCCACACCCACAGGAACATGAAGATGGCGCTGGCAGCCAGCGCGGGAGCGGCGCTCGGGAGATAGATCTGAAAGAAGATCCGCAGCGGACCCGCGCCGTCGACCTCGGCTGCGTCGTCGAGCTCGCGCGGGAACGTCGCGAAGAACTGGCGAAAGAGGAAGATCGCGAACGGGCTTCCTCCGAGGGCCCAGAGGATCCACGGCCAGTACGTGTTGGTCAGTCCGAGCTTCGCGAAGATGACGAACTGAGGCACGAACAGCACCAGGTTCGGGACCATGAGCGTCGCCAGCACGAGCATGAAGAGACGCCCGCGGCCCGGCGCGCGATGCCGCGCAAAGCCGTATCCCACGAGTGCGCTGACCATAACGACGATCAGCGCATAAGAGCTGCTGAGTACGAGCGAGTTCGTCGCGAACTTCATGAAGTCGAGGAGCGATAGTGCGAGCTGGTAATTCGCCAGCTGTGGCGCGGCCGGAAGGAGAGATGATCCGAACTCGGACTGCTTCTTGAGGGACGTGACGACCACCCAGGCCAGAGGCAACGCGAACGCCGTGGCCGCCACCAGTACCGGGAGGTACCTCAGCGTGGCATCGGTCGCGGTGGAACGTCGTCGTGACATTGCGACGGTCACGGCTCGATCCCGTAGAAGACCCAACGCCGGCTCGTCTTGAAGAGGACGAGCGTCAGGGCCAGTACGACGCCGAACAGAAGCCAGAGCAGCGCGGAACCATATCCGAAGAGCTGCTTCACGAAGATCTCCAGGTACGCGTGCACCGCGTAGAGGTAGTTGTCTCTCGGCGGTACCGTGCCCGGACTCAGACCGAGGATCCCCGGTGCGAGGAGCATCGGCTGCACCAGGATCTGCAACGTCGCGATGATCCCGGTCACGAGATTGAAGAAGATCACCGGCGAAAGGAGCGGCAGGGTGATGTGTCGCGTGACCTGCAGCCGGTTCGCGCCGTCGATCATCGCCGCTTCGCGGTACTCGGCGGGGATCCCCTGCAAGCCGGCGAGGAACACGACCATCCCGCCGCCGGCCGCCCCCCAGATGGTGAGGAGCGCCAGGACGACCGTCGGGTATTCGACGAGCCACCGCACGTTCACTGCAGCGCCGGCGACGCCGAGCAGGGCGTTCAGCAGCCCGCCGGTCGGGTCGACGAAGATCTTCCACACCCACGCCGCGGCGACGACCGGGATCACGTAGGGCAGGTAGAAGATCGTGCGGAAGAGGCTGGTGAAGCGGATCCGCTGATTCACCAGCAGGGCCAGCGCGAGCTGAAGAGCGAGGCTGAACGGAACGACGACCGCCATGAGAAGCAGGGTGCGGCCGAGCGCATGTTGCGCATCGGGATCGGTGAAAGCCCGCAGGTAGTTCTCCAGACCGACGAATTGGACGTACTCGAGGTTCAAGCCGTCGTAGTTCGACAGCGACATGAGGAACGCCATCACGAGCGGGATCGCCGCGAGGAGCACGAACCCGATGAGCCACGGGGAAATGAGCAGGTAGAAGGTGACCGCGCGGCGGAGACCGCGTCGCCGCCATGGCGCGACGCGGGCCACGGGACGATCGAGAACCTGCGCCGCGCCGGTCATGCGATGGACACCCTCCATTCGAGACGCGACGCGGATGCTAGTTCCCGACGATGCGCTTGCCGTCCACGATCGCAGCGTTGATCTCGGTCTCGATGTTCTGTACGAACTTATCGAAGGTGATCGAGCCCTTGAGCGCGGGCTCGAGGTTCTTGACCCAGCTCGTCGAGAACGCCTGCTCGCTGAGGTACGGGTTGAACTGCAGAACGAAGTCGGCGTTGGACAGCTCGCCCTGGAGCACCTTCTGCACCTGTTGCTGGAAGGCGGACTGCTGCGGCATCTCCTTGTAAAGAGACTTGAGGCCGGGCACGCCCCAGCCGCTCTTCGCACGGTCGAGCGCGGGCTTCCCACCCATGTACTGCTCGAACACCGCCCATGCGGCGTCGGGGTCCTTCGTCTGCGCGGACACGACCCACCCGGTCGCGGTCATGGTCGGATCGCGCCGTACGCCCGACCAGGTCGGCGCGGGCAGGAAGACGGTCTTCCCCTTCGTGATGTCGCTCTCCGCCATCGCGCTGAACCAGTAGCCGTACTGGAGCATGGCGACCTGACCGTTGTTGAAATCGGCGCCCATCCAGTTGGGACTTGGATCGGTCGGCGTCTGTTGCACGCCGTCCGCCGCGAGGTCATACAGGTAGCGAATGACCTTGAGGGCTTCGGGGTTGCCGCTGATGTTGAGCTTGGAGAAATCCGCCGCGTAGAGGGTCTGGCCCTTCTCGGCGAGCATGTTCATCGCGGTCCGGTCGATCCACTGGTCGTTGTTCGAATGGACGAACCCCCAGTAGACGCGCTTGCCGGCGGTCTTGCGATTGACCTTGTTCGCGAGAGCTCGCAGCTCGTCGTAGGTGAGGGGCGTGCTGTCGCTCGGCACCTTCACGCCCGCATCGTCGAACGCTTTCGTGTAAGCGAAGAGCGTGTAATCGGGTGACCAGTCCTTCACCATCCCGTACAGGTCGCCTTTGCCGACCACCTTGCCGTCCCATTTGTAGAAGTTGTTCGCCGGCGCGAGGTCGTCCGGCTTGAGCAGCTTGCTGTTGGCGAAGTACGGCTGGAGGTTCTTGACCATCTTCCGCGAGATGTACTGCGGCACGCCCGCGGCCTGGACACGAAAGACGTCGGGAGGGTTGCCGGCGGCAAACATCGCGTAGAGCCGGGTGAGGTCGCTCGCAACGATCTCGATCTTCAGCTTCGTCGCGTCCTCCAGGGTCTTGCGGTCGTCGTCGTTGAACTCGTTGGGGTCGGTCATCACGACGACCTTCCCCGACCCTGACTTCGACGTCGTTGTCGGCTGACACGCGGAGAGAATGGGCGCGGCCGCAGCCGCGGCGGCGAGAACGCCGGCCCCCTTCAGGAGCTGACGGCGCGTGGTCCACGTGGTCATCGGGCCCCTCCCTTCCAGGCGCCTGGGCTGGCGCCCGGCGTGATGTGACCGGTAACATAGACCAAATATCGCCTCTGTCAAGAGGCCTGGCACGGCCACGAACAGGTATTGTTCGCTGACAAAGGGCAGGAGACGCAACCTGACGTGAACCGCGCCACCATCCGCGATGTCGCCAGAAAAGCCAGGGTGTCGCACCAGACGGTGTCGCGTGTGATCAACGGGCACAACAGCGTGACACCGGAGACTCGCGAGCGCGTCGCGGACGCGATCCGAGAGCTGGAGTACGTCCCCAGCCAGGTGGCGCGCAGCCTCTCGTCGAGCCGAACGCACACGCTCGGCATGGTCACGACCGACGTGAGCGATCACTTCTTCGCCGAGGCTGTCGCCGGCGCGGACGCGGAGGCGCGCAAGCACGGATTCTTCCTCATCATCGGCAGCATCGAACCCGGCGCGGAAGATGACGAGCGGACCTACCTCCGGCTTCTCCTCGAGCGGCGCGTTGAGGGCCTCATCATCGCCGTGCCCCGGCTGCGGCTCGCCGATGACGACCTGCTCGCTGGCGCCGCGACCCGACTTCCCACCGTGGTCGTCGCGTCGGACATCGAACTCCCCGGCGCGGACCACGTCGATATCGACAACCGTCGCGGCGGAGTGGAAGCGACGAACTATCTCCTCAGCCAAGGACATCGACGCATCGCGACGATCACCGGACCGCTGGACTGGCCGTCCGCGCGGGCGCGCCTCGACGGCTACCGCGACGCACTGCGCGGCCACGCGACGGCGGAAGCTCAGGTCGTCGAGCCGTCTCTCGACTGGGGACTCGAAAGCGGACGGCGGGCCGCCGAACGGCTGCTCGCCGTCGCGAAACGACCGAGCGCGATCTTTGCCCAGAGCGATCTTCTCGCGCTTGGCGCGATCGCCGCCCTACGCGCGCACGGGCTTCGTGTACCCGAAGATGTCTCCATCATTGGCTTCGACGACATTCCCGTGGCTGAGGTGTTCGATCCTCCGCTGACGACCCTTCGACAGCCGATGCGCGAGGTCGGAGAGCTGGCGGCCCGGCTCGTTGCCGACCCGCATACCGGCACGCGCCGCGGCAAATCGACGCGACGGCACGTCCTCCGTGCGCCGCTCGTCATCCGCGGTAGCGTCGCGCCGCTCCG
This sequence comes from Chloroflexota bacterium, assembly GCA_005882255.1. GTDB lineage: Bacteria > Chloroflexota > Limnocylindria > P2-11E > P2-11E > CF-39. The sequence continues at coordinate 9,270 of VBEZ01000184.1, read as the reverse complement.
CGTCAAAGGCGAAACGGAGGCTGGCCGATCCGCGCGGGTCGTGCGCGCCGCGAAGAGCTAAGGCTCAGCGACATCCGGTGCGAGCTGCTCGCCGAGCCACGGGTGATACGAGGTCGGATACCAGTCACGCCACTCGCGCAGGTCATGACCGACGAAGACCGCGGCGACGATGATCGCGGCGGCAAGCGCGAGCTCGACGAAAGCCGTCGCCAGACGCCCAGCGAATGCGGCGGTGTGATCGACCGCGACCGATGCGCGCATGGACGCACTCTCCTGCCGTGGGGCCCACTCGCGCATCCGCGTCCACGACGACAACTCATACAGCGGGCGTAGTCAGAAGTTCCCAGCGAGCGACGTTCTCGCATGCCGACGCGGCGAGGCGACGGGCTCGCGAGCGAAGTCGAGCCTGCGGTAACGAGAGACCGGACCAGAGAGAGCACGGAAGCAGGCCCGTTTGAGCGAGCGAGCCCGTCGCCTCGCCGCGTCGGTAGCAGGACGTCAGCGAGCGGCCAGCCACCCGCTCACGGGATGCACGAGCCGGCCAGCCGCCACGAGATCGGCGATCGTCTGGCGAGCGACCGGCCAGGAGAACCAGTTCCGCACCTCGTCCTCGTGTGTGAGCACCGCGGCGCGCACGCCGAGGACCACGAGCTCCTCGAGCGCGGTGTCCTCCGTCGTCTTCCACGGTTTGCGCCACACCTGGTCCCAGCGCGAGAGCACGCTCGAGTGCCGATGGCCGCCCTTGCTGTCCTCCACCGCGACGCCGCGCGCGACGATGGCGCCGTCGCGCTCGAGCCCCTCACGCACCTTGCGCAGTGCGGCGGCCGCGAGGCCGAGCTCGGACTTCACGTCCTCGACGGTGCTCGGACCGGCTGCGGCCAAGTGCCGCAGCAGCCGCGCGCCGTCGTCGGCCGCCGACTCGGCCTGCGCCAGGGCGGCGCGGCACAGCGGATCGGCCGCACGAGCGCCATCGGGATTCAGGAACAGCGTCTTCCCGCGGTGCAGCTTGGTCTCGAAGACGTCCGGACGCTCCGTGAGCTCGCCGCCCCAGCTCCACTTCGTCTTGGGCCATGACGCGAAACCCTTCTTCGTCGCGTCGTAGGCGTCCTCGTGCGTCGCGGCGAAGAGGCTCGGGATCGCCGCGTCCTGCGTCAGCGTCAGCATGCGCCGCTCCTGGAGGAAGGCATGGGCGTCGTCGAGCGTCCGCAGCTTCCGGTCGGGAGTCAGCCTGCAGTCGAACAGACGCTTCGCGCGGAGCTCCGCTAGCGAGATCGTTTTCTCGCATACGCGCGCGTGTCGGCGTTGTCCACCAGCTCGCGCGCGCTGCGGCCGTCGAGCGGATACGAGGCGATGCCCCAGGAGAGCTCGGGCATGCGGATCCGGCGACCGTCTTGTAGCTCGACGTCGGCGTTCTCGAGGACCTCCATGAGCCGGATGACGACCTTCTCCGCCTCATCGCGTGGCGTGTCCGTCATCACGATCGCGAACTCGTCGCCTCCGTACCGCGCGGGCACGTCCTCGGTGCGCACCTGTGCGCCGATGCTGCGCCCGAGGGTGCGCAGGACCTCGTTCCCCGCGAGGTGACCGTACGTGTCGTTCACGGTCTTCAGCTTGTCCAGGTCGAAGAACGCGACCGCCAATGACTGCTCGCGGCGCGCCGCGCGCGCGATCTCCTCCTCGAGGCGGTCGTAGAAGTAGCGGTAGTTGTGAAGCCCGGTGAGCGCGTCGGTGTTCGCGGCTCGCTTCAGCCGTTCGTGGAGCTCCGCGACATCGATCGCCGCCGCGATCTGCGCGCCGACCGCCTGCATCAGCGTGAGGTCGCGCTGCGAGAACGCATGCGGCACGCGATGCGAAACGGCGAGGACGCCGATGGGTCGGCCCGCGCTCACCAGCGGGATGATGATCTCCGAGCGGATCTCGGGATCGCCGAGATAGCGCGGATCCAGATGAACGTCGTCGACGAGCTGCGGCTGACGATGCTCGAGCACCCAGCCCGAGATCCCGCGGCCCGAGGGCACGCGCAGCGATGAGCCGGCGCCGGTCGGCAGACCGGCCAGGGCGCGTACGACAAGATCGTCGGTCTGGTCTTCGCGTAGCAAGATCGTCAGTCGGCTGCCCGGCATGCTCTTGAGCAGGATGCTGAGGATGCGGTCGAGCAGCTGCTGGAGATCGAGGATCGTGTGGAACTCCGGCGTGAGGTCGGCGAGGATCGCGAGCTCGCGGCTCGTCCCGACCTCCTCCTCAGCGGCCTCGATGACCCCGCGGGCCTCGATCATCGCCACGAACTGGTCGACCATCGCCGGGTCGTACCACGCGCCGGCGAGACGACGTAGCTCTCCAAGCGCCAGGTCCGCGCGCAGCGCGATGCGGTACGGGCGGTCGGCGAGCATCGCGTGGTAGCCGATGACCATGTTGAGGATGCGTGCCGCGCGCGGGATCGCTTCACCCGAGAGTCCGTCCGGGTAGCCCGAGCCGTCCCAACGCTCGCTCGCGTGACGGACGATCGGCACGACTCCGCGGAGGAAGCGGATCGACTCCAGGATGCGGGCTCCGAGCAGCGGGTGCTCGCGGACGATCGAGATCTCATCGGGCGTGAGCGGGCCATTTTTCCCGAGGATCGATGCGGGGACGCCGATCTTCCCGAGCGAATGGAAGAGCGACGCGTACCGGAGATCGCGCAATTCGTCGGGTCGCAGGTGCATGCGTTCGCCCAGGGCGAGCGCGTCCGCCGCGACTCGCCGCTGATGGTCCTCGCGGTAGTGGTCCCGTGCCTGGATCGTCGCCGTCAGGGCCGAGACGGTCGACAGGTACGCGTCGTCGAGCTCCCGGTAGAGGCCGATGCTCCGGATGGCCGCCGCACCGAAGCCGGCGAGGACACCGATGAGCTCGTGCTCGTCGCCGGACACGACGTGGTGCTCCTTCCAGGTCACGAAGAGCACGCCGACGAGCTTGTCCGCGAGACGAAGGGGTTGGAGCAGCACGCTGGCGTGGCCGAAGCGGCGCAGGAGCTTCCGGGCGTTCTTTGGAGCGTCGTCCTCGTCGTGGATCTGCATCGGGGTCCCCGCCTCGAGGAACTTCGCGATCACGGGGTTGCTCTTCGGGAGCATCAGCACATCGCTCGAGGCCGTGCCCGTCGTCACCGCGAACTCGAGGCTGTCGCCACCGGAGTCGAGGTACACGGCGACCGCGGACGCCTGCATCATCCCCTGCACCGAATCGGCGAGCGCCCGGACGAGGGGGGGCAGCTCCTTGTGCGTCGCAAGCTCGAGGCCGATGCGATGGAGATCGAACAGCCGTCGCGACAGCGCGAGCGTGCGGTCGTACAGGTCCGCGCGCTCGATCGCGATCGCGGCCTCGTTCGCGATGGCCGACAACAGCTCGAGGTCGCCCTCGTCGTACGCGTTCGGTCGCGAGCTCTGCGCGGAGATCGCTCCAATGGGCTTTCCATGCAACCGGAGCGGCGCGACCATGATCGACCGCTCCACGACCTTGCCCCACGGGCTGCGGGGTGGGAGCTTGAGCCGCACGCGGTCGCGCTCGGCATCGTGCAGCAGGATCGGCTTGTCGCGCTCGACCGCCAGTCCCCCGAGCGTTCCTGCCATTGGGCTCTCTTCGGGCTCCATCTCCTCGCCGCCGTCGTAGAGGTAGCGGAACGAGAGCGTGCCGCGCTCGGGGATGGCGATCGCGACGTAGAACGCATCGACGTCGAGGGCCTTCCGGACCTGCTCGAAGACCTCGCGGAAGACTTTCACCGGGTCGAGCGAGCTTCCGACGGAATGGCCGACCTCGACGAGCGTGGCAAGGAGACGCGCGCGACGCTCCGCGGCGAAGCGCGCTCGGATGTCGAGGTAGCCGAAGAGGAAGAGCGGGATGCCGGGGACGAGGAACCACGGCTCGATGAGGACGACCTGCACCGTGATGACCGCGGCAAGGCTCCACAGGAGCTGAGCGCGCACCGTGCGGTTCACCCACTGACGCGTGACCTTGTCGAGGTTCACGTTCCGCAGCGCACGCTGCAGCAACACGATCTGCGCGATGTCGACGAAGACCAGCACCAGCACCGCTGCGACGCCGGCGACGATCGTCGCCGCGACGGGCTCGACCATCACGGCGAGCTCCGCGCGGAAGATCGTGTACAGGGCGGCGGCCGTACCGGTGGCGACCGCGACCGATGCCGCGTTGCGGATCATCTGGAGCGGCCGCTTGCCCGAGAGGATGTCGTTGGCGAGGCGTGCCGCCGCGGCCATGCTCGCGACGGCGCCAGGCGGCATCAGCACGATGCCGGCGATCACCGCTACGTCCGATGCCGACAGCTCGGTGTTGCTCTGAACGCGGATGGGCCGGACCGAAAGGACGAACGCGGCAAGGAAGAGGAGGCCCAGGTACTCAGGCGGAACGCGTCCGTCGAGCGCGTCGCGCACCCCGAGCGCCACGTATGGCGTTGCGGCGACGACGGTGACCGCGATCAGTAGCTTCGCGGCTAGCGGGAGTGGTTTCATACGGTGCCTTTGCCCCTCGGCGGCCGAGCCTAACACCCGTCGGCCCGCCAAACGGGGTCAGCGGGGCATCAGCGCGTGCGCAGCCAGCGCTCGATCAGGAGGATCGCGGCGAAGATCCCGGCGATGATGAGCAGCTCGCCGGCTCCCCCGCGCTCGACCGCCGGCCGGATGACGAGGAACAGGAGCGTCGTCACCAGGACCACGCCGACGACGATCTGGAACACGAGGCGCGAGCTCAGGCGGATGGTGGCTCCGGCTCTCCAGCACCAAGGTCGGCGGACTTTCCGCGCATCCGCCGGAGCGCCCACGCGATCGGGTCATACGTCCGCGTCACGATGCGCTCCTTGAGCGGGATGATCGCGTTGTCGGTGATGTGGATGTCCTCCGGGCAGACGTCGGTGCAGCATTTGGTGATGTTGCAGTAACCGAGTCCGTGCTTCAGGCGCGCCAGATCGATGCGGTCGTTGGTGTCGAGCGGGTGCATCTCGAGCGCGGCGAGCCGCACGAAGTAGCGCGGGCCCGAGAACGACGGCTTGTTCTCCTCGTGATCGCGGATGACGTGGCAGACGTCCTGGCACAGGAAGCACTCGATGCATTTGTGGAACTCCTGCACGCGCTCGATGTCCTCCTGGTACATCCGTCGCGTGCCGTCCGCCTCCTTCGGCTTCGGCTTGAACGCGGGGATCGTCTTCGCCTTCTCGTAGTTGAAGGACACGTCGGTGACGAGATCCTTCACGACCGGGAACGTCTTCAACGGCGAGACCGTGATCTCCTCATCCGGCGCGAAGGTGTTCATGCGCGTCATGCACATCAGCTTCGGATGGCCGTTGATCTCGGCGCTGCACGAGCCGCATTTCCCGGCCTTGCAGTTCCAACGCACCGCGAGATCCGGGGCGTGCGTCGCCTGGATGCGATGGACGACATCGAGGACGACCATGCCCTCGTCGGCTGGCACGGTGAAGTCGACGAATGCGCCCCCGGTCGCGTCGCCGCGCCACACTTTCATGCGAACGTCGGGCATCGCTATTCTTTCGCGCCGGCCGCGGCGACGGGCTCGAGGGCGACCTTGCCCGTCGGCTTGTCCTCGCCGATGAGCGGCCGCAGCTCCGCTGGGACTTCGGGCAGCGGCTCGGTGACGAGGCTGAGCTCGCCGTCGCGCCGGCGGAGGATGACGTTCTTCTTCCCCCACTGCGGATCGGGCCTCGGGTAGTCGTCCCGCGTATGCCCGCCGCGACTCTCCTGACGCGCGAGCGCTGACATCGCGACCGCCTCCGAAACGGTCAGCATCGTCAGCAGGTCGAGCGCGAGATGCCAGCCCGGGTTGTAGATACGAGAGCCCGTGACGCCGGCACGCCGCGCCCGTTCCCGCATCGCGTGGATCCGCGTGATGGCTTCCTCGAGCTCGCTCTTGGTCCGGATGATGCCGACAAGCTCCTGCATCGCCGCGATGAGATCGGCGTGCACCGCGTATGGGTTCTCGCCGCCCTCGCGCCGCTCGAACGGCGCGAGCATCCCCGTCGCCGCCGCGTCGACCTGGCGATCGTCGACGCGCGGCGCCTGCGGGACGCGTTTGGCGTATTCGGCGGCGTAGAGGCCGGCACGCCGACCGAAGACGAGGAGGTCCGAGAGCGAGTTCCCGCCGAGGCGGTTCGCGCCATGCATGCCCGCGGCGACCTCGCCCGCGGCGAAGAGACCGGGCACGGTCGACTGCGCCGAGTCCGCATCGACCCGGACGCCGCCCATGATGTAGTGGAGCGTCGGACCGACCTCCATCGCGGTCTTGGTGATGTCGACGTCCGCGAGCTCCATGAACTGGTGGTACATCGAGGGCAGTCGCCGCTTGATGTAATCGGAGGAGCGCCGGGAGGCGATGTCGAGGAAAACGCCGCCATGCGGGCTCCCGCGCCCGGCCTTCACCTCGGTGTTGATCGCCCGGGCGACCTCGTCTCGCGGCAACAGATCCGGCGTCCGGCGGTTGTTCCTCTTGTCCTCGTACCACCGGTCGGCCTCTTCTTCCGTGTCGGCGGTTTCCGCACGGAAGAAGTCGGGGACGTAGCGGAACATGAAGCGGTCGCCTTTGCTGTTCTTCAGCGTCCCGCCGTCGCCGCGGACGCCTTCGGTCACGAGGATGCCGCGCACGCTGGTCGGCCACACCATCCCGGTGGGATGGAACTGCGTCATCTCCATGTCCATGAGGTCGGCGCCGGCGTCGAGCGCCATCGCGTGTCCGTCGCCGGTGTACTCCCACGAGTTCGAGGTGATCTTCCACGACTTCCCGACGCCACCCGTGGCGAGGACGATCGCCTTCGCGCGGAAGAGGACGAACTTGCCGCTCTGCCGCCAGTAGCCGAACGCGCCGGAGATCCTGCCGTCATCGGTGAGAAGCCGGTAGAGCGTGCACTCCATGAACACGTCGATGCCTCGGTGCACGGCGTGGTCCTGGAGCGTACGGATCATCTCGAGGCCGGTGCGGTCTCCGACATGCGCGAGCCGCGCGTACCGGTGACCGCCGAAGTCGCGCTGCAGGATCAGCCCGTCATTCGTACGGTCGAAGAGCGCTCCCCACTCCTCGAGCTCGAGCACGCGGTCCGGCGCCTCCTGCGCGTGGAGCTGGGCCATACGCCAGTTGTTGAGCAGCTTGCCGCCGCGCATGGTGTCGCGGAAGTGGACCTTCCAGTTGTCCTCCTTCCACACGTTACCCATGGCCGCCGCGATCCCGCCCTCGGCCATCACGGTGTGCGCCTTCCCGAGGAGCGACTTGCACACCAGCGCGGTCTTCACACCCATCGCGCTCGCTTCGATCGCGGCACGCAGGCCGGCGCCGCCCGCGCCGATGACGACGACATCGAAGTCGTGGGTCTCGTACTCCGCCATCAGCTGACCCACCGCAGATCGGTGATGACACCCATCGCGCAGAGTCGGATGTACAGATCGGTGAGCATGACGCTGAAGAGGCTGAACCAGGCCCAGCGCGAGTGGCGCGCGTTCAGCTGATTGGCCCAGCTCCACAGCCGAAAACGCAGCGACTTGCCGTGGAACGAATCGAGGTAGCCGCCGACGAGGTAGCGCGCGGCATGACAGCCGAACGTGTACCCCGACAGGAGCACGACGTTCGCGATCATGATCAGCGACCCGAGGCCCACGCCGAACCGGCCGTCGAAGCTGAAGGCCCCGATCGCGTCGAACCACAGGATCGCGAGCACCGGGATCGCGAGGTAGAGCGCGTACCGATGTAGGTTCTGAAGGTTGAAGGGAAAGCGCGTCTCGCCGCTGTACTTCGCGCGCGCGTCCGGCACGGTGCAGGCCGGCGGCGACCAGAAGAACGCGCGGTAGTACGAGCGGCGGTAGTAGTAGCAGGTGACGCGGAACGCGAGCGGCGAGCCGACGATGAGGAACGCCGGCGACAGGTTGTACCAGTCGCCGATGATCGGGAACGTCGGGTGCACGCAGCCGGTGGTGAGGCACGGCGAGTAGAAGGGCGACAGATACGGGTCGTAGTAGTAGTTCGCGTTCTGGATGCTGACGACGAAGGCGTAGACGCCGAAGAGACCGAGCACGAGCACGATCGTGAGCGGCTCAACCCACCACCGATCGTGACGCTCGTGCGGACGCTGCCTGACGCTCGCCGTCGTCGTCGCCACCGACTGCCACGGTACGCACTGCCCTCGCGGCGGGCAAAGATATCGAAGCGCTCGTGACGATAGCCGTAGGCTATGGCAGGTGGAGCTTCACCAGCTGCGGTACTTCGTCGCGGTCGCCGAGCAGCGACACTTCACGAAAGCGGCGCACGAGCTCGCGGTCGCCCAGCCCTCGGTCTCCAAGCAGATCCGTCGCCTCGAGGACGAGCTCGGCGCGCCGCTGTTCCATCGCATGCGCGGCAACGTCGCGCTGACGCCGGCGGGCGAGGCGCTGCTCCCCCTCGCGCGCCGCGTCCTCACGGACGTGGAGGGGGCGGAGAGCGAGGTGCGCGATCTCACCGGGATGCGGCGCGGACGTCTCTCGGTCGGCGCGACGCCGAGCCTCTCCACGACGCTCATACCGCCGGCGCTCTCCCGCTATCACCAGAGCTATCCGGGGATCGAGCTCGTGCTGCACGAGGCCGGCTCGCGGGACCTCGTTGGCGAGCTGGAGCAGGGCGTGCTCGACGTCGCGCTGGTGATCCTGCCGATGCACCACGACATCCTCGAGACGACACCGCTGCTGCGCGAGGAGCTCGTGCTCGCCGTGCCGAAGTCGCACGCGCTCGCGCAGCGCCGCAGCGTCTCGATCGCCGAGCTGCGCGGTGTGCCGCTGGTGATGTTCCGCGACGGCTACGACCTGCGCGCGACGACGGTCGCCGCGTGCCGCCGGGCCGGATTCGAACCGACATTCGCCCTCGAGGGCGGCGAGATGGACGGCGTGCTGCGCCTCACGGCGGCCGGTGTCGGCGTCGCCGTCGTGCCGAGCCTCGTCGTCGAGCGCGGCGGGCCGCTCCGTGCGGTGCGCATCGCGAAGCCCGAGCTCACTCGGACCATCGGCTTCGCGCACCGCCGCGATCGCCGGTTGACCCGACCGGCCCAGGAGTTCGTCACGACCGTGCGCGGGCTCGTTGCGGCGCGCGAATGGCTGGCGCGAACCCCAGCTGGTCTTACGCTGCTCGACGGCGCCGCGGCACCACGTACGCGGCGCGCGACGAAGTCCTAGCTCAGGGTGAAGACCTCGACCGCGTTCGAATTGCCGCGGACCTGGGCTTCGCCGAGCGACCGCAGCGCGACGCCGTCATCGCGAAGGT